>NZ_JAKJJX010000005.1:0-265759 GCF_022320765.1 Clostridium sp. YIM B02569 | reverse complement strand
CAAGGATTTATCATAAATGTTTTTTTATTTTATTCAGTTGTAAAATTATTCAAGCATTTTTGCACTATTATAGTATTTATATAATTTTCTCCCCAGATGTTCATAGAATCCAAAACTGGCTTTAAGCTCTTTCCTAGTTCTGAAAGTGAGTATTCAACCCTAGGTGGCACTTCAGGATATACCTTTCTAATAATTAATCCATCAGCTTCCATTTGTCGAAGCTGCTGTGTTAACATTTTTTGACTTATCCCATTAATTCCATTCTCAAGTTGGTTAAATCTTTGTGTTCCATCATCATGTAAATTTCTTAAAATAAGAACTTTCCACTTGTGTCCAATAAGTTTAACAGTCTCTTCAATTGGACATAACTTACCACATGTCATCAGCATTCACTCCTATCATATATAAATTGATACTTACTATTTAGTTCGTATCATACAAAATAGTGCCTTCTTGTAAAAAGTTAATAGTGATTATATTATAATACCATAAGTCAACAAAGCATGGGAGGAAATCTATTATGAAAAAATCAAATGTGTCTTTACCATAAAATAGAATTTTAATAATTAGCTTAAATAAATATTATAAATTAAGGAGACGTATAACTATGAAAATTTTGAACATTAACGATATTACAGAAAAAATCAAAAGGAAAGCACTGTTTACAGAGGGCACAATGGACTCAGGTATTTTATTCTACGAGCCTGGTGAAACAATGACTCCTCACAAACATTCAGATTTAGATGAAATATTCTATGTAATTAGCGGCAAAGGAATAATAACTATAAATGGCGAGGATTTTTCAATTAAAGAGAATGATGTAATGTTATCTCCACATGAAGAAAGCCATGGTTTCACAAATAATGGAGATGAAAAATTGGTAATCTTACAAATAAAAAACACCATTATTAAGTAATTACAATATCTATAATCATTAGAATAAAAGATTTAGAAGCTTTTATTCTAATGATTACTATTTCAAAACATATAAGAAAGGATGTATTATTATATGTACTATATATCTATGATAATCACAGTTTTAGCAACTGTAATATATAATATCAGTCAAAAATCTATCAATCAATCAACAAATCCGTTTATATCAATGATAGTCACATATATTACCGCAATAATATTCTCTATATTAGCATTAATTATCTTACCCATAGACCGCAATATTATAAGCTCTCTAAAACAATTAAATTGGGCAAGTTATGTACTAGGGATATCTGCATTAGGCCTGGAAATAGGATATTTATATATCTATAGAAGTGGATGGAATATAGCCGTTGCTCCTCTTTTTGTAAGTATAATTTCAACAATAATATTAATTGTAGTTGGTATTTTCGTTTATAAAACCAAACTATCCCCTATGAATGCTCTAGGAATATGTTTAAGTATAGTCGGATTAATTCTAATGAATAAAAAGTAAAAGACAGTCCTGAAATATCAAATGAATTAATAAATTAATGGATAATTTCCACTTAAAAAAAGTACTTATTTTATGACAATAAGTACTTTTTCTTAACTCTATATTCCCAATTGTTGCAGTGAAAAGTAGCTATCTTACCCACTTTAAGCAACCTTTTATTGAATTGAGTTCATAAGCTCAAAGAAATATTTTGACTCTTGGGTTTTATACAGATTGTACCAAGAATCTAGTGTTTGCGGAGAGAATACATCTAGAATTTTCAATGTATGCAAAGCGAATTCAAGAGGAGCTATTCCAGAAGCAGTAATCAAACTTCCATCAGTTACTACACATTCCTGCTTATAATACACTTCTCCATCATAGTTTGGACAGACCATTTTAAGATACCCTAGGTCATTGCTTGTATGATCTCGTTTATCTAGTACTCCACCCATAGCAAGTCCTATTGTAGCACCACAAATTGCCCCTACAACAATACCTTTCTCTAAATATTTTTCAGCCATTCTTATAATTGGAGCATGAATTGCTTCTGTCCACGTATTCCCACCAGGTAGAATCAAAGCAGCAGTATCATGAGTACTACACTCTTTAAGTTCAATTTCTGGCAATATTGTAAGACCTCCCATTGTAGTAATAGGGGCCTTGGTAATTCCTACAGTCACTACTTTTAGCGGCATTACTCCCTTTTTGTAGTACCTTCCCGAATTGATTTCAGCGATTAAATAACCTATTTCCCAGTCTGCCATTGTATCAAATACATAAAGATATACTGTATCCTTCATTTTCCATTCCTCCACATTCATTTTATCTGATATCTAGGAACTATCAAAAAGTTAATTCATTATAAATCTTCTTATTGAATTAAATATTTTTAACTTAAGTTCATCATCTTTCTTAGCTTCATCAAATACTGCACCTAAATCATTCTTATCATATAGCTCACTATAATTTAATTTTAAGTATTTCTCTACTGAATTTATTAAATTTATATCTAATTCTTTGTCTTTTATTACCATAATTATCATTCCTTTTATCACAATATTTATTAGCAAAAAATGAACTTCATTATATTTTAAATAGTATCCACTTACACCCTTCTATATCATACTTAAGCTCAAATATTTTTTCCATTTCTTAAATAAAATCTACTAGTTATACAAACATACGTTCTCTTTAATATATTATATTGAAACTGCGTTCTTTTGTAAAGAAAATTTTCCCTTTACTTTTCCCATATAATTATCTATTTTCTTTAAATTCCTATGTTTTCAGCCATAAAATATATCATTGCATAATGCAAATTGTCGAAATGAAATGATAGCAATTAGTATAAAAAAATCAACAGCCATAATAACTCCTAATTTATAAATTTAATTATCTTTTTTATTAGTTTTCTTAAGGAATGTTATTTATTTTTAATGCCATACTAAATATGAAAGATGCCTTTGAAATGAAAAATATAATTTAATTCCATTTAAGGCTGATTTCAGAATTGTAAGCGTTGGTGATGGTGATCTATACCATTAAACCGAGTACCCTAGATGGAGGATTATAATGTGGATATTAAAGAAAGTATTAGCTATGCTATTGTTAATAAATATTACAGTAAGGTTCACTGAAATTAGAACGTTTTATAGTCTAAATTTAAATAATAAAAATACAGCCAATATTGCTGTGTTATTATATACGTTTGATCCATTTATGTCATCACTTAAACAAAGCTTAGAAACCATTCAAAAGGACAATTCTGATAAAATCAAATTTACTTTTTTTGATGGAAAAAACAATATAGCGCTCCAAAATGAGACAATAGATTCCATTTCTAAAAATGATTTCGATTTAATTTTGGCAAACTTAGCTGATACAAGTGAAAACTTCGTTGAAGATATTATTTTTAATGTTAGATCAAAAAATCTTCCAATAGTTTTTTTAGATATAGATCCGAAAGTAGTGTCTAAAGTTTCTAAATATTATGATAAAGCTGCTTTTATACTGGCAAATTCTGATTTAGCTGGGACTGTTCAAGGCAAAATTCTCGTTAATCTATGGAATTCTAATAAGAGTTCACTAGATAAAAATAATGATAATACTTTACAATATGTTCTATTGCATGGTCAAGCTAAAGATCCAGTCACAATCGACAGAACAAAATATGCTATTTCAACAATTAGTAATTCAGGGATAAACACAGAACAATTAGCATTAGTAAATGCTAATTGGCTTAAGAGCTTATCTAAAGATTCTATCGAATCCTTATTTCTTAGATATGATGGTAGGATTGAGGCAATAATTTCAAATAATGATGCTATGGCAATAGGGGCAGTTGAGGCACTTCAAAAATATGGCTATAATAAGGGTGAAAAATCAAAAAACATAGCTATCGTTGGAATTGATGGAATTCCCGAAGCAAAATCTCTAATTGATAAAGGCTTTATGGCTGGTACTGTTATTCAAGACCCTAAAGTTTTAGCAGAAGTATTCTATAATGTTGGAATGAATTTAGTTAACAATTTAAGTCCTACTGAAAATACTAACTATAATGTTGTTGATGGAGAAATCATAGTTCCTTTTCCTTATGAGGAGTATATAAAAAAATAAAGGGCACAGAATTTGTATAAAGACGGATTATATTATCATACTGCTAATCTACCTCACAACATAATTTTTAATGCTTAAGAATTCTTCATAATTTCTATTCTACCTTCTCTATTAGTATTTTTTAACCTATCTTTATCTATAGGTTAATTTAAGTTATCGATAAAAGAGTGCTTATTCTGTTTAGTGTTATTCAAGCATTTAACTTATTTATTCTATTTAAAAGTGCTTTATTTATTCATATATAATCATTCTTCTTTAATATGAACATTTTCTTTGAAATCATAATATACTAATTATTATAATATACTAGTTAGTATATTAACTATTTTTTTCCGTGTCTCATTAAATTTAATAATCGAAATAAGTCCTATGTCTATTATTACTTTTATAATTAGTTTATCTAATATTAGATAAACTAAAACAACAAAAAGCAGTAGCTGGATTGCTCCTACCACTGCTTTTAATATTATTTTCCAAGAGATATTCTATTTTTATATAATCTTCATTTATTTGAATTATCTATAAATCACTAATTTATTAATTAACAACATTCAATTTTATCTATACATCCAGCAATTTTTTCTTTTATTTGCTTGCATCCATCCTTTGATCCTTTGTCATAGCCTTCACAGTATCCTTCTTTATATCCATCTTTACGACCTGCACGATAAGCTTCTTCTAATGCAGCTCCTGTAGGGTAATTTCTTTTATAGCAATCTTTTTTATTTTTTTCTTCATCTTCACAACCACATTTTTTAGTATAATCAACTTCCTCTTCTTCGTAAGATTCTAAATACTTTTCATAATCTTTGTATCCCATTTTCTTTTCTCCTTTGTTATTTATTATAAATTCTTAACCAACTGATTTATAATATTATAGTATGCTAATTCACATAATTTGTTATTAATTTAAGAAAATTTTTAAACATTTATTGAATTTTATTAGTAATAGTTCTACTTAATACTGAATAACACTCACCATTTTTGAGCTGACTTACTATCATTTCCGATAAATAAAAAATAGCTCTCTTTATAACATTATAAGTATAGAACCCCAATCTATGCTTTGGTGTAAATCACACTTACTCAGTAAACTCATGCGAGTCGAACTTCCTTTCTTTTACTCTATAGCTTTCCAATTCAACTTCAATCATCATATCATCTTCTTAGTTAAAAATCCCACCATGAAGAAAACGGAACATCTATATTTGAATCTAATAGCACTGTTTTGCCGATTTTAGGGGCTATTAAACTAATCTCTGACTTTTTGGCCTCCTTTAAGGCTCGTTCTATTGGTTCTTTCCAACCATGATAGGCTAAGGTAAATGCACTCCAGTGCATTAACATCATATTCCTACCCTTTACATCTAAGTGAGCACGAACGGCTTCTTCTGGTTTCATATGCGCCCAAAACCAACGTCTGTCATATTGAGCTCCCTCAATCAAAGTAATATCAAAAGGACCATATTTTTCTCCTATTTTCTTAAAATGTGAATCATATCCTCCATCACCACTATAATATAACTTTATGTTTTTTCCGATAATTGCATATCCTCCCCATAGAGTTGCATCTGAGCCAAATATTCCTCTTTTTGAAAAATGTCTTGATGGTGTTAATGCAATTGTTAAACCTTGATAATTCATTTCATCCCACCAATTAAGCTCTGTAATTTTTTCCTTAGAAATACCCCATCGCATTAAATGAGAACTTACTCCTAGAGGAACAAAGAAATGTGATACTTTACTGCTTAGTTTTACAATAGATTTATAATCTAAATGATCATAATGGTCATGTGATATAAATATTGCATCAATAGGTGGAATTTTATCAATAATATCCAAAATATTTTCACTATATTTATATTTTTTACTTCCCGCAAATGAAACTGGTGATGCAATTGTACTTAAAATTGGGTCTATCAGCAGTTTTTTATTATCGATGCTAAGCAAAAAGGATGAGTGACCAAGCCAAGTCAAACTATCTTTTTCACTTTTGATCTTTTCCCAATCAATTGATTCCACAGGAATTTCACCATGAGGCTTTCGATTTTCAGCGCCTGTAATCGAATCTTTAAGCATTGATAAAATATCTGAAGCACTCATGCCCAAACCCGTTGGAGTTTCATTAACAAATTTTCCATTAACATAATTATCTAAATTCTTATAAAATTCTTGTTGTTCTTTTGTAGGCTTTCCGCCGAAAGCTGGGTTCAATTTTATAAACGCTGTAATACCAACGCATAATAAAATTATAAAACTAAATATATATATAATCATTTTTGTTCCTCCTATATCTTCATTTGTTCAAATTACTTCATTAATTAGTTTATTATCTTTAAAATGTTGTTTTTATTTACTAATTATCTTTTGCACATTACCTATATAAGAAAAATATCTACAAAAATTCTAGTTCGCTAAAGGCTTTTATAAATTCTTTTACTCCATAATTTTCGAATTCAACTTCAATCATCATATCATCTTCTTTTAGGACTTTTCCTGTTCCGTATTTCTTGTGGCTTACTTGTTTAATTGATTCTTCATTTATTTCTTCAACTACTGGTAATTCCACTGCTTCAGTAACCGAAGCTTCTTCTCTAATCCCTTGTGCCTTTGCCTCTTGAATTTGTTTTTTAAGTTCTTGAAGATTTACATTATTATTTTTAACCTTATCATTTTGGATCAATTTCTCTGGAATCATATGAATATATCTACTTTCTCCAGGCGCTGCCTTATGATAATCTGGATTTGTGTAATAGGACAGCTCTAAGTAATCTTTTGCTCTTGTAATGTAATTCCAACAAAAAATAATCTTTGTTCCTCTTCTTCCTCCATATCTCTCGTATGAAGTGGAATTAGTCCATAATTAACTCCTGTAATAAACACATAAGAAAATTCTAAGCCTTTAGAGGCATGTAAGGTCATAAGCTTAACGGAATCTATATCGCTATTTATATCCTTCTTTAAAATATTTACCCCATATAGAGCTGATGAATTTATAAACTCTCTAAGTCCATCTAAAAATATCATTTGTTTTTCTTTCACATACTCTATGATTATATCAAGCAACGCATTTATAGCTTCTTTATCATCTATATATGTAGCTGAAGTTGGCTTTATATATTTATCAAATTCAAAGTAATTATAAATCTCTTCTGCCAACTTAATCTCAGAACATTTATTTAAAAATTCATGCATCTTTTCTAGTAGTTCTGATTTAATTATGTTCTGCTCTTTAACTATTTTTCTTGCAGTCTTTTCTGTCATTTTCTCTCCATATTCTTTATTGCTAAGAACATAAATTGCAGAGGAAAAATCATTAGGATTTACGCAAAAACGAAATAGTTTAATGATCCAATTTAACACTGGACTGTCACTTATAGTTTTCTTCATAGATACTTCAAAAGGAATATCATTTTTTAAAAACACATCTTCAAAGACCTGAGACTGGTTTTGCAGTCTATAAAAAATTGCAATCTCCTTATAAGGCACGCCTGATTTATGTATTTCCTTGATCTTATCTACCAAATAACATGCTTCATTAAAAGGATTATAATGATTTTTAACTATGATTTTATTTTCAGTTTCTCTAGCTCCCATTAAGCGGCTTCCATTTTGCTGAAAGCATCTTGCAGCTTCTAAAATAGCATTACTTGAACGATAATTTATTGGAAGGGAAAGCTCCTTTGCATTATATTTATGTTTTAAGGTATAAACCACATTTAAAGAACTTCCACGCCAGCTGTAAATAACTTGATTTGGATCACCAACTGCAAATAATTTAGTATTTTCACCTTTTAACTTATCAATAAAATCAAGCTGTATTTTATCGCTGTCTTGAACCTCATCAATAATAATCCATTTTGGTTCTATTTTATGCTCACCTAATAATAAATTTGCATTTTGCAATATATCTGAAAAAGACATCTTATTTTGTTTTATCTTCTCTTCCTTTAGCAGCTCTACAAGCTTAAATATATCATCATCATAAGGCGAAACTTTTTCCTCTTCCTTCTCAATAGCCATAGCTTGCTCAAGTCTCTTTTTTAAACGGTTCTTATATTTAATTTTGAGCTTTTCTTCTTGAATTATCTGCAAGGCGATGTCTAATTCCTCATCTGGCTCTATTACTAAAAAATCTTTTTCATATCTTATTTTTTCAATTGGCAATACTTCTTTAAGTAAATG
Source organism: Clostridium sp. YIM B02569 (assembly GCF_022320765.1). Classification (NCBI taxonomy): domain Bacteria; kingdom Bacillati; phylum Bacillota; class Clostridia; order Eubacteriales; family Clostridiaceae; genus Clostridium; species Clostridium sp. YIM B02569. The sequence goes on along the minus strand of NZ_JAKJJX010000005.1, from coordinate 257,544 downwards.
AAGTGCAACACTATGAAAGGTTCCAAAGCCCTCTAATTCCTCTGCTTTTATACTTTCATCAGAAACCATTAATCTTTCTTTAATTTCATTTGCAGCTTTATTAGTAAAAGTTAATACAATCATATCTTTATAACTGATGTTTTTTGCATAATGAAGATACACGATTTTTGAAATCAAAACTGTTGTTTTTCCACTTCCAACATTCGCATTTACAACACATGCATCACTTTCATCAAGTACTGCTTCTCTTTGATATTCATTTAGTCTTTCTAGCTTTTTTTCATAATGCATGTTATTCTCCTATTCTGTAAGATCTTCATATCTTCTTTGTAATTTACTTTTTACATTTTTTCTATCTTCATCTATCTCTTCAAGTCTGACACTTAATTCAATTCCCATTGGAGCATCTGTATGGAAAGAAATTATATTTAATATGCTCTTTTTATTACTTTCTTCCATTACCCATTCTCTATAAAACGCATTATTTAAAACTAAAATTAAAGTACGATTATCTATTTCAACCTTAGGGATTGTACTTAAAAATTTTGCAAAAGCATCTCCATTTTCCTGCATATACTCACAAAATTCTTTCCATTTTTCCTGTAATTCATTAAACTTAAATGCTTTCTTAATAAATGTTGCTGGAGCATATTGTGCTAACTTAATATCCTTTGGTGCCTCTATTTCCTCTAATAAATTCTTAAGTCCCCATAGAACCATAGCTTTATTTAATTGATAATCTCCAATACATGCAGCGCAGCCATCATCACATGTACATCCGCCTACCATTTTAATTGCATTTTCAATAATCTTTGCAGTTAAGTCAAATACTTTCTCAGAATAACCAAGTCCACCTACGTATTTATCATAAATAAACATATAAACTTCGCTATCATAATTTTGACTTATTTCTATTGCATTGTTAGACATTACAACACCTATGTCTTCCTGTTCTGTCATGGTTGCCATCATTGCTGCATTTTTAATTGCATAACATACACCTTCAAAATGATTGTTTCTTATAAAGCCTCCATTTTGACTTTCCTGAAGGAGCCTTCTATATACGGTCACAACATTGTCAGGAATCTTTATCCAAGTGCTTTCTGTATCATAATCCTTTGATAATGGTTTTTCTAACTGTTCAAAACCTAAATTTTGATGATTATGAAATTGCAGCTTTTTATACATATAAACTATTTCATCAACATTTACATCTCCAAAAGTCACTTTAGTACGTTCATATTCCATATCCTTGCTGCCTTGAATTATTCTTATATTTGTTGTGCCGCCTGGCATTGTATAGTAATTTCCATTAAAGGGAATGGCAAAAGCAGTTCTACTTTCTAAGTCAAGCTTTACAACCTGATATTGAACTCCATCGTGCATATAAATTGCTCCATTATGAATTTCACGAAAAGCCTGCATTTCATCCATTTCTGTAATTTCTTTATTGTTATCCTTATTTATAAGTTTGTACCTTGCTTTATCAATATTTCTCAAGCTAAAATCTCCTGCTGGAAATGAATTACCACACCATGCAAACTTTCCACTTTGATTGGTTAATTCACTTGCTCTGATTAAAACAGGAATTGTTTCACCTAAATCTGGAAAAATTGAAATATCATCTAAGGTTAATGGTATTTCAGCTGCTGCTGCACGTATATGTGCAAGTTCTATTAAAAGATTATTCTTATCTATAACTGCATTTTCACTTCCACTTTCAAAAAGCCAGTCTGGATTAATTGCTATGTATTGATCAAAAGGCAGATTATCAAGGATTAAATAATTAGTACTTTCTTTTCCGTTTCTACCTGCTCTTCCACTCTGCTGCCAAAAAGACGCTCTAGTTCCTGGGTATCCTACAATTACTGTTGTATCAATTTTACCAATATCTATTCCAAGCTCTAAAGCATTTGTTGATACTAAACCTCGCAGAACTCCAGTAATCATTTTATTTTCAATTTCTTTACGCTCAAGTGGAGTATATCCTCCCCTGTATCCAGATATCTTATCTTTTAAAGAAGCTCCAAAAAAGTTTTCCGTCTCTAGTTTATCTCTTGCTTCTTTTAATACAACCTCAACATTTCTTCTTGATTTGGCAAAAGCAATAAAGCTATTATCATTTTCCACTAAGTCAGGTATTAAATCAGCAGCTACTGAAGTTGATTGCACCTGCCCATAATATTTTTTATCATGTCCCATAATCTTTGGCGGTTGCACAAGCTTATAATTTTTCTTTGGAGCTGGTGAGCCATCTATGCAAACCTCAAGAAATTTATGTCCACAGATTTCTTCTGCAAGTTCAACTGGATTTGCTATAGTTGCTGAACTACATAAATATTGAGGTGAGGAATTATAATATCTGCACACTCTGCCAAGCCTTCTAAATACATTTGCAAGATGTGAACCAAAAGCACCTCTATAAGTATGAAGTTCATCAATTACGATATATTTTAAATTAGAAAAGATAAAATCAAAACCAAACTTACTGTGATTCGGTAAAAACGCAGCATTTATCATTTCAGGATTAGTTAAAATAATATTAGCATTTTTTCTAATTCTGCTTCGTTCATTTACAGGAGTATCCCCATCATAAACTCCTGCTGAAATCCTGTTAGACCCGAAATATTCTAAGTAAGGCAAAATCGCACGATACTGATCACTTGCAAGAGCCTTTGTAGGATATATAAAAATTGCTCTTGCCAAAGGATTTGATAAAATTTCTTGAATAACTGGCAGTAAAAAGCTAAGAGTTTTTCCACTTGCTGTAGATGTTGTTATTACAATGTTATTCCTATCCATTGCTTTTTCAAACATTTCTACTTGATGACTATACAGCTTATCAATCCCATTTTGAGATAAATACTCACATAATTCCTCTGATAAATTACTTGGGTAATCAACATAAGCTGCTTCTCTTTTTGGCATTGTTTTATTATATATAATTAAATCGCTTATATTCATTAAATATTGCTCCTATTCTCTTAAGTTACAATCGAAAACAAAACTATTATAGGTATCTGACTAATATCTGAGCTCATGCATATAGCTCACCGAAATCATAAATATTTTGCTCCGAAAAGCTATGAAAATATATTTATGATTTCTAGTAAAGATATAAACTTAAAGTTTTAGTAACTTTGTAAATCTGTTCATCTAGTAAGTTGAATTCTTAATTTGTTTATCTATATTTTACAACATAGTTAATTGTTTTCTCATATGTCTAAATTCCTTTATAATTATATACCAAAGTTATTAATATTTATATCTTAATGTGCTAGGAGGTAATAATTTAGATAACATCTAATAAAGGTAATAAACATTAAAATTAAATGTTTATTACCTTCATACAAATTAGCTGAATTCATGGTTTTGTTGTCTCAATAAGTTTTTATAAATTAGTGATAAATGATCTACTGAAGGCATTCCCCAATCATCTCCAGAATTATCAATTACCTTTTGAATAGCTGGCGTTTTTAGAGCATCAGTCAACTTCCCAATTTACTTTTTCTAGTCGGGATTCCACAAATACTTTGATTTGATCAATTGGCTGCCGGGCTTAAGTAAGACGTTTAATTCTCCTATTGATCATTCAGTAAGAAAACATCACCGTTTGGATTTATAACACCTTGATGTTTTTATTATTTCACACCATTTCTACATCATAGTTTTTTATTAAAATTTAGTTATTTAAAGCTTATATTTATCTGTTATTATTATATTTTTTGCAAGCAAAAAACCAAAACACCTATATTTCTATAGATGTTTTGGTCTCGGTTATATGAATAATTAGACGTTTTCTTGTTAATGAAAATAATATTTTCTATTCCTAAAACTGCTTACTACTAGTTAAAATTAGCATTTAATTTACAAATACATTAATTATTTCAAATATTTCATTTGTAAGCTTTTCAGTTTTTTTCATATCTTTCAATTCAATTGATTCAACAGATATTACAGAAGATATTTTATTATAACTTGCATGATCAATTGCAATTATACTTTTAGTTCTTAGTAATTCATTACACATATTAAAAGCTAAATTAACATTTTTCCCCATAATCGTCATCTTATTTTGATACCCACTATCTATTGATACTACTTTTACCTCTCCAATTGTAACTCCTAATCTAATAAATACATCTTCGATATCTTTTTCATTAAATGATTTCACCCATGTTTCCTTAAGTTTATCAAATTCAGTTTTTATAGCTATTATAGATTTCATTAACTCTTTTATTTCTTGAATATTATCATTCGAATAATTAAAAGAAATAAGAATTCCATCACCTAAGTAGTTATCTATATATCCACCATGCTCACGAGTTATTCTAGATACAAGATTATAGTATTCCTTAATAATCATAATAGCTGTAATGTCACTTTCAGAACATTTAAATATGTTTTGAGAGCTCGAAATATCCATAGCCACAATTATTCTGTTTGTGTTTAATATATCTCTATGAATATCCAATGTATCAATATAATTTGGTACATTGATAAAGTCTCGTATCATTTGCTTTAATTCATCTTCATAAGTTACTTTTACATAATTTAAATCATCATTTGTAAAATCATTTTCCTTATTTATAAGTTGTAACACTGCTATAACTTCATTATTATGAATTATTGGATACTCAAGCAATCGTTTTGTATGAAATCCAATCTTTTTGTCTGCTGCATTATTAAACTTTCTACTATGACTTGCATCATTTGTGATCTGTGGTGCTTTATTTAAAAAGCATTGTCCTGCTGATGTACTTGATAATCTAAATGGAATCTTACTCAAGTCACTATCCGATTTACCCTTTGTTATTTGTGATAAAAAAATATGCCAACTTTTGTCATATGGATATTTTATATAGATTGAACCTCCCTGTACATTTAGTTCTTCTATTATAGTCTCAACTTTTTTATCAATCTCAGATTTTTTACTAAAAGAACAATAAAATTCTTTACCATAGAAATCAATTTTTTTAATCAGATTACTATATTTATTGTTAATTTTATCGAACTCTTTTTTAATCTTAACATGGTTAAATACAAATTTACATATTGAGCCAATAAGTAAAACTATTGTAATTACAGATCCAATTACTCCTACATATGGGTTTATACCATTAATTAAATTGCTTAAACTCATTATATTTCTCCTTTAGAATATCAATCTTTTTAAATATATATAATCAAACACTTTATTTTGTAATCAACAATCAAATAAAATATATATATAATTTCAATATAGAATATAACTTATTCTTTCATACCATTATTAATCCAGTCATTAAAATCACTCTTAATAATATCTGCATCATAATAAATGCCATATTCTGCATTTGTATGCTTTGTAAACCACCCCTTTGCTTCATCGCCATCCATTTCAAGTAATTTATCAATAAAGTTATTGTAACTAGAACTTGAAAAAACTATTGATTTTAAACCATTTTTGTTACCTAATGATGAAAGATTTGAAGCCTTTGTAACTGCATCTCCAATCCAAACTTTGCTATTAATTCCAACATCTTTTCTCCCAGCTTTCACTACAAGTTCTTGTGCCGTTGCCACACCAATCCCCACTGAAACAGTTGGAAATTTCTTATCTATTAATAACTTATTTAACATTTTCATGTAAGTATTAATATAAAATGACATCTCTGCAATCTCATATTCATCAACTTTATCAGGTGTAGTATATATTGCATATACACAATCACCACGAATACCAATTTCTCTTAGATTATCATTATCACGTAAAATTTCAATGATTTCTGAAGTAAAACTCCTAATTATTTTTGAAACCTTCTCTTTATCTTCATCTGAAAAAAGAGATGAGGAATCTCTAATATCTACAAACAGACCCGTTACCCAGCTATAATACCCATTATTAAATGTAAACTCATCATCTAATGGCACTTTGTTTTTTTCTATAACTTCTAATTTATTATCTAATATATCTTTTATTCGTTTTTTTCCTGCTTTATAATCATAATTTGCCATAAACATCACCGACCCTCTAATACAATAGCTTTCCAATAATAAGTACCACCAAAAAACTTAAAAGGCCTAAAAAAGTAGCAACAACTCCGACCTTGAAATTTTTAAACTTTCTCTCGCAAATAATTGAATTTAAATATATCTGTGAAATAATATCATTTAAATACTCATCCTCATTGTAATTCATTACTTTTTCTTTGTATTGGTTATATGTTGGATTTTTACAAATACCACCAAAAAATATATGTGAATTTAATTCTATTCCTTCTTGATTAAGATCATCACAATTTGTTTTGGGAAATAATACCTCCAATAGCTTAACTATACCAAAAACACATACCATAACAGCACAAACTAGAATTCCTAGGTATAACACTCCATACCATATACCTGAGCCCATTGCTAATTTGATTATACTTTTAATTTCTGTAACCCTTTCATTAGAAGAAAGTATTGTCAATAAAACACCAGAAACTCCAATCACAACCGAAGCCTTACTATCGCAGCTATTAACAAATCTTATTGTTCTGTCCAAAATATCTAAAGCCTCTTCCTTTTTTATTTTATATAAATTATTTTGTTGATCCATTTTAATAATTCCTCCTTTTTTAAAGTCTAAATCTTGTATTAATTCCTATCTAATATTTTGCAACAAGACAGTTTGCAATCTTATTTCTATTATCGTTTTTATTCTTGTCCAAATTTTAGATTTTGTATATTTTTTTATAGTAAAAGCATATCTCCATGGAAAATATTTCGTTTGTATATTAAGAGCCCCATAACATTCCTCCCACATTTAAAGTTTCTCATATATTTTTGCTATCATATAACATTTTTTCATTTTAATTTATATTTCACTATTACTAATTAAATTTTCCTTATTAATAGCATCTTCTAATTCGAATTTCCAAAATTCCTTTCTCGTGCGAACAATAAAATCTTCATTAATCTAAAATCCCCTAATTTTTTTTATCTTATCAATATATCCTTCAAAATCCTTTCTTCTTTCATAAGCAATAGTATAATTTACTAAATGCTTATTTATTTCGTTCTCTACTTCACCCAACCGATATTGTGTTTTTGCCCATTGTAATGTTTCATCCTCCATATTTACCCAGTACATATTTGTCCGTGCCATTATTAGCATAATACTATATGCCTTTTCATACATACCCAATACACTATATATATTAATCAAGCAACAATCTGCTCTTCTAGTTATTTCATCATTTGAATATTCTAATTTTTTTCCAATAGCAAAATACTCATTTATAATCATGCCCCATAGTTCTTTACCTACTCTTGATATATAATCTGGTTTTAGAAAAGTTATTTCAATTATTGAATATAGATAATCATAGAATTTAATTCTTTCTTGCCTTAATAAGTCTATAGCATCTCTTTTATTTGAATCTGCAATACTTTTCTCTTTTTTAGCAATTTCACAATTATTTCTTAAATCTTGATTTTCTCTTTTTAATCTATCTTCTAATACTGCTAATTCTTTTTCTTTTTGAATTAATTTATTTTGTAATTTTTCTATTTCTTTTATCCCATCTGCTAATTGCTCTGAAGTATCTAAATTTACAGTATTATCTTCCTCTATTTTAATCGGACTTCCTAACTCTTCCCAAAAATCCAAATAGTAATCTGTTGTAACATATCCTTGATATAACTTTTTCCCTTTATATTTGGCTGATTCAGTCCATACACTTTTATAATCTTCTGATAATGCTTTATATACATTACTTGAAATAAATATTTCTCCACCAGAAGCAACATCTGAATATTTACTTGCATAATTAGTAGTATTACCTACCCATACGCAATCCACTTCATTTTCTTTGTTCTCGTCACTTTCAACACCATACATGCCCACCTGAGTTACTAGAACTTTGCCATAATCTATGCCTATACCACATTCAATAATTTTTCCATTCACATTATTTTTTAAGTGCTTATTTAAACTAAAATTAGTAACTGTTAATAAACTTCTTGCGGCATTAATAGCTTTATCTACTGCTTTGTCGATTACAACTCCATCATCTCCTAAAGAATCTATAAATACGCCCATAATCCTATCCCCAAGAAATTGTCTAGTTACACCACTATTCTTTCTAACACAATCCACTGCCATCCTCATAAAAGAGCGATAAATTTTGACCATACTCTTAGCTTGGCTATTCTCTGTTAAATACGTAGATTTTCTTATATCTATAAAAAGAATTGCTGCCATAATAGAATATGTTTTATTATTATCTTCTAATTGTTCAAGAGTAGGAGGCAAATCAGAATTCACTTCAATTTGCTCAACTGATTGTGATGTTATATTTTTTAATCTTTCATCTAGTTTATCAAAATCCGACTTACTTAACATTGTGCTTTCACCATAACTTCCCATTATAAACATAATTGTACGTCTTATAATCGTTCCTTCTGCATTTTCTTCATAAACCATAATAAGGATAGAATATCTTTTTCAAGCAGATAATCCATCCTTATTATACTACAATATTTGATTATATTCCCTATATTTGTATCATATATTACCATTAATATCGATTTATTCAAACTTACTCCAGTAAAAAAACGATTTACTAAATAAATACTTATATTTTCTTTCTTATTATTATTCTTGAAATTAGAGTGCAAAAGATGCATTTTTATTTGAAATAAATATTAAGCTTTATAGTAAATTAATTATTATATCAAATCCTATTAGCCGCATTAATCAAACTCTGTTTGTCAACTGGTTGCAAAGGTTGATAGTCTATCTCAGTTATCTTTCCCTTACTTAGATCCCAATAAGCTAATGTTTTAATATTTGCTGGTAAAGTACCTACTATCGTAAATTCTTTAATCAATCCTTTGATTACTCTAACTTCCTCTATCATGTTACTTGGTTGACTAAATGTAATAATAATAAGCTTATTATTTTTATTATCCCATCCGCCTTCTATTGGTATATTTATTCCCTTATGATTAGTAACAATAAAGCTTTTATCTATGGTTACTGTAATCTTAAAATATTGGATTTCATTAAAAGGGTCTTGGTATTGTGACATAGCAAGTGAAACTGCTTTCTGAAGCATATCTTTAGCAAGTTTAAAAGAAAATTGCTTGTGCAAATATATTTGTATTGGATTCAAAGTCTTCTTGGTTAAAGTATCTCTAATAACTGCCATTGCTTCTGAAATTGCTCTTGCATAAGCACGATTTCCAGATGTAACATAATTAAAGTATGCTTAAAAAAAGGTATATAGTGATTTTAAAGTCATTCTAACACCTTGATGAATTATTAACACTATTAGTTATATTAGCTACTAAACCAGATTAGAATAAATATTTTAATCAGAGTGCTTCTTTATATTTAGCCTATGTAAAGATTTTTCTGCTGTACTCTTAACTTCGCAAATATTGCTATCATTACATCTTTACTAAGAATAATAATATTTCTTGTTTTCCCTCCTGTTAGGTAAATTTAAAACCCTTGATAATTCATCACATACTTTATCAACATATTAGTTATCCACTTCTAATTCCCAAAATCCTATCACTTCTAGGTAATCTCTCCCCCTATGTTAATATGGATTTCCACATGAAATTTTATATCTTTCATTTTTGATATTTCATTAGCTTGATCTGCTATTTTATATCACTCATCACAACCATAGCTATTGCCATTATCACTTAATCCAGCTTCCTTTATAATAATTTTTCTTCTCCAAATTGCTTTCATATATACGTTATATAGATTTTAACCATATATACTATATATAGAGATTAATTTAACATCAAACACAATATATGTAAAATAATTCATTAATTTTATAGATCTTATGTATGAAGGAAGTTTATATGGATTTTAATTATATCGAAACTTTAGTTACTAGGTGCAAAGATAATGATGAAGGAGCAAAAGAAAAATTAGCTGAAGAATTTAGACCATTAATTTATAATATCTCAAAGAGAACTTTCATTGATGGGTATAACTCATATGATATTATTCAGGAATGTTATCAATCACTCTTTAAATCTATCTCTATGTATAACTTAGACAAGCATAGATTCGTTGCTTATGCTACCAATGCCATTAAAAATAATATAAATGATTTGATTAAGAGAATTAAAACTAGAAGCTCTACTGAAGGTAATAATGCTCTAAGTTTACATGATAATTTTGAAAAGGACATCCCATCACAAGAAATCTCTCCTGAAACTTCATTATGTGAGATGTGTGATTATGAAGAATTAAGACTAGCTCTAAAAAATCTAACTAAAGATGAGAAAGAACTTATAGATTTTGTATTCTTTAAAAATTATACAGTTCTGGATTATGCCCATATAAAAAATATGTGCTATTCTACTGCTATTGTAAGAAAGAAAAATATTCTAAGGAAAATTCACAATAATATTTCATTTTATTATTAAAGCTAAACGTCTAACAGCTCCAAGGTTAATTTTTTTATCCTTGGAGCTGTTATTATTACAATGTGATTTATATTATATCCCCATAGTTTTAGAGATTAAATATACACTTTATTCAAAACTAAAATTATTTATAACTTCAGTAGTTTCCTCCACATAGCTATCAACCACTTCATCAATTCCATCACAAATATATCTAAGACTACATCCCTGACATTTACCTAATATCCCATTCTCTAACAAAGAACATTTTAAGTCATCCTGAAAAGTAGAATTTCTAATTGCTAAAGCTGTAAATGAATTAAAGAGCATTCATCCAGACATTAGCATATGTGTCAGCACCATAGTTGATATTGCTATAGATTATTACCATAATCACATTGTAAATGAAGGCGGTACTCAATAAAAAATAAATTAATGGATTATGGGCTTCAACAATAAACTTAATACCACAATATCAACAAAGCTTGGAATGTGAATTTTTATTTTCTCCTTCAATTAAGTTTAATTTATTCATCTTTTTTATCTCACGATATATAAAAATTAAAGATATCATTGCAGTAAGAAAATCAGCTAATGGAACAGATACAAAAATACCAGTGATTTTAAGAAATATTGGAATGATTAACATTAACGGTATTAAAAATAAAAATGGTTTCATTATTGATAAAAATAATGCTGGCTTAGGTTTGCCAATATACTGAAAAAAGCTTGAAGCAATTACTTGAACACCTACTAAAGGACTCATAAATATCATTACTCTTAAAATAGGAACCGTCAATGATATTAATTCATTATCAGATGTAAAGACACCCGCTATTTTGTTTGTAAAACCAATAATTATAATTAAAAATGCCAATGAAATTATAACTGATGCTAGAATTGCAAGCTTTAAGCTTTGTTTTACTCTATCGAATTTTTTAGCACCATAATTAAATCCTATAATAGGCTGAAGAGCTTGTCTGATTCCATACATAGTAATGGTAATAAATCCGAATACACGATTATATATACCAATTGCAGAAACATATAAGTCAGATCCTCCATAAATTTTTAATGAATTATTTAATACTATGGCTAGAATTCCATAAGCCAGTTGAGTCATAAACGTAGATAATCCTAAGGAAATAGCTTCCTTTAATAACTTTATATTAATTGTTAAATTTTTAACTTTTACCCCTAAAATTTTGCTATTAAAACAGATGTATACTAGTAAAAATATGAAACATATTATTTGGGAAATGTCTGTAGCAATGGCAGCTCCTTTTATCCCATATTGAAGTCTTGTAACTAATATATAATCTAAAGGAATATTAATTACAGGCCCTATTATCATGCTTATCATAGCAATATTAGCATGTCCTTCTGATTGTATGATGCTATTAGCAACAATACTAAAAACGAAAAAAGCACTGCAATATAAAGTAATTCTAAAGAATGTTACAGCATATGGTAGTATATTTTCCAAGGAACCAAAGATATATAACATAGGTCTTATGAAAACCAGTCCTATAACCATAATTAAAATTCCTAATAAAACAGAGGATGTTAATGCGGTCCCCACAGCCTTTTCTGCTCTTAGTTTATCTCCGGCTCCAAGGCTTCTAGAAGTTATAGAAGCAATTCCAACTCCTATCATTTGAGAAAGCGCCAGTATTATTTGCTGAATAGGAAATACTATAGTTAAAGCTGCAATTCCTAAGCTACCATTAGGCTGATTACCTATAAAAATTGCATCAATAATGTTATATAATACATTAGCTAAAAATACACTTATGGCAGGAATAGAAAACTTAAAGAGTAATTTTTTGATACTACCTTCCAAAATAAAATTTTCAAGTTCAGTCATATTATTACCTCCTCTTACTTTTCTTTATTATAACAATCCGAGTAAAAGATTTTTTGACCTATCTTGCTGTTATCGGAATAAAAAGATATGCCTCAATATTTTTTTGATTAGGTACAAAACCATTGGGATAAAACTCATATGCGTAATTATCGCACGGGACATACAATTCATCATTAAGTAAGCTAAACCAGTTTCTCTGTATCTGAATCTGTATCTTTTCGATTATATTTGTTAAGGAATATACTGCATAATCATTCTCCGGTATATATTTATGTACTAATTGAGCATCTTTCCTGTCAATCTGACTAAAATATCGACTATCAATTCCAGCGATAAAATCGAACTCATAACTCCTCACTTCTTCATTTTTACAAAAATCCAATCCGTAAACCCCATCAATTTGATTATATATTTTATCCAATTGCACTTTTTGAGCAGTTTGATTAAAAATACGTGCAACATCATGTTTTTTATTATCCCCATGATACAATAATCCTGTTATCTCAAAAGAATTTTTATGTATTATTTGATATTCTGTTGCTGCTCCATATGACATCACCCTCTCGATGTCTTCCTGTGTAATTGAATATTTATATAAATTTAAATATTCAATCTTATTGTCACGATAATCCTTTGGTGTAATACCAAAATATGCCTTAAACATACGGGTAAAACTTTCCTGAGAACTATATCCACACATTATAGCTATATTCAATATACTATCTCTTGTCTCTAATAAGCTCATCGCTGCAATTGTAAGCCTACGCTTCATTTGATAATCCCCAATATTCTCTCCCAACACTGCTTTGAATAATCTCGCATAGTGAAATTTAGAAAAATTAAACTGCTTCGCAAGTTGTTCTAATGAAACTCCCTCAAGCAAGTGTTTTTCTAAATATTCAATTGCATCAAAAACATAATTCTTTGTATTCATAACATCACCTCATAGATTTTTCTTAATTACTTGCTCTAAGCTTATATGACATAAAACTTAAAGCTACCAATGTTGCCTTTTCTAGATTTGATGGATATAATTACCCTATCTTAGAGAAAAAAAAGTACCTATGTTTTTCGCAGAATAGTACTAGAGACGCTACCAAAAGATATAATTGCTACAGTAACATCATATCCTCCGACAAATTATAATTTATCTTTTAATTAATCCTCACAATATGTTTTCAAATCAATGCTCAAAGAACATTTTTATTTACTATACCGAATCTCAGCTTCGTAGTATTAGCCTAATTATAATCTTACAACATATCTCATTATATGAATTAATGGGAAGCTTACTTATAATAATCAATTTTTAATCTCATTTATAAATTTAAGTTGTTGCTTTTGTGAATCTGTACGATTAATGAATCTAAACAATACTTAAACACTCTAAGTTTATTTTCAGTTGCAATATTTCCTTCTTTAAGTTGATCTACTTCAAAACCTATTATTTGCAAAGTTAATTCTCTATAATAGTTAAGTTTATGATTTAATCGTGCTATGTACTATTATTATACTACAATTTTTTATTATTTTGACTATATTTTCCTCAATTACAATTTACTGTTTTAATAATATACATGTTAATCAAATTTCAAAACTGTTTTCATTATCCCAAGCCCTCCCCCATCAAATGTAATGTAATCACAATACGTAACCTACGTTTATTGAAAATAGAATATAAGAATATTGACTAAATGTTTTGAGCTTGTTTTAAATATCTCTCTAAATTTTACAAAGCCTTATGAAAATTCTTGCGCCCTATTGCTTAGTAGCTTAGTACATTCATAAAAATAAAAAAAGAATACCAAAAGCTCTTATTGCTCTAAGTATTCCTTTTAATAATATTTACCTATTATATAATATGCATTTACAAATTTGTTAAAACTTGAGTTCATATCTTTACTAGAAATTATAAATATATTTGTGTAGAAAACATTTGAAAATGAGCTGTTAAAGGTTCATAGCTTTTCGGAACAAAATATTTATGATTTCGGTGATGCATACGCATAAGTATAGATTATAGTTGAGTTATCTATAATGCTCATTTCTTCTCACTATTTGTTGTATCCATCAGCTGCGTGAAACTCAATAATTTATTTTATATCTAATTATTTATATATATTGCAATTCACAATGCACATTTCACAATTCACAATTGCGGCTAAAATTCTTGTAATATTTTTAGAATTATGATGAAGAATTATTTTTGCAACGTATATATAATAATTTCATTAACTATTTTAAAATTGTTTATGTACATTCATATATCCATTAAAAGGAGGTGGATATATATGCAGGTAACTGATTTAATTAATCTTATGGTTAACAATGGCTTTGCTATAGCTGTAGCAGCATATTTGCTAATACGCTTAGAAAGACAAATTGATAACTTATCCTCATCAATTAATAGGTTAAATACTATAATATCAGCTAAACTTGGAGTAGCTATTGATACTGATAGTTCTAATGATGATTCTCATAACGTAGCTTAAGAAAAAAGCAATAAACATTATGAAGTGCCCTCCAAATATTAAATATGAGTGTATCATATGTCTAACATTTAGGGGGCACTTCATATCCTACTCCTACAAATGCAGATCATCTAGAAGCTTGTCTGAAAGTTCATCTAAGTCTAGAATTCCTTGGATAATGTATTTTCAATTGGAACCTTCTCAATATTATCGAAGTTTTTGTTATAGTTATTTAAATTATAATATAAGATCAGCTAAAGATTTGCGGGTTTTATCATGACGATTTGCAGAAGCTGGCTCTCCAACTGCATAACCTATTGCCAGAACATTAATTGGTTCAATATGATCAGGCAAATTAAATTCACGTCTGATAACTTCTGGGTCGAAACTACAAATCCAAACACTGTCTAATCCAAGAGAGGTTGCTTCCATCATCATATGATCAGTTGCAATGCTTGTGTCAATATCAACTACACTTTTGTTGTTAAAAGATATAACTCCTGCAATATTGTGGTCACCGCATGCGACTATAATAAGTGGTGCCCCGTAGATTCGTGCCGCCTTTGAAACTTTTTCTAATTCCTCTTCATCTTTTAATACAAGTAATTTAACAGGTTGTTTGTTACTTCCAGAAGGTGCAACTCTTGCAGCTTCCAATATTTTTTCCAACTTATCATCTTCAACTTTTTTCCCGTCATACTTACGAGCTGAGTATCTTTTTTTTGCTAATTCTAAAAAATCCATTTTTCATCGCTCCTTAAATTTTAGTTTTACTTAATTATTTACTCTAATGTATTTACAAATACAGATATTGTAACAATTGAATCATAAACATTTATTTATCTTTAACAAATGTTTATGATAAATCAATCTTTGTTAAAAATGCATGATGTTCCATTTGGTTGCATACATTTTGAACATGATATACATTTTGGTACTTCATTTAAATCCTTCATCCAAAGATTTACTAAATCCGGTTGGCAAATTAATGGTCTTGATAAAGCAAAATATTCTACCCCTGTTGTATTTAGTATCTGGACTATAGTGTCAGGTGTTCTGTTTTTGCACACCAAAATTATCGGGATATTATTATTTAATGCAGAAATTTTAGCTGCATAATCCCTGTATATAGATTCTTTATAATCTGAAGCTTCACCCTCACCACTTATTTCTATCCCATCGATTCCAGAATCAGAAAGTTGACTACAGATATATTGGCAACTCTCAAAAGCTTTTTCGCTATCAATTTCATCGAAACTATTAACTTTTAAAAACACAACGAAATCTTTACTTGTTCTACTTCTTATGGCATTATATATTTCAATAATTATCCTTGCATTATTTTCAAGAGTTCCTCCATATTGATCAGTTCTCATATTTGTTCTACTACTCAAAAATTGGCTCAGAAAGAATCCATGTGCAGCGTGAATCTCTACTCCGTCGAAACCAGCTTTCTCAGCTCTAGCTGCTGTATCTCCAAATGCAGAAATGATTGCTTCTATATCTTCCAAAGAAACATCATCTGGTTTTAGATTTTGACCATTTTTAGTACCATAGCTGACCTGAAGCAATACTTTACTTTCATGGCCATGAATTGTATCTGTAAGTTTTTGGTATTCCTCTATAAAATTATCGTTGTAGAAACCAATTTGTCCAGGCATGGATTTAGAATCTGCTGTAATATAAGCACCACTTGTAATAATTAAACCAACACCTCCCTTAGCAAGATTTTCATACAGTTCATACAGCCTATCATTTAAGTGACCATCCTCATGAGCCATAAGTTCCTGTGTCGCTGAACGAATAAAGCGATTTTTAATTTCCATACTATTAATAACTGTTTTATCAAATAATGTTTTCATGTTAGTTTTCCTTCCTCTTACATTTATTTTTTCTTTTATTGCACTATGCTGATTTACTATCTAGATAATTTTAGATATAGCAATCCGATAAATTTCTACTTGCTTGCATACACATGAATTTCATTTATTTATGCTTGAATATCTTGCATTAACACAACCGCCATTGTAACTGTAACAATTCCAGTTACAATGGTTCTAAAAAAAATTGAATCTTTCAATTCAACTTTTTTTCTAATATACCTGCAACAATATCTGCCATTGTATAACTTTTTAATACCTCTTCCATCGCCGATTGAGCTTTGGGTAACATTAACATTAATACATCTTGAATATTTGCACCTATAATACATTCCTGATTAGTATTTTCATGTATCTGAAAGAGCTTTTCGTCTTCAACTACATCAACTGCTTTATATACATCAAAAAGAGTAATATCTTCAACTGGCTTTAGAAGATAGGCACCGCCACCTCCACTATTGACATCAACCAGTTCAGCCTTTTTTAGCATACCAATAATCCGCCTTACAACAACTGGGTTATTCTGTATGCTACCTGCAATCACTTCAGATGTACAAACATCATTGCTAATTTCTAAGGCAGCAAGAATATGAATTGCTACAGTAAATCTACTGCTAATCTGCATCATAAATATTCCCTCCTTGTAACCATTATAGTTACAGCGTATTTATTTGTCAATTATTTTTAACAATTAACATTCCCTATTCTAAATTATATTTTGATATAGTATTTCTTACATTAGTTATAACCCCATTTGAAGCGTTATATCCATTACCAGTTTTAAAACATAAACTTCTAACTTCCTGACCTTCATCCTCATCTATATAATAATGCTCGCACATTTCTAATTCATATTTATACTCATCCGTTCTTCATTCATTCGATACTATTCTTAATTTATAAAATACGTAAACTTTCTTCCTGAAAACTCTTTATATGCATCTCTATAAATTTGAATTTATCTAACTAATTACTATCTATATCTCACTTGAAATAGAAAAGAGTTTTGCAACTAGGACATTCATACACAATATTTCTCATATATTTAAAATGCCCGGTTACTTCCCCGCAATTTGAGCAACATTTATTTTTACTAATAATATCTATCTCATCAATCTGAAACTCATCTTTTATCGCTTTTACAAGCCATTCTCCTGCAAAAGTTACAGTTGCTTCATGTGATGTATAGATAAGCCAATCATGACTACCATCCCATGTATATTGTTCAGAATAATAAGGGAAATTATAACTCAACATATCTTCATCTTGCTCAAGTAAACCGACCTCACTTAAATAATCATCATAAACATAAACATTAGAATTTTCTTGAAGTGTATAAACCTTTTTTATATTATGACATTTCATTAAATTTAATAATGACTGCATTTTATAATCATCATCCCAATAATCAGAATTAAATGCAATCACAGGAATATTATCTTTAATATCTTTTAATGGAAACCAATAAGTAGACCATCCAGACTTAAAAGTTTTGTATAGCTCTTCTTCTATTTTCTTTCTAATAATTGCAGTTTTATTATCTGATAAAATAACATAACTTTTATTCATAAATTTATATTCCTTCTCATGCGCACTTACATTTATCTCCCATACAAATTACAATTTACCTTTATCCCCACAGCTCATATCCAGTTTAAAGTACTATCTATATTTTTAACTTTGTAGCGAGTATATATCTGAAAATTCTATTTGTATTTTTTCTATATTAGTTTTAAATAGAATTTTATCTTCCTCTTCTTCATTTTTAATCAATTCCACTGGTAATTCTATTATAAATTCACTACCTTGTCCTTCAACACTTGAAACACTTATTTTTCCACCATGCATTTCAACAAAAGATTTAACAAGATATAATCCTATTCCAGTTCCCTCACATTTTCTTGAAAGAGTGTTATCTACTTTACCAAAACGTTCAAATATAAAATTAAGTTTGTCCTTTGGAATGCCATCCCCTTCATCCCTTACTTTAACGATAACACTTGTTTGTTTATCTATAAAATCAACATATATATTTCCTTTAGAATGGCTATATTTAAGAGCATTCGATATTAAATTAAGCATTATACGTTCCATCATATCATGATCAAATCCCATGATCTTTTCCTCAACGTTTGTATCAAATATAAGTGTTATATCTTTATCATTGACATAAGATGCCACAGATTGAGTGATCTCTTCAATAATATTTACAATATTACCATTTCTCTTTTTTATTCTAATAAATCCAGAATCAGAATTTAACTTAGTTACATCTAAAAAATTATTTATTATTCTAATCAGTCTTAAACAATTTTGTTTCATTGTTCTAAAGTATAATTTACATTTTTCTATGTTTTCCAAATTATAATTGCCAAAATAAATATTTACAGTTTGAACTGCTGAATAAATTACATTAACAGGCGTCTTAAGCTCGTGAGACATATTAGTAAAAAAGTTCATTATAAGATTGTTAAATTCCCTTGATTCATTAAGTAACTTTAAATTTTTTTCTATATCTTCTTGTAGCGATTCAACTTTCTTTTCAGATGTTATATCTCTTAAAAATGTCAAAACTGATGGTTTTCCTTTATAAGTAAAAAAAGATGATGTATTAATCACCGGAATGAATTCACCATCACAATTTAATATGCTCTCCTCACTTGTAATCTTTACAAGCTTATTATGGCTAATTCTTGAGTATTTTTTTTTAATATCTTTGTTAACTTCCGATAAATAATGATTATAAAAGTTCTCTCCATTTAAACCTAATAATTTAGTTGCACTTGCATTAGCATATATAACTTCTCCATTTGTATGTACAATAATTGAGTTTAATGAATTTTCAAATAACATATCATAACAAATTTTATTATTTAATAATAGAGATTCCATCTCTTTTTTTTCATTGCTTAATGTATTAAGAGTTTCATCTTTCTTTTTATTATTTTCAGCTTCAATATTAACATAATATCCCAAGATCCACGCAACAAGAATAAATACACCGCACATTATGAAATCTTTTTGAAAATATATATTAACTCCATTCTCTAAAGAAGCATATAATAAATCTGCTCCAAGAATAATACCACAAGAAAAAAGTGCTGTTACTATCCCACATTTAGAACCATATTGAATAATTGAATATATTATTAATAACAGAAATAAATATTTGCATTCACTTTGATATGCTTTGGATAAATATATAGGTATAGATATAATAAATATAAAAATAATATTATCTATTAACCATGAGTTTTTTAATAAAATTCCTTTTTGTAAGACTACACCAGTAATTATTAAACACAAAATGAAATTTATTCCAATAAAGAGCGAAGAAAAAACTGTTGTATAAATGTTACATTGAATATTTTCATGTATATATAAACTTGACCAATACTCTGGCAAATTCATATGTATTATTATGCTAACAAATACTATAATTGCGACTTTAATAAAACACATCATTTCTTCTAATTTATTATTGTGTTTATTTGTATAATTATCCATATGCATATTCCTTTCAATAAATAATTATTAAAAGTAAAAATTGTCACTTGAATTTATGACAATTTTTACTTTTAGCATTGATATTAATGATTCTTAATATCTCTTAAACATTTTGGTTCTTCAGGTTGATAGGCTCCCCAGCTGCATGCTGATGCTGAAACTCTTAGTGCCATTCTTTCACAAATATTTGATGTAAATTTAATTAACAAAGTTCTAAAAATATTATTCATTAATTTCATCTCCTCTTCATTCTATATTTATATTAAAGATAATTTGGAATGACTTTCTTATTTTTTAGTACAAATTTCAGAGTTATGATTGATATTATAAATATAATTAAGCTTGGAATCCCATATATGAATCTTGTTATTGGCTGTAAAACAGAAATATCTGTGTCTATATTTAGGCCACTTAGTAATAACATGTTCATAGTCTCACTTAAAGAAAGCATAAAATATAATAACAAAGTTCCTATCACATTTTTTATTAATGGTATATCAATAATAAACATGACAATAATTATAGTTAGCATTATACAAATGTCTGTATGCACTCCAAAATATATAGGCAAACATCTAATAATAAAATACGATACAGCTAACATTAAACTTGAAAGTATGTATTTAAACATATCAATAGTTTTTTTAGAAAATATGTGTATCCCCCATATTAAAATAAATGATTCTGGAATAAGTCTAAGAAAGAAATCTACGCAAGTAAATCTAAACATTACATTCCTCACTTTCATTTAATATTTTCTATATTTAAACGTTAAAGTATTTTCTATATTAATCACTATTTCAAATTGTTTTTACATTTTCTCCTTTTTGCATTGTCATCTTCCACATGCTTATTTTCATGTATATTTTAACAATCATATTTCTGCTATAAAATGATTGTTTTATTTATCCTATCTTTAAAGTTACTTTGCCTTTGGTGTCAAGGTTGTTCCCATTCCCTCAATTATGTATTTTAAGCAAAAGTCAACTTTGTTTAAAAAGTTTATTCCATTTTTAGTAAGAGTAATAGTCTGCCATAAGACTCCAACACTAATACTTTCTATTAATTTTATGTAATACAATTCTGAAAATTTTTCGTTGAGCATGAATAAAATTATTATTATAAATGAAAAAATAAATATAACAAAAATAGATTTCCTCTTAAATTGTCTTCTAGTTTCAATATCTTTAATAGGCTTCTTAATACTATCTACAGGTGCATTTCTAAAAACTGTTATAAATGCAAATATTATAATAGCACCGCTTATTACTGCTACATTAATACTATTTATGCTGTAAAATATATTATTGATTAAAATTCCAGCTAATGCTGCTGAAAATGTTCCTATTATGACACAGCGACTTGGTGAGGATGCATGTACACCGCCTGAATATTTTCTAAGAATGCTGGCAGTAATAGAAAATATTAAAGCTTCATAAAACACTCCAAAAAGTAACCCAGCAATTATAACCCATAAGATAGCAAATAGCATTTGAAACAAATTTATTGCTCCATATACGATTATCTGTTCTTGTTCTTCATTAACATTCAAAAATAATTTTGCATTATTACCGATTTTAGTTGCTATCTTTTCAGTTAGAGACATTTTCGCTCATCCCTTTATTTTTAATAATGATTTCATGATTATTATGCATAATAAAACAAACATAATAACAATGATTAAAATTCTATAAATTTCTTTATGAACCCCATAGTATATAGGCATATTACTTAGAAAATTAATATAGATAATAATAGATTAGAAAAATCAAATTGACTTTCTATATTAATTACTATTCTGCCTTTTTACATCTTTCAGCCTTATCAAATTAATTTACATATTTTGTTTCTATAACCTATAATATGCACATTCTTATAGCAATGTAAATAGAAATGGAATAAAACGTCAAAATATTGGAATAAACGGAAATTTATTGGATAAATATGTATAAAGCTTATAGCTCCAAGCAAACGCCCTTTTGTCCTTTCGTTACTGTACAATTTATCGGTTATCATAATTAATTAACAAGTTAAATAATATAATATATATATTGCAAAAATAATCCTTCATCATAATTCTAGAAATATTACAAGAATTTTAGCTGTAATTGTGAATTGTAAAATGTGCATTGTGAATTGCAACATATATATCATCTAAACTTGGGGTAGCTATTGATACAGATAGTTCTAGAGAGTATCAATAAAAATCTTTCGATACTGCTTCTGTCGCTTTATTAATAAAAGCAGCAATTTTACTTGGACTTTCCTTCATCCCACTATTGACCCACTTTTCTATTACGGCTATAGTGCCATATGCG
Source organism: Clostridium sp. YIM B02569 (assembly GCF_022320765.1). Taxonomy (NCBI): domain Bacteria; kingdom Bacillati; phylum Bacillota; class Clostridia; order Eubacteriales; family Clostridiaceae; genus Clostridium; species Clostridium sp. YIM B02569. Next base: position 235,097 of record NZ_JAKJJX010000005.1, on the reverse strand, counting down.
GTAAATGTGTACCAATTATCAAATAGTTTTTGATCAATATATTTTTCTTCCTTCTTCCATTTCTCAATATTTAATTCGTGGCTGATATAAATAATACGTTTCAATAATTCTTTATCCCCGTTCTCTGAAAATAATACTCCACATATATTGCTATTTGCTTTTATATACTTGCAAATTTCATATGATAGTTTTTCATAAGTTTCAAGGTTCAAAGTACGTTCCGCAACCTGTCTGATTTCTTCATATAACTCACCTTCAATATTTGAAAGAAGTTCAAACTGATTAGCATAATGTGAATAAAAAGTATTGCGATTGATATCTGCTTTTTTGCATATATCTGTCACTGTAACTTTGCTGATAGGACGCTCTTTCATAAGTTCCAGTAAACTGTTTTTTATAATCATTTTTGTATATTTCACCCGGCGATCTGCTTTTTCGTATGCCATAATACCGTTGCCAAAACCTTATAAAACTTTATAAAACTTGTTTAATTCCCTGTTTAATGTGTTTTATTTTGTAATTCTAAAAGAATATACTACTTTCATTGAAGTAATCTAATCTGCTTTTCAAGTTTTATACTGTTGCTAGTTTTGACAAACTTCCTCCCTTCTTTGGTCTATCTGTTAGTCCTTTAAAAAATCTTTTGAAATCTTCACAACCATCCATAGGGTTTCTACTTCAACTATTAACTTATTCATGTATAAGTTAAGTTTTCGTATATAATCCATATAATTCTTAATCTTCTTCATTTTAAGTATTAGCCATAATCTCAGTAATAATTCCACATTTACTACATAGATTTTCTATAATTTTAAATCCCAAAAATATTTTTTTGCCTTAACCTTAAAAAATGATTGAGTTGTTCTTATTTACCCTTCCTAAATAATTCAGTGAACGAACAACACTTATCTGATTTGTAAGATATCGAACGTAATGTTATTGAACTGCCTGTTGATTAAGTATCGCTGTGTACTTATAATATATTTAACATACAACATATTTGAACGTTCAAATAAATTATAATTTTAAATGGAGGTAACACAATGGGAAATATAACTATAGTACCTGTATGGATTATTCAAGATATTTTAGTTCTAATCATCGCCGCATTAATGGTTTTCTATATAATTGAAAACGAAGAACGTCCAAAGATTGTATTAATGCAATTCATATGTTTTGTCTTTTTCTACGCCTCAGCCTTTGAAAATGTTGCGGCAACTATGGGAGTTATGGGGAAAGAAGGTTTTTACGCATATGGGCACAGTATCCTAATGATATTCAATATACCAATAACTGTTCCAATTATCGAGTTCCTTATAGTTTACTCAACGTTGCGCGTTTTAAAGATGGTCAATATACCGTCGTGGAGTAAACCATTTATTGTTGGACTAATGGCTATGATTTTTGACTTTTCCATGGATCCGGTGGCCATTAAACAGATTTTTCATACAGCGGAAGGAATTATTGGAAGGTGGAGCTTTATTCCTCTTCCTGGTGAACCTTTAATATATGGTGAACCTGTCATGAATTTTACAGGATGGATTTACATAGGTGGGTACTGGACTGTATTCATATTACTAGGTGAATGGTGGCATAAAAAGAAAAACTATAGTAATCTAATTGGATACATATATCCGTTTTTGGCTGCAATTCTTTCTCTAGCCTGTTTAGTTTCACCTATATCCAACTTTTTTAATTATATGGGACCATTTTTCTCCAGAGCTTCTAATATGCAATGGGTAATGTTGATCTCTCTTTCTGTAATTTCAGTGGGAGTTTTAGTGTTAGCCTTCGTCAAGTTCTGGGATCGTAAGGTCATTAGTTCTATGGATTACAAAAAAGATTTTCCTATTATGTTTACATTCCTAGGTTTTCCTCTGGTTAATACCATATTTTGCATTATAGGTGGATACATGCAGATACTATGGCTTGTTGTTCTGGCACAGGTATTATTATTGCTATGCTGGATTGGAATTCATATTTTGAGTAAAAAAGTTATTCTCAAGAAATGAAGTGCCCCAACAAGTTAGATAAATATTCGCACAATAGAGTTTTATATTGTCTTATTCCATTGAGTCATTAATTAGCAACCAGTGAAAATCTCGGATGTCATATATAAACAGGGCAAAAAAAGTCGGGAATGAAAAACGCATTTTTCATTCCCGATTTTTTCTCATTTTTCACTTTAAAACCACTACATATTGTGGCTTACCTGTCTCACTTGCCATTAGAGCCACTATTCGTCATCAAAATTACCGCCTCCACGTGTCACATTACTGGAAACAATTCAATAATGTTTTTAGCATTCTTGACATTTTTGATAACATTTTTAAAAAACCTTATTTATAGTACAGTTCACAGTAACAGTTGTAAGTTATATACATCTACTCTATCGAACATAACGCTGCCTTTTCTGCATGAATTAATGTTGTATCAAATAATGGTGTTTTGGTATCTCTTTGTTGAACTAACAAGCCTATTTCTGTGCATCCCAATATTACTCCTTGTGCTCCTTTATTAGTTAACTTATCTATAATATTTAAATAAACCTCTTTGGAATGTTTGGATATAATACCTACACATAATTCATTGTAAATAATTTCATTTACAGTTTCTATATCTTCTTTATCTGGAATCAATACTCTAATCCCATCTTCAATCAACTTGGATTTATAAAAATCTTGCTCCATAGTATACTTTGTCCCTAATAAAGCGATTTTTGTAATATTTTCTGCCTTTAATACTTGTGCTGTTACTTCTGCAATATGTAATATAGGAATGCTGATAGCTTCCTGAACTTTGTCAGCCACTTTATGCATAGTATTAGTACATATAACTATAAAGTCCGCACCTGCTTTTTCTAAAGTAAGAGCTGCTTCTGATAAAATCTGTGCACTTGCTTCCCACTCTCCAGTTGATTGACATTTCTCTATTTCATGAAAATCAAGACTGTATAATAAGCATTTAGCAGAATGTAATCCCCCAAGTTTCTCTCTAATAACATTATTTAAAACTTGATAATATGTGACTGTGCTTTCCCAACTCATTCCTCCAATTAAACCAATTGTTTTCATTTTTACTTATCGCCCCAATCTTTAATATATATTATTAAGCTACTTATATTCTAACAATATAATACTATTATAGCACAATATGCCATAATTAATTTATTTAATTTTTGTTATTTGAATTTGAAACCTTATATTAACTCTTCATCATTTCTTTACTCAGATCTATAAAAGCTCTTAATGCCTTTGAGACCCACTTATCTCTATGATATACCATTTGCGTTGTCAAATAAAAGGAATCTTCCCACCAATGAAGTTCTATCAATTCATTTCGTTTCAACTCCTCCGCAGCAGCAATCTTTGGAAGCAGCGTTATTCCAAGTCCGCTCATTGTCAATTGTTTGATTGATTGGATACTGCCCATTTCCATTATTGATTTCGGAGTTACCCCAGCATCATTGAGACTTCGTTCAAAAAGATTTCGGTAACCACAGCCTTTTTCTGAAACAATTATGTTGCATTCAGCAATATCTTCAGGATAAACATGTTTCTTGAAAGTAAGTGGATGTCCTGGGGCTGCTAATAAAACTAAAGGTTCAGGAAATTCCAATTCTGTAATTAACTCAGGAGTATTGATTTTCTGACCAATAATAAAAGCAACATCAATCTGATTTTCTCTTATCAATGTTTTACATTTATTATTACTTTCCATTTTTAAAATAATTTCAATTTCCGGATAACGGTCATGAAGTTCTTTAAATATAGGAGGAAGCCTAACAGCACAAAGCGATTCATTAGCCCCTATCGTCAAAGTTCCCTTTACTACATCTGATGTACTTAAATTACTTTTTGCTTCATCACAAAGCTTAATTATTTGTTTAGCATAAACAAGAAACTGTTCCCCTTCTGAAGTCAAAGATATATTTTTTCCTAATCTTTCAAACAAATTAACACCTGATTCTTTTTCCAACTGTTGTATCTGAGCAGTGATAGCAGATTGTGAATATCCTAGTTCAAATGCTGCTTTTGTAAAATTACTCAGTTTAGCTACGGTAATAAATGCATTTAATTGACGAAATTCCATTTCTATATCCCCCAAAAAATCAATCATTTATTTTGATTGTTACAATTTAAACTATTGATTTCACTAATTATTAGTAGCATGATATCATATTACTACTATCTTTTCAAATTAAATCATTAAGGATGTCAGCTATGTTCAATTTATCTGCACTTTTATCTTATGTTCTTGTTTCAACTTTTACGCCTGGTCCAAATAATATTATGTCTATGACAAATGGTACTAACTTTGGATATAAAAAAACATTTAAATTTGTTCTAGGTGCTACAACTGGTATGGCTTTGATCATGTTATTGTGTGGTTATCTTAACTTATTTTTATTTAAACTTCTTCCCAACATAAAGTTGTCTATGGAGGTATTTAGTTCAGCATACATAATATATTTAGCTATCAAGATACTCAAAAGTAATTCTAACCCAAATGCAATTAATGATTACAGCATCAACACATTTAAATCTGGAATGCTTATGCAATTCATGAATCCTAAAACAATACTTTATGGTATAACGGTAACTTCAATTTTTATAATCCCCTACTATAAATCGAGCATAATATTATGCTTATTTGCTATATTCCTCTCATTAGTAGGATTTATATCGATGTCCAGCTGGACTCTTTTTGGTGCATTATTTCAAAAAATTATTAGCCGTCATAGAAAGTTATTCAATATTGTTATGGCATTTCTCCTAGTATATTGTGCATTATCAGTTCCCGATTTTAAACTTCTAATTCATTTATTTATCTGATGTCTAGACGGAGTACCACTTTGAATTATTAAAATGTGCATTGAAAAATGGTATAGCTTTTATTTCAGGCGAAGCATTTTTCCCAAATGGTGGTCATAAAAATACCTTACGCTTGAACTACACAAATATTAATGAAGAGAAAATAAGAGAAGGAATTAAAATATTATCAAATGTTATTAAGGAAAGTATGCTACCAAACAATTAATATGAAAATAATAAGAATGTAATAAAAAATATATCTTAGATCTTAGCATAAGAACATATCAATATATACCAATGTAAATCTTGGGTTCTTAATATTACCATTAGTATTAGGATATTTACCACCAATATTTTTCTTAAAAAAAGAAGAAGGAGAACCGCATTAATTTTGACTTGGCTCTCTTCTATTAATAAGATACATTATTAAGTTATCATTAATAAAGGAAACTCGACTCACATTCGTTCGCTGAGTAAGTTCGAATAACGAAATATAAAATTTCGATTCTCACTTATGATATGGTTCACCATATCAATAGCAAATGATGCCACTTTTTTTATTTAAAAATAGAATCTCTTCAGCATATATTCCTAGCACTTCCTCCTTAGATATATAAGGGATAGTATACTTGTCACTGCAGTTTGATTAATTAGGATCCGGTGCATTAGGCATAACTTGAATACGTTCCAACAGTGACCACAATTGTTCTGCTATATCCTTAGCTGGAATAGGTATTGATTCTATAATCCACCACTCTAGTAAACCTACAATAGCTGAAGCCAGAAACTGTAACGTCACCTCTTTGTTCATATCTCGTTTTATGCTACTGGCATCAATCACATCACTAAGGTTACCTAGAATCACATCCATCATGAGGTTTCTGAAAGTAGGGATTCCTTTGTTAACTAACAGAGTAGTATATATGAAAGCATGTTGTTCCAAATACTCAAATGTGCGAATAATAAAGGATTTTGAAAGTAAAAGCGTAGTACCGTCGAGAGTCATGCAGCTTTCAAATAATTTTTTAAAATAGATATCAATACATTTATCCAGCAAATCAAATTTATCAATGTAGTGCAAGTAAACAGTTCCACGGCTAACATCAGCTCGATCTGCTATTTCATTAATTGTAATATCTTCAAATCCTTTCTCTGCGAGCAGCTCAATAAATGCTCCAATAATTGCTTTTTGTGTTTTTAGTATTCGTCTATCCATAAGAGCCTCCTTAAAATATTATGTGAATTTTTTCAATAAAATTAACTATACGCATTTTGCTATATGAAATATTTATTAGTTAATGAACGATAAATGGAATTTTGTTAATTAATGAACAATTGCAGTTATTTTAACAATTGAAGCGAACAAGTAACTTTGTTAATATCACATTATCAGACAATAGTTAATAAGTAAACAAGTGTTTATAAATTATTAATTAGCTGAAACAAACTTTAAAAATACAAGGAGGAATTTATTATGAAAGCAATTGTTTTAAAAGAGTACGGAATTCCAGCGGTTTTACAGGAACAAGAAATAGATGTGCCAGTAATTACAGAAACACAGGTGTTAGTAGAAATGTATGCTGCTTCAATTAATCCAGCAGATTATGTATTACGTTCTGGGGCTGTTAAGGATATTTTACCAGTTCAGTTGCCGTATGTTCTCGGTGCCGATCTTGCCGGTGTTGTCATTGAGGTTGGAAGTAAAGTAACCCATTTTAAACCTGGCGACCGTGTTATGGGTATTCCTACTAACAACGGTGGAGCCTATGCAGATTATGTAGCAATGGAAGAAAACGCACTTGCAATAATCCAACCCGGTATGTCTTTTCATGAAGCTGCTGCGTTGCCAACGGTTGGTTTGACTGCCTGGCAGTCTTTGTTTAGGTATGGCAAACTCCAACCGGGACAGCGTATTCTAATTCATGCAGGCGCTGGGGGTGTAGGACATATTGCAGTTCAGCTCGCTAAACAAGCAGGTGCATATGTAATTGCAACTGCCCGTGAATTTAACCATGAATTTGTGCGACAATTAGGTGCCGACGAGGTAATTGATTATGCCACAACTGATTTTACAAAGGCTATAAGTAGTCCTGTAGATATTGTACTGGATATGGTTATGGATAGATCCGCTACAGTTTTAGATGCGAAGATAGGTGAAACTGGGCGAAAAAGTTACTCTGTTTTGAAGGATGGAGGCAAGCTCATTTCGCTGGTAGCCATGGCGATTAATGAACATCCACAAATTCGCGGAATTAAAGCTCAATTTGTTCATGCAGAACCAAACCATGATGATTTGGTGTCTATTCTTCAAAAAGTCCATGAACAAAAATTGAAGGTTCATTTGAGCGGGATTTTCCCATTTACACCTCAAGGATTATCCGAAGCATACCTTAAGTGCGAAACAAATCCTAAGAGGGGTAAGGTAGTAATTCAGAGAAAGCAAGGTTAAGATTGCATAAAATCTAGTAAACCTTTTAATCCGTATGTACAAGATATTGTGATGCTAATGAATCACATCAGCACTACCTGGAAAAGTAAGCTGAATAGTTTTTGCCGCATAGCTGCAGTATCCGAAAAGAGATTTCTTGTGCTCCAATGAAAATACCCTCCATGCCTGCAACTTGGAGGGTATTTTCATTCATATTCAGGTATTGTGAATAATTCATAAGGAATTTTTTTATTTAGATTATATAATTTGACTTTTAGAGGATAGAATAATACGCCGTATAATAACTTATCTAATTACTTATTGATTATCTAATAATACTAATTTGTGACTCTTCAAAGCATATCAATAAATCACTATATTTACCCAAATTTACTTAATATCATTTATTTGCGATACTCTTCACCCTTAATTATTCCAAACCTTAATCAGTATTCTTTGCACTTTTATCTACTTACATCAACTTACTATTATAGACATTATAAGAATACAATCCTATTATCATCTATAAGACTATATAATCCCTTATAATCTTTTTTTCATACAAGGAATAACACTACGAAATATATCTGCTAGATATAAACTGTACAAATTATCATCATGTATTAAAAGCGAATCTTCATTCTAAAAAGAGCCAGTAAATCTTCCATCAATATTGATATTCCATTTTCTTAAAGAAATCTACTTTTGGTTCAAGAAATTTAAACTTATGATTATTAGCATCTTTAAAATAAGAAGTAATAGGGTCAAATATTTTATCCCAATTCCATAGTTCATCATATATATTTAGATAATCTTTAAACATTTCACATCCTTCTGGTGCTATAGGGTGTATTAGTACTGCTATAACTTTACAAGCATAAAAACAATCTGCTATTACGTTTCTTTTCAATTCCTCATTTTTAATATTGCTGGCCCAATGTTTATTTACTTCCCTTATATAATCGTCCAGAACATATGCTATTCTATGAAAATCTTGATTATACATATGTCTTTCATATTCTAATACTGATTTCTCTGTTAATTCCTTAATCTTTTCACTTACCTCTTCTTTAGGAATATCTTCATTAAGACTTTGCATGGTATAAAAACATGAGCGAATAAGTCTATTAAATACATTTGTTAAAAGGTTTCCTTCTTTTAATACTGGATCCGCTCCTACTTTTTCTTCTTCTTTCATGTAAACTTGTGGCTTAAAACCAACACTTTTTGAAGATAATCCAAGACTCATAAAGTGCATACGTAATTGATCTTTCGTATAAAATTTCAATAATTCATCTGCCATTGGTGGCTTAATATCTGAACTGCTGCTTGCTTTTTTATCCATAAATAAAATGTGCTTATTAGAAACAATGTGTGGTAAATTTAGCTTAGTAACATCTACATTTCCACCTTTAGCCACCTTTAACCCAATGAACATAGCCATTTCAGCAATTGAATAAAAATATATATTATCTTCTCCTATAAATTGATATACCATTGAATCATCATTATCCCACCAATTACGCCATTCTTCAGGATTCTTACCTCTTGACTCCAAATACGCTTTTGTAAAAGAAATTGGAGCCCATAAAGATTCTGGCCACACCCAGAAGGTTAAATTTTTTAAATCTTCTTTATCAGGTACTTTTACTCCCCACTCTATATTTCCTGATAATCTAAAAGGAACCAAAGTCTTACCACTAGTATAGTTAATATTTAAATTATCCAATATTTCTTTTGCCTTATCTCTATCCTCTAATGTTTGGAAAATAAACGCTAGTGAAGATTTTTTCTCTTCATCTATGGTTTCATGGCTTGGAAATTTAGCTTCTAGATCATTTACATCTTTTATATATTTTCTTGGAACATATATTAATGGCTTCTTCAAAAATTCATCTATGGTGTTAATTTCATACTTTCGTCTATTAGTATTCTTCTTTAAAAACTCATTAAGTTCCTTCATTATATCCATTGATTCATCTAAGGTAAAATACCAATTATCTACACTTTTTAATATTGGTTTATTTCCTGATAAAGTGCTAATAGGATTAACTAATTCAGATGCCATATATTGATGTCCTAATGAACATTCTTCTGCATAAGCTTTATCAGAGTTACACCCAGCTATTGGACATTTTCCTATTACTTGTCTTCCATTAAGAAATATTTTCTTATCTTCATCATAAAATTGCAATGCTGACATCTTTTTTATATAACCATTTTTAAATAAAGTATTAAATATTTCTTCTGAAACTTCATTATGAAATTCTCCTGTCCTTCCAAGGGCTGAAGCTCCAAAAATATTTAAGCTGATATTGTAATCTTCTAAGGTTTTCTTTTGACTTAAATGATTTGCCTTAACATAGTCCTCCATAGTATTTTCGTATCCATTTTCTTTTAGCTTTCTGTAGCTTTCAAGGATAGGTGAACCATAGCAATCTGTACCAGATACAAAAATAACATTTTCTTTCCCTATTCTGTCTCTTAAAAATCTTGCAAATATATCTGCATGAATGAACATTCCTCCAACATGGCCAAAATGAAGATTCTTATTTCCATAAGGCATTCCAGCTGTTACTATAGCCTTCTTTGGAAATATTGGTCTTTCGTTTTTTTCTATTCTTTTACTTATCATAAACTTCTCACTCCTTAAATTTCTAACTTTCATACTTGGGATCATCAAAAAATAAAACATGTATGATATTTTAAACTTATAATTTTTCATATGCTTAATTTTAACGTCAAAAAAGCCCCTGTAGAAAATATATCTACAGGGGCGAAACTTCTAGTTCGCGATGCCACCCTTTTCCCTATAATGTCACCATTTTAGGCTCTTCAAGTACACCATCTCCCTAAAATTATAGGTTAAATCATACTCTGGTTCTGTAACGTGAACTTACGTCATAGCATCACTTATAATTAATTTTTATCTTATATTTAGGCATAAGTAACATCACATCTTCTTCAAATGCGAGTTATAGGTTGCACTCTCTAAGATAATTCAAACTAAATTCAGCGAAAATTAAATTTCACCCAAAAAAGTTTTACTTTATAAGATCCGTATGCAGCTCCGAGACTTGTTTCATTATGATTTCATAATTTCCTCACACCAAATGGAAACTCTCTGAGTATTCCCTCATAACTACTCTTCTCTTCATAGCTTTTATTTTTGTACAATTATATACCTTATAATGTTAAGTGTCAATTATATTGTTTAATAGTTTTTCATCTACTTGAAATCCTTATAACTTTTTATTCTATAGATGTGTGATGCAATAATTTTTAACAAACTTATTAACGGTCTTGTTGGTTAAAAGTATGTTTTGCTATTAATTATTTGGGCTTTAACTAGTTTTCAGTATGTTCTTCTGAATTGTATTAATGTCTTGTTATATGAATAATGTGAAATTTCCTTAGTTTTTTAACAGCAAATATATATATTTTAGTACTAGTATGACATCTTATATTTTTGTTCAAAATAATTTTCATAAAATATTAATTTAATGAATTCTATATAATTACCCCAAATAAATAAATTATCAAAACTGATTAATTACATGTGGTGAAACAAGCGGCAATCCAAAAAAGAAAAATAGAACTAAGCCACTTATAAATGTAATAGTATTTATAAAAATAAATCTTCTAGGATATACTGTACCTTTTGATTTTTTTTTATAATACAATATGAACATTAAAATAAAATATGCAACAACTGATAGAATACCTCTTATAATACCTTCATAGCTTGGATGCTGGAAAATAGGATCATTTGGGAAACTATACTTAAAAGTATATATCAGGTCAAATATAACTAATATCGAAAATCCGAAAATCCATGAAATTAATATGATAACTATATCAATAATTTTTACTAAAAACATTATATTCTTCGCCTTTCTCAAATTAATTTGTATTTATCATCTTTATAATTTAACTGTAACACAAACTTGAAATATCAAAATATTTATATTTTTAAAAACGAATGTTCACTAATTACTACGTTAATTATATTAATTGAATATGTTGTATTAAGATATTCTCATCTACATTACACCAAAAATAATTAATCTCTTGTTCCAATTTTACACATTTCACCGGACATATTTACTTCATAATCTTCATATTTCATTTCGCCCCAGATTGTATCTACGGGTTTAATATTATGAGTAGCAATTACTGTATCAGTAGATGATCTGTAATAAGCATAAGCAAAGTACTTGCTCTCAGTCCAAATAACTGTTTTATTATTTAAGTCTAATATGTAGCACGTATCTGATTCTGCTGGTTTACCACTTGCAACTGATATAAAGACAGTTGTATTATTATCAAATGGATATATATAAATATTTTCATTTGATCCAAAAGATTGAATATAGTCTTTGCTATTTTTATCTATAGGAACATTGCAATATAAATGCACCTTTTTCTCATTTAGTTCAGTATTTACATATTCTAAGTCGTTTGAAATAAAATAACTATCATATTTAAAATTTTGTTCTTGTCCATTTATATAGCCGTCAGTATTATCTTCAATATTTTTATAATAATATTCTTTATTATCTAAATTTAAATTAAATCTCACAGATTTTAAATAATTCTCTTGTTGCATTTTTTTTAGTTGTTCCATTTTTATTTCTGAACGTTCATTCTCTATTATTGAATAAACATTTATCGCCAATATAAATGAAATAATTAAAATAAAAATTATTTTTACTATTTTTCTCATAAAATATCCCCCAAGCAAGCCATATAATAGTTTTTTCACTTTATTATTGACTGTAATTTTGCTTCATTGTTGTATATTATAACATTATTTACTTTATTTCTACATTGCTCATCCATAAGAGTTTTAATGCTTTTATTTTTTACAAAAGTACCATGAATAACCATTATTAGCCTAATTAGAATAACTGTAGCATGTCCTATTATATGACTAAGAGAAAATTTTATATATTATAAACCTTATGATATTACTTAAGTACAAATGTGCACTTTATTAGAATGATGCGTTAAAAAATCGCAAATTCAATTTCTTGAATAATGCGATTTACAATTTATTATCTAAATTCTATTGATTCATAACTTAAGAAAATTGTGATTGACACTTTTAACAAGTTCATCAAAACTTATCTAAGGCTTGCTCATTTGTATTTGTTTAATAACAGGTTCTGATATCGAAACAATATCGATTATATGATTAAGGCAGACAATCCCATAATGTTTAAATGTACCAGGATAATCTTCTGAAGCAAACGTTCCAACCTTTATGAAATCTAAGTACCTTGATTTCCTGTAAATTCTAAATGACTTACCCTCAAATTCCTCATAATTATCCATGGATGTAAAACTCTCATTTAAAATCGAATATCCAATATATGATTCAAAATCAATTTGTATTAAGGGATTCGTATAATCATAATTAATTGAATGCACATTTTTAATAACTTTATTGCCAATATTTATTGATTGAGAAATAACATTTGTTTTACTCTTAATAAAAGTTAACCTAAGAAAATTTTCTTGTGGCTCATTTAAATTATTTAAATATATATTTTCTAAATTCATTAAATCTAAGTAGTTCAAAATATCACTTCCCTCATTATAACCTACTATTAAGAATTAATTATAGCACATCTTGTAAATACCACATTATTCAATTTTTAAAGAACATTATTTTATTTACTACTGCGCACTTTCTACATTTCAAGTAAATTATATTAATAATTAGAGATACATTGTATCAATAGCAATTTGAAATACATATAACTTACATACAAATTTTTAATCAGCAATTATTCATACGGCTCATCTATAACCCAAGGAATTTCACAAAATAATTGAAGTTCAAAATACGATTCATAACCAGAAAGATTTCGCAAACTTGGATACAATTCTTTTGTAAAATAAAACTCTACCTCATCAGTTAATGTACTTGTCTTAAATACCTTCTTTCCATTTTCTGAAGCATTTTCAGCCTTATCAGGTTTTTCTAATATGTTACCACTAATTAAATAATTTACATCATATAGGAATATATTATCAGCAACTTTATCCAGCTTATAAGCGCATATAGGTGTTTCTGGAACAATAAATAAGCTCTCTAAAAAATCTATAAAAACTTTAGGCAAATGCCTTATTCCATAATAATAATTTCTACAATCTGAACAACATTCACGTAAACCATCTCTATATAACTGTGAATAATAATTTTTAGTTTTTTCCTTATCAATTTCTATTTTCCAACCTTCAAAAATAATACTCTTCAACTCATCACCTTCAGCAAATAATTTACAATAACTACTATGTTAATATCGCTATTTCAAACTTATGGTTTCTTTTAGTCAAGCTTAAAATTCTCCTCCTCTACAAATTAAATTAAATCATTTTATATTAAAATCCCATAATGATTTATATCAGTTCATCAATTAGCTACATGTCATTCAGATTATATTACACAAGGTTTAAAGAAAACCATTTTTCAAATTGCTGTACCATCAAATCAGTATATGTTCTTGAATGTTTACTGATATGATTATATAAAGGCCCTTTAGAGAATTTAATTAAATCATTTCTAACTAATTTTAGTTTTTCGATCAAAATATCCCTATCACACTCAACAAAGTAAATCTCACTTGACTGTTTTGTCTTAAAATCATCAGACCATATACGAATGTTGTTTCCAACATACTCAAAGCAGGGATATGGATCATGTCCTAACCATGGTGATGATTTATCAATAACTGCAGCTAATACTTCATTCCAACTTTCCAAACCGCAACAACAGCTTGGAAATATATTTCTATTTTCTCCAACAAATAATATTCCTCCTGCTATTACTATTTCATCTTCCTCTAAAACTTCTTTCATAACTAATTCTGTACCCTGCTCAATGTTAATATTATTATAGCCTAATAATTCAATTAAAAATAATTCCACATCGTTTTCTGATGAATCCCCATCTAAAACAACAAATTCTCTCCTCTGGATCTTGTCATCAATCCAACTTGGAGCCTTATAATATGGATTTTGAACTATAGCTTTAACCTCTAACAATTTACAACTATTCATCTATTTCACCTTCATATGCATAACAGCTTATTCCATTCCTTTATTCATATTTTAATTCATCCTAACAACATATTTTCAAAATATCATACTGCTCAATTCTCAAAGAACAAGTTGTTTTTGTCCACCTCAATCCCAAATTCGTGGTATTGGCATAATTAATATCTGAGCAATAAGTTAAATTATTGCTCTTTCCATATCCATTTTAGAATATACACACATTATCTATTATATTAAGCTTCACACTTTTTAAATTTGGATTGATTATAGCAACCCAAATCTTATTATATCTTCAAGTTTATTAATTGCAATTTCTTCCTCATTGGTAAGCACATAATTTTTATTAATCATTGTATTAATTAACAACTTACTCTCTATACTCTGTTTTAATATTTCCTCTAACGTTAAAAATGCTTCTCCTAAAGTAATATCACCATTTTCTATATTTTTAGAAAAAATTGCTTCTTTAACAACTGAATTATTTAATTTAGAATAATACCTAATTGTATAAATTGGCTTCAAATATTCCCTGTCTTCGTCATTAAAATTAGTCGCTATATCTACTGCATACTGCTTTATATTATGAATTTCATCGTTATCTTTTCTACTATTAAATAATCCAAATAACATAATTATTCCACCTCTTTATATCATTAAATTCATGCCGCGAACTTCTCATTATAAACATTGTAAGAATATAGGCTTATCATTATCTATAATACTATATAACCCATTATAATCTAATTATTGCATACATGGAATAATTATCTAATTCACCAAAAAATAAATATGATAACATTCGTTTATACTACCACATTATAGATTTCTTAAATATTTTCTTTATCACAAACATTATTAACCTTTATCTTATCTAATTCTTCACTAAGAATCATATATTTTTTTGTAAGACTTAAAACTCTTAATACATAAATGATTGTTGTTACTAATAGAATTACACATTCCTCTAACATCCATAGTGCTAAATTTATAAATAATCTTCATCTACTTATGTAATAACTGAAATTTATCCATATATCCTTTATGAAAACAAAGTAAAGGAGGTAATGAAACATGGCTATAACTAAAACTATTGACTCTGTTTCTCTTAGCATTGAGGTTCAAAAAGGTCTAGACAAGGCTGGGGATCCAATTTATACCAAGAAAACTTTCTCAGGTATTAAAACAGATGCTACACCTGAAAATGTCTATGCTATTGCAGATGCAATTAAAGGTGTTTTAGAAGCTAACACTAGAGATTGCTTTATTAATGAATCTTCTAGTTTAGCAAATGCTTAGGATCACTTTTTTAGGAAACTCTACTCACATTCGTTCACTTAAGTAAATTTTAAAGATTGGGGGGAAATTAAATGGAATATACTTTAGCTATGACTTTTTTAACTTCTGCTGGTGAAAAAAGCACTTTAAGTGTTTCTGGTGTTAAAACTACTCTTACAAAAGATTAAGTTAACGCACTTATGGACACTATAATTTCAAAAAATGTTTTTAAAACTAAGGCTGGCGATCTAGTTAAGAAATCCGGTGCTCAGGTTACTCAAAGACAAGTTACTAAATATGAAGTAGCTTAGTTTTAGGTAAAATTATAGAAGCTTACCATTCTTCGATATGCTCCCTTTATAGGAACAGCTTTATTCTTTTAACTGTCTACTATAAATGGAGCATATCACTTATATGGCAAGCTTCTATTTTTTATTCAATATGTTTTATTTTACCTTGGAACCTGAATCACTTACTAGTAACCCATATACATTTTCCTTATTTGTTCTAACCTATCTGTTGTAATTTACTCATCCACCAATCTTTATCAAAATATATAGGCCTAACTGGAATCATAACAATATATTCATTGTTTGCTTCTATAATTTTGGATGTTCCTGTATATACTAAATCTATATACAAATTAAATGGCTTAACTTTCCTTTGAACTTTATTTTCAAATTCACTAATATATTCATTAATTTTTTCATTGCCAAATCCTTCAAAATAGGAAAGAGCATTCCTGCCTCCACCAACCATTTCCCACCATTCTATAAAAGGTCGCCATGCATTTTTACAACATTCCCTTAATTCATAGTATGGAAAATCTGAATAGTCAGGTGGATTAAACATATTATCCCAATGGTCAAATCTTTGTTTTGAAATAACCTTTTCCCCTCTACCTTTAATCATATTATTAAACCATTCGCTCCATTGTTCTTTTAACAAAGGTAATTGTTTATGACATTTGTTACTAAAATACTTTGAAGGCCATAACCTATTTTCACCTTCTATATTATCAATATCTATTAATCCATATAGGCAACCAGTAAAAAGAGCAAAGTTTAATGCCATATCACTAGATACTACTATCTTCCATGATTCAGTTCCTTCTTTATACATATTATAATTCTCCTTAACTATACTAGCTCATCACGTCTTACCATTATAAATCAATTATAACATATATTGTTTATTTCTCTTTGACCTTAGTATTAAATTTAAATTATACTAATTACAAAAAATGGACTTTTTGCGATTTATATTATCGCTTTGTTATTTTCTTATAATTAATGTATAGAATATTAAAATCGTGTCAATAGTTAAAATACGTTTCCTATTCTTAATAAACATAGAGATAGCTAATCATTATTCTCCTAATATTTTTCGCTATCTCTATTTTTTTTGTAAAGAATAAAAGACAGACTAAGTATTTTTACCTAATCTACCTTTATTGCAACTTTTATTTTTTAATGCATTAGTTTTAATAAATCTTATTGATTTATCTTATCTCGTTTTAATTTAAAAATTTCTTCAACTGCTTTTTTATAACCACCAGATTCTTTAAAAGAATCACTTATTTTTCTCATATTTTCAAGATAACTTGAATCAGTTAAAACTTTCTCAACAGATTTTCTTAAAATTTCTGGATTAATATTATCCTTATCAAGAGAAATAGTTGCACCTAACTCTTCAGCTCTTTTTGCCATATATGGTTGATCTGCACCTATAGGTATTGCTACAAAAGGCACATTGTTATACAATAAGTCACTAGTACTATTCATCCCAGCATGAGTTATTGCTACATCAGTATACTTTAAAACCTCTGATTGGTTTATCTGGCCCCATATCATTAGAAGTCTTATGTTTTCTTTTAAAAAGGCTCAGTTCCACTCTATAACTTTTAAATTTGGCACCTGTTTTTTCAATTTTTTCTTTAAAGTCTTCTGAGCAGAAATATGTAATTTCTTCTCCTTGTTTTACTAATTCATTTACTAATCCCAATGTAGGATTTATATGACCATGCGCAGGTATACTTAAAAAAAGTACCTTTGACATAAATCAACTTCACTTCCATTCTTTATATTTACAATTACATATTCTCATAATACTCATATTAATTAAATAGCATTTTCTCTAAACGTCCAAATCCACACATTAAATGTAAATTCCTCGGTATTAAGTTTAGATTTTCTAACCAGAATATATTAATTAATATATTCTGCATTTTTTCCCATGCATATTATTTTTTTTGCATGAATAAGCAAAAATTATTATCACCTTTCATATTTATCTTTTAATATAAAAAGCAGTAGTTAAAGACCTCCTAACTACTACTTTTAAAATTTAAAATATGATTTATATTAATAAATTCCATGGTGCTTTATATTAAATATACGTAAATATCTAGCCTTTATATTTGCATATCCTAAAATAAGGAGAATGAGTTTATTACTCCCCAATTTTTCTTCTTATAAACTCTATTCCCTTTTGAAATACCATTGTCTTAATGTTTATCTTTGTTTCACCACTAGGTACTGTGTATTTTTGCTCTAATACTCTAAAATACCCTAAGTCTACAAACTGTTGATAAGGAATATTGTTTTTATCCAAAACTTTCTTTTCTCTTAAGAGTGAGAATAAATTATTTCTTCCCATTCCTCTTATAGCAAGAACCTTTGCAACATGTCCCACTTCAATGCTATCTTTAGATCCTGCAACATCGTCATAAAATTGTCCTTTAGGCTCTAATAGCTTTACCTTATTTTCAGCTTCAAGCCTTGCTTTTCTCTCTTCTTTTAACTTAGTAGCTGCAGCAATAAGTAAATCTGGATTATCTAATAATTCATCTGTAGCATACATTCCTGTTTTCCGTATGCTAGGCAATACCTCATCAAAAATCCATGCTTCAAATTTCTCTGCTCCAGGTAATTCTGATTTTGCTGCTAACCTGTAAATATCCCCTTCAGGAATGACGCTCATTTCTATATTTTGAATAACATCTGTTCCGTCTCTCCTCTTTCCAGTAGCTACCCCTATGTCGTGTTTCACGACACCCTTGCAATGCCTTAAAATTGCATCTCTTGGGTTTTTATATCCCAAAGCTTTTGCTATATCAATCCCAACAGCATAATCTTTATTATTAATTTTTACCCATCTTATTTCTCCAAATCTTTCATCTTTAAAAATTCGTAAACTCTCCATTTTGTTTATCCCCTTTTTATAGATTTAACCTTGACCTAACGCCTTTTTGCACTCATCACATACAAGTGCATCTCTAAACTTTGAAATACCTTTATCATTTCCACAAAAGATGCAGCCTTTACTGTATTTCCTAACAACTACCTCATTATCAACCTTAATTATTTCCATAGAATCTCCATCATTAATGCCTAGTACCTTTCTTATTTCTTTTGGTATTACAATCCTTCCAAGTGGATCAAGCTTTCTCACTATTCCTGATGCTTTCATTTTTACATTCTCCTCTACAAAATTATTTTCTTTTATATGATTAAATCATTTCTTGTATATCTCAAATTTTATATATTTACTAAGCCATCATAACCACAATATATTGAGATGATTTCTTGCCTTGAATTACTCTTGTCTTTTCTTCTAATATTCTTATTTTCTTTTCTAAAATTAGATTTCTGGGCACATGAGAGAAAATAATAAATCCAAAATGCCATGATTATTTTTCATCAGGCAAGGAAGTAGATTGGTCTTATAGCGGGCCTATTAGGGCAATCTACTGATGTAGCATGATGGGAAATAGGCTTGTGATTATTTTTTTGAATGTGCCTTATAACCTAGTTTGATATTTTCTCCAGTAAGCTTTATATTTTCATTGATAATTTCCTCAATAGCTTTTTTATCCATATCTAAACACTCCTTAAATTTTCTTAATTTCTAATCAAAATTTTGACCTATTTAACCCCATAATTATTGTGTATTGAATTTATCTTAATCTAAAGTTATTGTTTGGTGAATTTGCTTTAATCTATAGTTGTTGTGCATTTGAACTTATTTTAATCTAAAGTTATTGTGTATGTCTTTCTCAATTTCCACCACATAATCCTTACTCATCTCATAAATTCTTGAACCAACAGCTTCATCAAAGTTTAGTAATCTTTCTATACTAAATTCACTGCTGACTATGATTGGCAGAAAGTTTAAATATCTATAATTAATGATTTCAAAGACTATATTTATATCACTTTCATTGATTTTACCCTTAAAGAGATCATCAATAAGTAAAACCTCACATAGCTTATATTTTGAGATGGTCTTAACGTAATATTCTTGGTCAAGGATATTTTGCTTTATATTAGTAATTACATCTCTATAAGGCATGTACACAACTTTAATCTTCTGCTTTAACAAATTTAATCCAATTGCAACACTGAGATGAGTTTTGCCACTGCCTACCTGACCACAAAGTAGAATGCTATTTCTTCTGCTATTTCTAATTTCATCAAAATCAGTGCAATAAGCTGCTGATGTATCCTTTGCTCTTTCTGATGCTCTATTCCACACTTTATAATTAGCAAAAGTATGCTTTGTCATTTCAACGTTAATCCCTGAATGCTTCCATTCATTTTTTACCTTCTCAATTTCTCTACACTCACAGCTAACTGCAAGTGGCTGCCTATTTTCTTGTGGAATAAGTACCCACCCAGTATCACAGCATTTATCACACTTATATGAGGCTTTTTTCAGCTTTTTTTCGCTGCTCATCTGTAAGGCTTCGTGGTTCCTTTGGTTTGAATCCTGCAAATTTGTTTTTATCTGGGTTACTATTATTTCCATAGCTTTTATTGACATTTTTCTTTACCTCCTTATCATCTGGATATCCTTCTCTTCTCCAATTTTTCAGTATGCCATCAATGTAGGTCATATTAGGTTTATTAGCTTTTAATGCTATATCTATAGCCATCTTTACATATTCTTGACCATGCATTCCTATAGCTAACTTAAGTGCGCCTAAATTAAGAACATTAGGTATTCCAGTTATTAGTTCACAATACTTAGCAAGTTCAATAGATTTAGAATTCATATCATCTTCTTTCTTTATCTCTCTATCTTTATTATTCTCATTCTTAATCTTGTTCTTATTCTCTCTCTTATTCTGCACCGTTACAGTAACGTTACTTTTATCATCTGTAACGTTACAAGATTTTTTTGTAATGTCACAAATATCATTTATAACTTCAATGCTATATTCTTTACTTTCAGTACAGCTATGTTCATCAATTTCAACACTAGTTTCTTCACTTTCATTAACTACAGCTTCAAGTTGTTTTTTCTTTTCTCTATGGTTTTGAACTCTTTTTCTATTTTGATCTCTAACTCTGTCCATTCCCTCAACATTTTGGTGTCTTTCCCAATTCACTATTCTGATTACGTTATTTTCAGCTATTTCAATCATTTGAAAATCTGATAATACTTTTAGTGCAAGTCTTATAGACGCTAGAGGCCTTGAGAATATTGTAGATAACATTTCATCAGTATATGGGATGTTCTCATTTAGATATATAAGTCCATTAGCATTAGTTTTGCCAGCTTGTATAAGTAATCTTATCCATAAATAATGAATAGTATCTCTCTCTGGCATTGCATCCACTAATTTCATCTTTTCATCATCATGCATGTTAGTAGATAACTTAATCCATTTAATATCTGCCATGTTTCTCACTCTCCTTTAAAAGAAATGTTTTAAACCTTTCCAATTTTTCCATGAGGACATCAATCTCACGGAAGTACATACATCCGTCTAATGCCTAGACATTCTAATACTCCAATCACTTCCGATAGAAGTTAAAAACGTATACTCTTAGACATTTTACCTTGTGGCTACATTGTGGCCCTTGGGGTATAAGTTCAACTAAATCCATCTTAAATACAAAACTTAACATGAAAATTTTTACTTTATATATACTCTAAGTATTTTAAGGTCCAAACTGTAAACCTATCTTTCAAAATTATTACAAATAAAAATTATATTTTTCTTTTTTAATAGCTATTAACTCATAAAAATGTATTCTAAAATTGCCTTAATCCTCTTCATAATTTAATTCTCATTAATAAAGATTAATATCTATTAGGGGCATATATATGAATAGTCAATCATAGCTTTAAATTTAGGTAAAAATGAATTGTTGAAGAAATGGGAGATTACTTATATACTCATTATTAATAACATTATTGATAGAAAGATTGATATTGAAATACATATCATAAAATGAGGTGAATACATGAACAGTATTAAAGATCACATATTACAATTAGAACAGGAGTTATTAAAATCAGAAGTTAGAAAGTCAGCTGATAAAATAAATGGCATGCTATCAAATGACTTTATTGAGTTTACTAGCTCAGGAAGTGAATATCATTACAAAAATGGTGATGTATTTCAAGAACAGAATAATCCTCAAACATTATATGGAGAAATCTCAGATTTTAAAATAAAGGAACTGTCCGATGATTGCATATTAGCAATGTATAAAATAATAAAGCTCAATGAGTTGAACGAAAATAAAAAATATTCATTACGCAGCTCCATATGGAAATGCTTTGATGGTAAATGGAAAATGATTTTCCATCAAGGAACTTTATCATCTAACTCTGAAATAATATAGATAAGCATTATATTAGAAAGCAAAAATATTTTTATCTCTGCTTTTTAATATAATATTTATTACAAAATACATTATAGTTCTCTAATGACTATTTATTATAAAATCCAGATTTAATCATAACTGCATTTATATAATTACAAAAACTAATCTCAATATGAATATCACAAACTCTTTCCGCGAATAATAAATAAAAAGTAAGGTGGTGATATAAAATGGGATCTTCTCAATACAATAGAAATAAGAATGATAAGAGCAATGTTGATAAGATGAAGGGCAAGAATAATCGTGATAAAGGCAACAATCAAGTTGGCTCAACAGATAATGGAAAATAATCTATTTTACTTAAATATATTATAACTAAGTTAACAGCAAATATATAATTAAAAAACACAGCCTACATCAATACTCAGTAGGCTGTGTTTTTTATGTTATTTTTATATAAATTTTTAGTTTAAATTTTAAAATACTAATTAAGCGAAAGTACAAATTCACTAGAAAACCTAAATTCCACTTATAATTTAGACCATACTAGAAAGAGAGAATACTCTAGTTCATATCTTAGTTAGTTTATCTATGATATCCAAATTAATATTTAAATCTATAAGATAAACATATTTACAAACTTGCTAAAACTTTGAGGTAATATCTTCACTAGAAATCATAAATATATTTGTGTAGAAAACATTTGAAAATGAGCTGCTAAAAATTCTTAGTTGTAGGTTGTTCCACTTTTGCTTGTCACACTGAAAGTGGGAGCATGCTGAAGTGGTGCAATCTGCAACTTAGGATTTTCAGCGATATTTTCATAGTTTTTCGGAACAAAATATTTATGATTTCGGTAAGTTACCACATAAGTTTAGTTTCAAAGTTGGTTTATCTATAGTCATAAATCTATACTGCGTCAAAGAAACTCATTTGATCACTTTCTGGAAGTCCATTTAAACAATCAAATTTTCTAAGAAGCTCTATGGCAGCATTACCAATCTTTGAACGTTTCTTTACATCATCTACTGAATTAAATTCCTTTTCCTTTGCTGCACTTGCTATACCTTCTGCAGCTACATTTCCCATACCTGCTATACTGTTTAATGGCGGTCTTATTCCATCTTCTTCTAGCTGGAATTTTGTAGCACTAGATTTATATAAATCAATTGGAAGGAATTTAAATCCTCTTTCATACATTTCCAAAACTATTTCAAGGTCATCATACATATCCTTATCCTTAGGACCAGCCTCATTTCCAAGAGCCTGAATTTCCTGCATCTTTGCTTTAACCTTTTCTTTTCCAAAGATCATAAATTCTGCATCAAAGGCTTTTGCTCTTATAGTAAAGTATGTTGCATAATAAGCCTGAGGTATATGAACTTTAAACCATGCTATTCTAAATGCCATCATTACATAAGCTGCTGCATGGGCTTTAGGGAACATGTATTTTATCTTTTTACAAGACTCTATATACCATTCTGGAACATCATGTTCTCTCATCATAGCTTCATATTCTGGAAATTTAGGTTCTTTTAAGGCTTTACCTTTACGAACAGTTTCCATTATTTTAAACGCGGTATTAGGTGGAAGTCCTTTTCTAATTAAGTAAACCATAATATCATCTCTGGTACATACCGCATCACTTATGCTGGTAATTACTCCATTATCAATTAAGTCCTTAGCATTTCCAAGCCATACATCTGTACCATGTGAAAGTCCTGATATACATAATAAGTCTGAGAAAGTCTTTGGTTTTGTATCCACAAGCATTCCTCTTACGAACTTAGTACCAAACTCAGGAATTCCAAAGGTTCCAACCTCTGAATTTATCTGATTTGGAGTTACCCCAAGAGCCTTTGTTGAGAAGAATAAGGACATAGTATCCTTGTCATCCATAGGAATCTCATGTGGGTCAACCCCTGTTATATCTTGAAGCATTCTTATAACTGTCGGGTCATCGTGCCCTAGTATATCAAGCTTCAATAGATTTTGGTCAATAGAG
The DNA here is from genome assembly GCF_022320765.1 of Clostridium sp. YIM B02569. Classification (NCBI taxonomy): domain Bacteria; kingdom Bacillati; phylum Bacillota; class Clostridia; order Eubacteriales; family Clostridiaceae; genus Clostridium; species Clostridium sp. YIM B02569. The sequence goes on along the minus strand of NZ_JAKJJX010000005.1, from coordinate 210,890 downwards.
TGATAATCAAAATGTGTTGTTATAATATCTGAGTTAGGGTCATCCGCAGGATGCTGTACAGGGCAGAATTCAAATATTTCTCTTCCTTTTGGTACAACTATAATTCCTCCTGGATGCTGACCTGTAGTTCTCTTTATACCAGTACACCCTACTGAAATTCTTATTGTTTCAGCTTTGTTTATTGTAATATTTTTTTCTTCATAATATTTTTTAACATAACCAAACGCTGTTTTTTCTGCTATAGTACCAATAGTCCCTGCTTTAAATGTTGTTCCCTTTCCAAAGATAACTTCTGTATATCTATGGGCCTTTGCCTGATATTCCCCTGAGAAGTTTAAATCTATATCCGGCTCTTTATCTCCATTAAAGCCTAGGAATGTTTCAAACGGAATATCTATACCATCTTTATACAGATTTTCTCCACAAACAGGACATACTTTATCTGGTAAGTCAAAGCCATTTAGAACGCCATAATCCTCAAAATCAGAATACTTACATTTAGGACATCTATAATGAGGTGGAAGCGCATTTACTTCTGTTATACCAGTCATATTTGCAACAAAGGATGAACCAACAGATCCTCTGGAACCTACTAAGTATCCATCTTCATTTGATTTCCATACCAGCTTCTGAGCTATGATATACATTACTGAGAATCCATTTTTTATAATAGAATCCAACTCTTTATCAAGTCTCGCCTGAACTATTTCTGGAAGTGGATCTCCATAAAGTTCATGGGCTTTTTCATAGGCGATATCTTTTATTGTCTGCTCACAGCCTTCTATGTGTGGTGGACATTTTTCAGGAGAAATTGGGCTTATTTGCTCACACATATCTGCTACTATATTAGTATTTGTAACTACAACTTCATAAGCTTTTGTTCTTCCTAAATAAGAGAATTCATCAAGCATTTCTTCAGTAGTTCTTAAATATAATGGTGCTTGATTATCTGCATCCTTAAATCCCTGTCCTGCCTCTAATATACGTCTGTATATTTCATCTTCAGGATCTAGGAAGTGAACATCTCCTGTAGCCACTACAGGCTTACCTAATCTTTCTGCAAGTTCTACAATCTTTTTATTAATTTCTTTTAAATATTCTTTACTTGGAACTTGCTCCTGTCTTACTAAGTAATCATTATTTCCTAAAGGCTGAATTTCTAAGTAATCATAGAAATTAGCAATTTCCTCAATTTGTTCTTCTGGTTTTCCAAGAAGTATCGCTTGATATAATTCCCCTTCACTACAAGCACTTCCAATGATTAAACCTTCAGAATATTTCTTAAACATGCTCTTTAATATACGTGGCTTTTTATAAAAATAATCTAAATGAGAATATGATACCAATTTATATAAGTTCTTTAATCCCACGTAATTTTTTGCTAGTATTATTGCATGGTGAGTTTTAACCTTTTTATATGCTACTTTCTTAGCTTCTTCATCAGCTGCATATAAATCTATATCTGATAGAGTTTGTGCGCCTCTTTCTTTTAGCTTTTCAATCATTATGTTAAATACCTTAACAGTTGTATCAACATCATCTAAAGCTCTATGGGCAACTTCAACCTTTATTCCAAGATTCTTAGCAATTCTTCCTAGCTTATAAGATTTATAATCAGGGAATACATCTTGCGCTAATCCTAAAGTATCTACATAGGTAAAATCAAACTCATAACCTAAAACTTTCGCATTATGCTTTAAGAATCCAATATCAAAGTCAGCATTATGCGCAACCAAAACACTTCCTTCAATAAATTCAAGCAATTTAGGGAAAACTTTATCAATTGTTTCTGCATTTTTTACCATATCATCAGTTATCTTTGTAACCTCTACAACTCTCATAGGGATTGACTTTTGAGGGTTTACAAAAGTACTGAACTTATCTATAACCTTGCCATCCTTAATTTTCATTACTCCTATTTCAGTAATCTTTTCTGTCTGAGGAGAAAAACCTGTAGTTTCTAAATCAAGAACACAGTATACCGTATCAATACTTTCTTCCCTAACATTTGTTACAGATGGTTTTTTATCTGGAGCTAGGTAAGCTTCAACTCCATATATGACCTTCATATCTGGATTATCTCTTCCAAGCAATTTGTGCGCTTCTGGAAATGACTGAACCACTCCATGATCAGTTATAGCAATAGACTTCATTCCCCAGCTCATAGCTCTCTTAATTAAATCACTAGCACTAGACATGGCATCCATCTGGCTCATTTGAGTATGCATGTGAAGCTCTACTCTCTTGACCTCAGAATTATCCTGTCTCTTATACTTCTTTATTCCATTTGTTTCAATAACAGTGTTAGCAATAAGTTCAACTTCATGAGAGAAATTACTATATCCTGCATTTCCAGCAAGTCTAAGCCCCTTAGCCTTTTTTATTCTAGAAAATACTTCATCATACTCAGTAGGCTTTGCAAAAATCTTGCAAGTCATAGAATTTGATCCATCATATAAGTCAAAGGAAATTAACATCTTTCCACTTCTTAATTCTTTTGCTTCTAAATTAGATATTTCACCCTCTAAAGCTACTCTTCCTTCATCAGGTGTTATATCATTAATTTTAATTATGTTTTCCTTAATATTAGCATTTCGCCCTAAAATCAAGAATGGATTACTTGCCTTTTTGCCATCGCCCTCAGCTTTTACCTCTGGCTTACCTTCTTCAGCTTTAGGTACTTCAGGAGGATTATTGCTTTGGTTAATTTTTATTTCTTTAATAACTTTCATCTCATTAGCACGTTTATCTTCTGCAATTTTTACTAATTCTTCGCTATCTATTTGGTCAATAAAGTTGATATTATAATGTTTCCCGTACATATGCTTTATAGCTTTATTAATTTGCTTATCATATTCCATGGTTTTTAGAAAACCTGCTACAGGAATTTTAAAATTAAAATTTATAGTATTTCCTTCTATTTCATAGTCACTATTATTAACCGCTGCCTTTAATGCAGGATACTTTGTAGATAAGGAATATACGATATTTTTCAATTCTTTTTCTATAGGTCTTATTTCAACCTCGTCACTATACTTTACAATAATTTTAGAATCATTTAATCCGAATTTGTCTTTTATGAAACTATTGAAACTTTCAATTTCCCCTAGTTCAATATAATTATCTGAACTAATTTCCATTTCCAGCACTTTAGTTTTCTTACGCAAGACTACGGATTGTATAACGGCAGTATTTATGCTACCAGCCGATTCATAATCACTAAAAGCTTCATTTATTCTCTTCATACTACTCATTAACCTTTTCTAAAAAATTTTCAGTATGCTACTATTATATAGATTAAACTTGCAATTTGTTAAGCTTCAAAAAAACGCATAGAAATAATTCTATCAAAAAAGTATTCCTATACCTCCCTCATATTTAATCTAGATAATATTTATATCATTTTTTAATCTCAACTAATTTTTCATTTGTAAAATAATTAATCAATTAGTAGTTTTCCGACATCTAATTATCATTCCATAATCTAATAATGTTGTCAAGGCAAAAGAATGTTTGCTAATTCTATTAGACGTTGAATTCACTGGCAAATTAATAAATAATAAAATTTGCATACATTCTTCTTATAGTAAAACTATTTATTTTAACTCAGAATGGCACTTGCCAACCGTTTCCTTTATTGCCATAGCGTTCTCATTTTCTGATGAAATAACTAACTGACTTATGTAATTATTATTAAATATCTCACAGTAAAATTCCTTACTCATTTCATCAATTTCTTCATAATTTTCACTCAACTTCTGTAATAAATCCTCTTCACTAAGTCCAGCGTTATCTATGAAATAATATAGATTCATTCTATTTACATATTCTTCAATTCTTTTAAAATTATACTTATTTACAACAAATCCTATTACATAATCTTTATCAGTTTTTTTAGTTCCCTTTTTTATGCTAATACCAAACATAGATACTTCTGGTACCTTCTTTATTTCAAACTTCTTATATGCTATTCTTGAAATTCCTAAATGCTCTATTATTTCTTCAACTGGCACCTCATGTTCCACTTGATTTCCAAAATACAACATTCTAGAGTCTAAAACTATTAAACAAAGGTTTTCTCCAATCATTTCATTTAAAACCTTTACTTTAAATTCCTCGCTTCTCTTCATTCCATAGTATTCCACGAAAGTTTTAACTCCATCCTCATCTTCTTCGCTTCTTACCTTTAATTTATTCCCGCCAAATAAAAACATATTTTCCTTCTCCTTCATCAAGTGATATATAACATTATAATATATAACTGCTTGTTTAATAAATTAAAAACTGTAGAAATTTAAAATAATATTTTAAATTTCTATGTAGGTATCTATATATAATATTAAAAGGAATAATTAAAGTGCTGTTTACTTTAATTATTCCTTAAATTTAATATCTTAATATTTCAATATTATCTCTACTTAATTATAGAGCTTTATTTTTAACTTCATTATTTATTCTTTCTATTAAATCTTCTAAATTTAATGTTCCCTCATCTCCATTACTTCTGCTGCGTAATGATATATTATTTTCTGCTTCTTCCTTTTCTCCAACAATAATAATGTAAGGAACCCTTTCATTTCTAGCTTCTCTTATTTTATAGCCTATCTTTTCATCTTTCTGATCAATTTCAACTCTTATACCTTCTGAGCTTAATTTATCTTTAATCTTTTCTGAATAGCTATTAAATTTATTTGATATAGGAAGTATTTTTACTTGAACTGGAGAAAGCCATGTTGGAAATTTTCCAGCAAAATGTTCTATTAATATTCCTATAAATCTTTCTATACTCCCAAAGACTACTCTATGGATTACTATTGGTCTATGCTTTTCTCCATCACTACCTACATACTCTAACTCAAACCTTTGAGGCAATTGAAAATCTAACTGAATTGTTCCACATTGCCAAGTTCTACCTATGCTATCTTCAAGATGAAAATCTATTTTAGGTCCGTAAAAAGCTCCGTCACCCTCATTTATTTTATATTCAAGATTTAATTCATCTAAGGCACCCTTCAATGAGCTTTCTGCTAATTCCCATTCTTCATCACTTCCCATTGAATCTTCTGGCCTTGTAGAAAGTTCTAAATTATACTTAAACCCAAATTTTGAATACACTTTGTCAATTAAATTAATAACGCCTTTTATTTCTGACTTTATTTGATCTGGTAACATAAATATATGTGCATCATCTTGTGTGAATGCTCTTACTCTCATAAGACCATGGAGTGCTCCAGAAAGCTCATGTCTATGAACTCGTCCTAATTCTCCAACTCTCATTGGAAGATCTCTATATGAATGTGATTCTGATTTATAAACTAACATTCCACCTGGGCAATTCATTGGCTTTAATGCAAATTCTTCTTCATCAATTGTTGAAGTATACATATTTTCTCTATAATGATACCAATGCCCTGAAGTCTCCCATAGTTTCTTATTAAGCATTATTGGAGTTTCAATTTCAACATAACCATCTTCATAATGTAATTTTCTCCAAAAATCTATTAGGGTATTTTTTAATATTACTCCTTTAGGAAGCATAAATGGAAATCCTGGACCTTCTTCTGCAAAAGTAAATAATTTTAATTCTTTTCCTAATTTTCTATGATCTCTTTTCTTTGCTTCTTCTAAATTATGCAAATGCACTTCTAATTCTTTCTTACTAGAAAATGCAACTCCATAAACTCTTTGAAGCATCTTATTTTTTTCATTTCCTCTCCAATATGCTCCAGCAACGCTTAATAGTTTAAATGCTTTAATATACTTTGTTGATGGAATATGAGGACCTCTGCAAAGATCTATATAATCGCCCTGTTTATATAAAGATATCTTTTCAGCTTCAGGAAGATCCTTAATAAGTTCTACTTTATATGTCTCTCCCTTTTCCTCCATTAATTTTATTGCTTCGTCTCTAGAAATATCAATTCTTTCAAAGCTAAGATTTTCATCTATTATTTTATTCATTTCTGCTTCAATTTTATCTAAATCTTCATTGGATAATGAGTTTTCAATATCAAAATCATAATAAAAACCATTATTTATTGCAGGTCCTATAGCAAGCTTTGAATCCTTATAAATTCTTTTAACTGCTTGAGCCATAACATGAGAAGTAGAATGTCTTATAACTTCAACTGCTTTTTCATCATCATAAGTTAAAATATTTACCTCATCATTATTTTTTAATTTATAATTTAAATCTACTAATGTCCCATTTACTTCCCCCACTACTGCGACTTTAGCTAAGTTTTTACTAATTGAATTTGCTAAATCATAAATACTAGATTCATCTGCAATTTCTTTTATTGATCCATCTTTAAGTTTTATATTTATCATAAACTTGTTACCTCCTTCTTTAAGATTTTATAACATTCTTTAAAATTTCATAGTATTAGATATATCTATAGATTAATACTCAATAACACAACTTCTTCCAAATTGCGTCTCATATTTTTTTAAATTCATATATTTTTGTACAAAAAAGCACCCGTCCCAAGCCTTGGGACGAATGCATAATATCCGTGGTTCCACCCAAATTGAATTAAATAAACTCAATTCTTCTCTAAAATTTTTAACGATTTTCACCGATGGCATTTCACAAAATCTGCTAATAAGCCATAGCTCCAGGGTAGTTTTTCTCATAGTCATATTTAGAAATGCTTACAGTCGGTGACATTTCCTCTCTGAAAACTGTACTCTATAATACTTTTCCCTTTCATTGCCTGAAAATATTTAATTATTAAGAGTTACGTGCACTTTGCTCTTATTAATAATAAATACTAGCACTTTTGTAGTATCTTGTAAATAGTTTTTGCCACAAAAATTTTCTTGCTTCCATAAACTCAGTTAAAACCATACTTATGTGTATACCTCACCGAAATTAAATACATATTTGTTCCTGCGGACTAAGAAAATTTCGCTGGAAATTTCTAAATGGAAGGTTGCACCCATTTCTGCATGCTCCTGCGGCAAGGAAACTCGACTCACATACGTTCGCTGAGGAAGTTCGAGAAACCAAATACAAGATTTGGACTCTCACTTCAAATAGAACAACCTTCCATTAAGAAATATCAACAACTTATTTTCTAATGCCGCTTTTCACAAATATGTATTCAACTTCTCCGTTTCATATACACTTAAGTATGGTAAATGCTGAATGGGGTACTAAGTATAAATTTTAATTTAGGTATCTACATATATATCAACTTTAAAACCAAATTTATGTAGTAACTTATCAAAATCATAAATATTTTGATTACAAGAAACTATAAAAATAGAGTAGCTTTTGCACTACCCTACAAAACTATTTATTTTTTTGATTTATTATTTATGGCTAAGCACTTACTATGATTTTGCTTGCACTTACACCAGAATTAATTAAAATCTGTTTTAATGTTTGACTCTTTACATAAAATGTAGCATTTGTACAATCATAGAATGGATTAATTCCTATGCCATTAGGCATTTTTTGGTGAGTTGCTATGCTTGTTACACTATCTGGAATAGTTATGCTGGTTAAATTTGTGCAGCCTTCAAATGCACTTCTTTGTATACTTGTTACACCATTTGGTATTACTATGCTTGTTAAACTACTACAACCTTGAAATTCATTCTCGTTTATGATTGTTATACCATTTGGTATTGTTATGCTACTTAAACTGCTACAACCACTAAATGCACTATAGCCTATGCTTTTTACACTATCCGGAATTGTTATGTTTGTTAAATTAATACAATTCCTAAATATAGCATCCCCCATATTTGTTACACTATTTGGAATGGTTAAAGTTGTTAAACCACTACATCCAGCAAATGACTGAGGCCCAATAGACTCCACACTATTTGGAATAATTATGCTTTTTAAACTCTTACACCCACTAAAGGCGTATTCATTTATAATTTTTACACTATCTGGAATAGTTATACTTTGTAAATTACTACATCCATTAAATGCATATCTATCTATACGTTTCACACTATTTGGAATATCTACGTGTGTTAAGTTACTGCAATTCATACACACTATAGATTCTATACCCGTTGTACTATCTGGTATTGTTATGCTTGTTAAATTTTTGCAGGTAGATGTGGATGTAAATCTTATACGTTTTACCTCAGTACCATCGATTTTATTTGGTATCACGACTGAGCTATCAGAACCGGTATATTCTACTATTGTTCCAGTTGATTTATCAAATTTAAAGTCTCCACTTGTTGTAAGTTCTGTCCATGCACCACTATCATTTAGATAATACCCATCAATTGTTGTATCTTTAGCCATGTAACCTTTAGAATCAAAATAATACCATTTAGAATTAATTAACCTCCAGCCTGTAGCCCATGAACTTCCTTCTGTATACCACCAGCCTCTAGGATCACTCTTCCACTCTGCACTCGCTCCTATTGGATTTAGTGCTAATAACGAAGCTACACATAATGAACTTGCTATTACTTTTATTAGTCTCAAACTTTTCATTCTTTACCCCCTATGTAATTTATCATGTTTAATACAACAATATACAATTATACCATATTTTTAGTATTTTTTTCTATTATTTATTCTACAAACGATTGAAAATTGATCAATAAAAAACGTATTTTAGTGGTATAACACATTAAAAAAAATCGTAAATTCAATTTCTTGAATAATACGATTTTACAATTTGTTATTTAATTTTATTGATTCATGATTTAAGAAAAATGTGAATTTACCATTGTTCAACCATCTTATTTTTATGACTAATAAATCATATTAGAAGATTACGTATGATCCTTATATTAATGCTTGCTATCTAGGTTCATCGGTACTGATGCTCCTATATGTTTTAAATAACGTACCAACTTTATCCTTTAAATCATAGTACCCTGGATACATCATAATTGTTGGTTTAACCTCAAGGGCATTTGGTGTTCCATTTTCCAGACAGTCTTCATTCGCATATACTGCAACAATTTCTCCAATAAACATCGTAAAATCAAATATAGGAATTGTCTGTATTACCTTACAAAGATAATTTACAGGGCATTCTTTTATCATTGGTGCATTTCCTGCATCATCATAAAACGAATCAAATACATTTGATTTATCTTCTTTATTACCAGAGACGCACCCGCAAAGATCAGTCTTATAAATAGATTCAGAGGATGGTATATTTACACTGAAGAATCCATTTTCTACTACACCTGAAGTTGTATAGTGGGAATTTTTCAGTGAAATATACAATACAGGCTTCTCACTTACAACACCATATGCACCTATTGTGGTATAGTTTGGTTTTCCATTAACCATGGCGCCTGCTAAAACTGTAATGAATGGTCCAAAAGGGATATTTGCTATTTTCTTCTTTATCATATTCTTTCTCCAATCTAATTATTTATCTGTTGCAACAATATTAATTATATGGATAAATTGAAAAAAATATAGACTGTTTCTTTTCTGTGAGTTATCATATAGATAGATAATGCCCATAAATAAATAATCTTTGCATCACAATAATTTACTATTACGTTTTATCTTAGTATTGCGCAGTACTTAAGTAAACAAATACCGCAAATTCATTTTTATTGAATAATGCGGTATTTCTTCTATTCTTTATTTTTTATTACTCTATAAATAATGTAATCAAGACATGACTATCTAAATATATTTATTTATTTTCTAACCATTCTTGAAAACTAAACGCTAATTCTTGCATTTCATTAATAAATCTACTAGCATGATAACCGTCACAGATAGCATGATGTACTTGTATTGATATAGGAATAAATATTTTATTTCCTTGTTTGAAATACTTTCCTGCAGTAAAAATAGGAATTAAATATGTTCCTTCATTATACACATTCAAATTAAATCCTGTAAAACTCACCCAAGGAATACTTGATACCGGAAATGTATTGCCAGGCTGATTTGATTTCGGAGTAAACTTCATGATATTTCCATAGTTTTTTATATCATCAAGATAATCACTATAAAAACGTAAAAAACTTTCGTTATATTCCGTCCAAATACTTGAAAATGTTTCGTTTTCTTCATGGAAAATAGTATAGCTTGGATTCATGCTATCCCAATATCCTAAACTACCTTCATGATCAAAACAAATACGGAATTCTTTATGATTATTAACCACAGTTGCAATCATATAAATAAGTGTAGGATAAAATTTAATATTTTTAAGTTTAATTTCATAAAATAAATCGGTTATTTCTATATTGGCAGTCATACTATAAGTACATTTCACATTATTTAAATAATGTTCAAAGTATGGCTTTCTACTCCAATGATTAATATCTATTAAATTAAAATTCATAATTCGGGCCTCCTAAAAATTTTTGTAATTCTATTTTAGAAGGCTTTTTTCCGTGACCTAGCCATTTCAATCTCCTTTTTACAATGATATTTGCGCTTTAGTTTATTATAGCACATTCTGTAATACCGAACTATTCAATTTTCGAAGACCTTTTTTATTTACTACATCAAATCTACATATTGTTTATTACTGTTTGCTAAATGTTTGAATATTCCCTAATAAGGTTATCTTTTTATTATCAATAATTATTCCACCAGTATTTGTAATTGCGTATACTTTCTCTCTCTTTTCTCCTAATACCTTATTAATGTATTTATTCTGAATTTCAGTTTCTCCATAGTGAACTTCAATATCAAACTCCTTAATCAAATTTAGTCCTGTATTGTATGTAAATATTTTATAATCTTCATCTGGAGTAATGTGATATTCTGATATTTGGATCATTGCTCCTGCACTACTGCCAATAATGACACCTGTAAAGTTTTCAATATCATCAATGAAATTAAACTTTTTAAGACGTAACATCATTTTATCTGGCAGACCACCAGTAAAAAATATTATGTTAGCATTTTTTATTTTAACTTTCGCATTTTCCTCTGTATCTTTAAAATAATTTATCCAATTTATATTTTCTTCTTTAATTCCGTAATTCAAAAATGGAACAACGATACTTTCATAATATCTACCATTATTCTTACTATAGGCATTCTGCCAATCATTATCACTACATATATTTTCGCCAAATGAAAATGGAATTATTAAAACTTTATCATTAGAATTTATATATTTCGATACTATATCTTTTGCCCAACTTTCGTGAAAATTATATGAACTAAACAACATATTTACCATAAACATTCCCCCCCTTGTTAATTAAAAACAATTTACTAAGTTTTATAGTATTATCGCCTTCAATCCATTTGAATATCTTTCTAGCAGATTCACATGCACTTGAATTTGCATCGGATGAACCTGATTGTGTTTTAACTTTTCCTGGATGAATTGAAATAACATCTGTATCGTATGATTTAAGTTCTTGTTTCAAGCAAATACTCAACATATTTTGAGACGCTTTAGCGATACGAATATGGAAAATTACGATCCTCAAATTCTCCTGATGCCATTGCACTTAATGATCCTAATCTTGATGTAATATTAACTATTTTCGGCTTTTTAGATTTTTTTAAAAAATCTAATGTCGCTTGAGTGCTTCTAATAATTGCAATACAATGAATATCAAATAAAGACTTCATTACTTCAACCTCCGATTTTAATAATCTTCTTCGTTCGGATATTTAACTATTTCATCTTCTGCACCTTCTAATATTTCTTCAAATATCATTTCAAAAGGTTCTCCCTAAACTACATTATTTGAATCTTCGCTCGAATCATCTTTAAGTCTATTTACAATAAACTCAGCAAATTCTTTTCTTTTACCTCTTTTAACCTTTGCTGGGCCTTCACCATCAAGGTCATAATTGCTTGGACTATTTTCAAATAACCATGCTAAATCTTTTAATGTTATCTCAATTTTTAACTTTGTATTTGTTATATCAAATTTCATTACTTGATCTTCAAATCTTTTACTCATCACTTTACCTCCTGTTTTAGTATTGTGCAACAAAAACATCACAAATTCACTTCTAAAATAATACGATATTTTAACTTAATTATTTATTTTTACTAATACACAATGTAAGGACTACAAGAAGAAATATAACCTTATACAATACATTAATTTTTACTTTAGTTTATAATCAATACCACTTTAACTGTCATATAATTAGGTATAGAAAAGTCTCCTATATTTTATATGATAATTTCAAATGTGTTGCATTTGTATATAATCAATAATATTCCTTACTAAGTCAATTTTTTCTGCTAGCTCTTAATTTATATCAATATAATTAAAAGGAGGATTTCATTATGAATTCAGAATCAAATGTTTATCATTATGATTGCAAAAAAGAAAAAGAACACTGTTCAACTATTTTAAAATGTAGTGGCTCTAGCGGATTAATCTCAGTACCTGCTACTACCCCAGCAACTCCACTAGTACTAGCTACAGTTCCAGTAGGTATTCCTAAATGGTGTAATAATCCTTGTGTGAATATTGAATTTGCATCTAATGTTGAAGTAATCTCAGGTACTGAAGGAGCAACAATTAATATTATAGTAACAATCTTTAAAAACTGTCCTTATAATCTTAGAGTTCCAATAGCCTCTTACAGCTATGGTAGCTCTGCTCTTTTGGCTAGTGCAAGCACTTTTAGCTTCTTTGTCTGCGATTGTAATACTTGTCAATCTAATGAATGCTGCACTTATTCTGCTGAAATAACATTTTCCTCTGCTATAGGTACTGTAGCAACATTAAACAATGCAACACTTTCTGCAATTATTGCTAGTTCAGATTGTAGCTGCTAGAATTTAATAAGTCATTAAGGAAGCATTATGAGTGATGCAGTAATAAATAAGAGAAATTTTCCGAATAAGATGATTCCTCTTATTTTTCTCTCATTATGATATCTATATGATTTGCAAAGATATGATGCTTATTTTACATCATCTAACCTTACTTCTAAACACACATATGTAGCTTAAGAATACTATTACTAATTTAATTATTATAATATAATTTATAAATACCGCATTATTCAATTTTCAAAGATCGAATTTTTATTTTAAATTACTGCACAATATCTACATAGTACGCATAAAAAAATCGCAAATTCCATCTCTTGAATAATGCGACTTTACAATTTGTTATTTATTTTTATTGATTCATGATTTCAGAATGTTATGAATTAACATAATCGATTATTTTATCTGATTTTTCTTTTTGGCTTTATCCTTAACCAGCCAGGTAATTGCTATAAAGTAACCTATAATAGGAGAAATCCCGTATCCCATCAATGGAATTGGGAAGTTCCCAAATTGTGTAGATATCAATATAATAATAAAATATATACCAATACACCTGGATATTAGTTTTGAGTCCTTTTGGGGAAAGATTATAAATGGCAATGGTAATATAACTAATGATATAACTCCTAAAACAAACCATATGATTCCGGTATTAGCTGCAAGACTAAGTATTTCTTCTACATATGATACAGGTGGTAATGCATCTAAATACACCCACGAAACAACAGCCATTATTAAAAGTGCTCCTGCAATACTAAAACGAATTATATTGTTTCTGGTGTTATTCCATATAAGAATAATCATTGGAATTATAAATGCAGTTAACTGCGAAGCATCTGGCTGTCTTAGTAAAAGGAGTGATACAATTATTGTAGTAATTATGGTCACCCTCTGTTTTCCATTCACCAATCCCCCCCATAACTTAATAATCACAATAGGCAAAACTATACTTGCCACATAGAACTTAATTGGTCCAAGAGATATCCATCTATGTACCCCTTCCATTCCTGAATTAATAAGAGTTAGAAATAGTAGTATTACTGAGACAAATATAGTGACGCTCTCAGTATTAATACCTTTCATTTTTTCTTTTCTTGATACAACAAAAGATGAAATCAATCCCCCTATTAATAAACAAAAAATATTTTGTCCAACAGTAAAGACAGTAACATTGTGCAAATACATTACTATCACTCCAATAATGACTGGAGGCGCTGCAATTATTAGTGGTATAAAATTTAATAATCTTACTTTTTTCATTACAAACTCCTTAATAACAGTTCACTTAACTACTGTTGCCCCTTAAGTTTCATGGAGACAATATAGGAATATGGCATACAAACTTTTTTCATATTCCTATTCCCCTCTTTACAACTTAATATAGTTAGTATTATAAATTAGACATTATAAATTTTCAATTTAATTCGCATTTATTTACTATTACGTTTTATTTTAGTATCGTGAAGAACTGTACATAAAAATATCACATTATCTATCTATTACTATGATAATGTGATATTTAAATACGTTATTAAATTTTAAACAATACATAAATCTTTTTAATCAAAAATAATTCTATTTTCTTTCCTTGGCTGTGGTTTACCATTTTTAGATATGTAACCAAGTGGAATAATACCATGACATTGATAAGTACTATCTAATCCCCATTTTTCCTTACTTTTCTTACCTAATTCAGTTTCAAATGTTTTTTCTCCTCTTGAAATATAAACAGAACCAATATTTATTTCTGCTGCTTCAAGCATAATATTTTGACTTGCAACACAACAGTCCTGAATTGCATCAGAATAATTATCTGGTGCAAATAAATAAATTACTACAGGAGCTTTATAAAAAGCACTTTTAATACTATCATCATCAGCAATACTTCCACTTGATTTATCGTTTCTCCTTGCAGCTCCGAAAAGTTCTCTATTTATCTTTCCCAATTCATCATTTAATCTCTTATCTTGAACTACAACAAATTTTACCGCTTGTAGATTTCCTGCACACGGCGCCCATAAACCAGCCTCTAAAATTCTCTCTAACTCTTCTTTTTTTATCTGTTCTTCTTTAAAAAATCTTATAGATCTTCTTTCTTTTATAACTTCTAAAACTGTCTTCATATAATATCAGCTCCTTCATAAAACTATTATATAAAAACTTTTTTTATATGAACAGTACGCACAAAAAAGTTCCATTAATAGTTTCCACTTACTGCCCAATATCTGTACATGTACAGTTGTTGCAACATCACAAACAGGCATATCTTATTTCTTTATCATAACCTTAACCTTCATAATATCTATTAAATAAACTTTCTTTTGTTTAATAAATATTATAACAGATTTTTAAATATCACATCATTCAGTTTTCAAAGAACATATTTTATTTACTTCACCAAATCTACATATGCATATTTATTTAATAATTCCACATGATAAATTTAATTACTTACTTGTATAACACTCGAATTATGAAAGGTGGCTACTCAAATGGAACAATCTATACGCTTTGAGCCAAACTCATTGCAATATGTCTTAAATCCTATGCAATATGGTTATAAAGTCATAATAGCTGGTAGTGGTCAATTATCTTTTACATCTTAAATTTCAAAATTCCCAAACTACTTAGCATATTAGTTTGAATTGAATTGTTTGAATACTTATTCAAAAATTATATTAATATTTTTAATTATATGAAGTTAACCTTCATATAATTAAAGGAAACCTCTTAATCGTTATTTTTATCTTTTAGTTACTCTTTATTTATAATTCTTTACACTTTTATCCATTAATTTTTGAGTTACTTATTTTTATGGAGCTTTTATTATTTTTATCATGAATAATTTCATAAAATACTCATAAACTAAGGATGTCTCCATAATCAGATCTGTACTCCATTTTCAATCCATTTAATGTGGGAATATGATATTTTAATTACGTATTATTTAAGACATATTAACGTATAATATAAATACCCCGCAAATATTAATTATCACATACATATACGCCCCTTTATTGGGGCATTTTTTGTACTCATTTTTAGAATTGTGCAACAAAAAATCGCAAATTCACATGCTTGAATAATGCGATTTTTACAATTTGTTATTTATTTTTATAAAAGTAGTACTAGTACATTTGTTCACTCTATAAATCCTTTTTGTTGCAACAATTCTTTAGTATCATTCCACAATTTATTTTGCATAGTGCCATCCCCACCAGGATACACAGGAACAATAGGCTTGCCAGTTCCAGCACTAAAGTAGCCACCCGTCACCCCCTGATATTGCGACTCTATTGCTAAACGAAGAATAATATCAGCCCCTTTATGCGGATCTCCTATATGCAAAAATTTTAATATACGTTCAAGTACGGAAGCAAACCAAAGCTCACGTCCAAGACCCGTCACATTAAATCCCGGATCGAGTGCATTAACAGTGACTCCTGTTCCTTTGAATCGGTGTGACAATTCCCCAGTAAACATAATATCGAGCAACTTAGTTTTTCCATAAAGCAAAGATGACTCTCTAGAAGTAAATGTATTAGTATTTATCAAATCATCTGGTAACTTAAGTTCACCATGTTTTCGAGATGCCTCCGAAGCAACGTTGATAACCCTAGCATTTCCTGAATTTATTAAAGATTGTTTTAATGTATAGGTTAATACCCATGGAGCCAAATAATTCACTGCTATCATTTCTGAAAAGCCCTCAGATGTTATTCGCTGCTCAAATGCGTGCAGTCCTGCATTATTCACAAGCACATCAATATTGGGATATGAGGCTTTAATCTCATTTCCGATCTTTCTGACATCTTCCATCAATGACAGATTTCCGAAAAAGAAGTCTATTTCTGTTTTTGGTGCAATATTCTTTATCATCTCTTTAGTCTCTTCTGCTTTCCTTCTGTTCCGAGCAGTCAATACAAGGTGAGTACCTCGTTTTGCTAATTCAATCGCAACGATTTGTCCAAGCCCATTAGTGGCACCAGTGATTACAGCAATTGGTTGAGTATTCACAATAATCCTCCTCCTTAATATTTGTATAATAAATTATTATTTAATATCATGTGTATATACCGTAAATTTAATGTATCGGATTTACTTGACTTGTAATAAATAAATAACTATACTTGACATATATCAAGTATATATTTTTATTTGACATATGTCAAACATTTTATTATATAAGTTAAAATATTAAATTGAGGTGTACTATGGACAATAACACTAAGAGAACACAATTAGAATTGGAACTTGGCGAACAATTAAATGCACTTATAAGTGCCTCACATGCGATCAATGTCAGAACCGCAGCTCGCTTCGATTCAACATTACAGCCCGCAGCCTTTCTGCTTGTCCGTTGGCTTTTCTCATTTGGCCCAACAAGCGCTACAGTTTTAGCAGAATCAGTAGCTATGGATCGCAGCTCTGTAAGCCGCCTTGTCAATCAACTCAAAAGCCTGAGTTATGTGAAAAGTGAAATATCTCCTGATGATCGAAGAGGAATACTATTATCTTTAACTGAACTTGGACGACAAAAAACACTAAATGCTTTAAAAGAAAAGGAATCCATATTCTATGAACGCATTTCAAAATGGGATGATTACCAAATTGAAAAATTTACTGAAATGCTCAGAGATTTTAATAAATCCGATTGCAAATAACATCGTGTACATACGACATACATGTAAAAATAGGCCAAATACTGGATTAGTATCCATTATGCGGCCTTTGCTTGTTTTTTTAGCAGTTAATGAACAATAACTTATTATTCTTCATTAATTAGAGCATATTTTGCAAAAATCGCATTATTCAGTTTTTAAAGAACATTTTTATAATTTACTGCGTCAAATCTACACATTGTAACTCTAAATCACAAACTCAATAATACAAGTAATTATAATGACCAGGACTACAATTGTTTAATATATTCCTACATACTTATTGCCCTTATTAGTTCATTTTGAATCTATGAATTTCGATAATTTAACTGGATTTAACTAATACAATCAATTAATAGCAGCATTACTTTCATGCAGAAGTCAGGACCACCCGCTTAGCAGGTGGTTTTCTGAACGCTAAATCATAAAATAAAAAAAATAAGTATAGAATATTCTATACTTATTTTTAAAAATTTTCAGTTAAAAGTTCTTAATTGTAGGTTGTTTAACTAATGCTTGTCACAATGAAATTTGGAGCAAGCATTAGTTATGAAACCTGAAATTTAGTACTTTCAGCGATATTTCCATAGTCCTTGGAAATAACGCTATTTCTGCTTTTTAAGATTCACATGTTTCTATGTGATTAAGCTGCTTTTTTGATAATGTTCAAATATTTCTTTCCTTTTTCTGTATCATATTTCCCTTCCCATTTGGAAATAACGATAACTGCTAATGAGTTTCCAATTATATTAACAACAGTTCTTGCCATATCAACAATACGATCTATTCCTGCAATGAAAGCTACCCCTTCTACAGGTATACCTACAGAACCAACGGTTGCTAATAAAACAACAAAGGATGCTCCTGGAACTCCAGCCATACCTTTTGATGTAACCATTAGTACAAATACTAAATTTATTTGCGTAGCAATTGGCAGATTTATCCCATATATTTGGGCGATAAAAAGTGCTGCAATCGCCTGATATAAAGTAGACCCATCTAAGTTAAATGAATACCCAGTTGGAATAACAAAAGATGTAATAGCTTTCGGACAGCCATACTTTTCCATCTTCTCCATAAGTTTTGGTAAAACTGCTTCAGAACTTGCTGTAGTGTACGCAAGAATAATTTCATCTTTTAAAATCTTCATAAGTGATATAATGCTTGAACCACACATCTTACCTATCAAGCCAAATATAACAAATATAAAGAAAATCATAGCTACATAAACACTAATAACTAATTTACCTAATGGAATCAATGAAGCTACTCCAAATTTAGAAACTGTTACACCAATTAATCCAAATACTCCAAGTGGTGCAAGTTTCATAATTTGATTAGTTACCCAAAACATTGAATCAGCCACACCTTGACAAAAAGCAAGAACAGGCTTTCCTTTTTCTCCAATTGCAGCGACACCTAAACCAAACATAACCGAAAAGAATATAACTGCAAGTAAATCACCTTTTGAAAGAGATTCAAAGATATTTGTTGGAACAATATTTAAAAATGTATCTGCAAAACCATGGCTAGATACAGTTTCAGCTGTATTCATATATTTTTCGATACTAACTGACGAAAGTTGTTGAATATTAATTCCACTTCCTGGATGAGCCACATTGGCTACAACTAGTCCTATTACAATGGCAACTGTAGTTACTATTTCAAAATACAGTATAGTTTTTCCTCCTATTTTTCCTACCTGCTTAATATCACCTACACCAGCAACACCAACAACAAGTGATGAAAATACTATAGGAACAACTATCATTTTGATTAGTCTGATGAATATATCTCCAATAGGCTGTAAGTATGATGCTACAACTGGATTGCCATAAAAAGCAGCTCCTATTGCAATACCTAACACAAGCCCTAGAAGAATTTGAAATGCTAATCCTAATTTTTTCATTTTAATATCCCCCTTCTAAAATGCTGCAACTTAGAATTTTCTCGTTTCAAAAACTTACTACAGAGAATATATTTGATAAAACCTTATAAGTATTTAAAAAGACAAAATTCCAAATTTAAACATACTTAATAAAAAAACAATAGATTTTTATTAAAAAAATAATGTTATTTTACTAAATTTCTTATTGCTTTTATAATCAAATGTTGACATAATGTCTCACTTTTGAAAATTTATACAAGAAAATTCAATTTCCGCATGTATTATAACACAAAAAATCATTTATTCCTATGTTTTTAAAATTCTGAATAATCAAAAAAATCCATTTTAAGCTTATCAAAATATTCGTTAGTGCGACTTTTATAAATTAAATTCATTCAAATTTCAACTCAAATATTATACGTTAAACCCTCTATTTTAGTACCTCAAGCACATATCACAAGATTCTTTCTTGTAATATAGCATCTATTTCAAACATCTTTATATGAATTAGAAAAAATTTTTTCATGTCAATTAATTAATATGGAGTTTACCATGTGCCAAGAGCATAAAAATAAGGAGTGATATGAGATTAAAATTATGAATCTCATATCACTCCAAATGATTTCTCTTGCTATTTAATTTTAAGCTTACTCACAAAATTTATTAAACTGTTTTTAATTCATTGCTAATAGATTTCTTTCCTGATATCCCCGGCTCTGTCATATTAAATGGATCTAAAATTTCATTTAGTTCATCTTCACTTAAAAGCCCTGCTTCTAATATCAAAGTCCTAATAGATGTTCCTGTTTTTATGGCTTCTTTAGCTAGGTTTGCAGCTGTTGAATATCCTACATGTGGACAAATTGCTGTAATTATTCCAACACTGTTTTCTACTAAATCACGGCATCTTTCTTCATTGGCTGTAATACCTTTTACACAATTATCTATGAAAGTTTGAACTGCATAAGTTAGAGTATCAATTGATTGAAATAAACAATAGAATATAATTGGTTCAAATGCATTAAGTTCTAATTGTCCACCTTCTGCTGCCATTGTGATTGTCGTATCATTACCAATAATATTGAATGCCACTTGGTTTACTACCTCAGGAATAACTGGGTTAACTTTTCCTGGCATGATAGAAGAACCATTTTGTTTTGCTGGAAGATTAATTTCTCCAAATCCTGTTCTTGGTCCAGAAGACATTAATCTTAAGTCATTAGCAATCTTAGATAATGTTACTGCACAAGCCTTAACAGCTCCTGATACTGCTACAAAGGAATCTAAGTTTTGTGTTGAATCTATTAAATCAAAAGCTTGTATAAGATCCATTCCAGTAATCTCTGATAAATTTGGAACAACTCGTTTAAGATACTTTACGTCTGCATTAACTCCAGTACCTATTGCAGTTCCTCCCATATTAAGAACTCGCATCTCATCCATAGCTTTTTCCATACGGTTAACATCTCTCATTATGGCTACTGAATAAGCTTTAAATTCTTGACCTAAACGAATTGGTACTGCATCTTGCATTTGAGTTCTTCCCATTTTTATTATGTGATCAAATTCTATAGCTTTTTGTGAAAATGCATCATGTAATCTATATAGCTCACTTTGAGCATGTTCCAATAATTTTAAAGCAGTAATTTTCCCTGCTGTTGGTATAACATCGTTAGTGGATTGTCCGCAGTTTACATGATCATTTGGATGTACAATAGAATATTCTCCTTTTTTACCTCCAAGTATCTCAATTGCACGGTTGGCTATGACCTCATTAGCATTCATATTAAGTGAAGTTCCTGCTCCACCTTGAATTGGGTCAACAATAAAGTATTCATGCAGATTTCCTCTTAATATCTCATCACAAGCTTTTACAATTGCATCTGCAATCTTTTTGTCTAAAACTCCAACTTCACAATTTGTTATAGCAGCTGCTTTCTTTATATACGCTAAACTATTTATAATTTCTGGATGCATGAACAATCCAGTAATCCTAAAGTTTTCAGCAGCACGCAAAGATTGTACACCATAATATACATCTTCAGGTATGTCCTTGCTTCCAATTGAGTCGTTCTCCTTACGGAAATTGATATCTTTATTTTCTAACTTTATTTCCCTTATCATAACCTTCGCCCCCACATTATAATCGGCACTTCTTGTATAAATTATTGGTTTATTATCAAATTCTTCTAATTCATTTGTTGACTTAATTATAAGTGTCCTCTACAATATAATCAAATACATATAATGATATAAGTATTATAGATTTTTATTTATATGTGGAGGTTATTTATGTTTAAAGGTATGGAATATGTGTATGAGGTTAATAAGGAAAAAAGTTTTTCAAAAGCCGCTCAAAACCTGTATATTTCTCAACCTTCCCTTAGCGCAACTATAAAAAAGATAGAAGCGCGTGTAGGTTTTCCTTTGTTTGACCGAAGTACAAATCCAATTCAATTAACTCCTTGCGGACAGGAGTATGTAAAATGTATAGAAAAGATTCTTGATATCGAAAATGGATTCGAGAATTTCTTAAGCAATATGAACGAGTTACGTACTGGAAATATAGCCATAGGCGGAAGTAATCTTTTTGCTTCTTATATTCTTCCTCCTATAATCACAGATTTTAGAGAAAAATTTCCACTTGTTTCTATTCATATGGTTGAAGCTAATACTGCACTTTTAGAGCAGCAACTCTTCTCTGGTGCTTTAGATCTTGTTATAGATAATTATGAGTTTAACGAAAATATATACTCTAGACATAAGTACTGTAATGAAAACTTGCTTTTAGCTGTTCCAAAGAAATTTGAAGTTAATAGTAAAACTATAAATTATCAATTAACTGCTCATGACATAATAAATAATAAACATCTTGATTCATCTACACCTAGTGTTCCTTTGGAACTATTTAAAGATGAACCATTTCTATTTTTAAGATCTGGAAATGACACACGAAAACGTGCCGAGAAGATATGTCAACATCATAACTTTTCACCAAATGTGATTTTAAAATTAGATCAGTTAGTTACGTCTTATAACCTTACCTGCTATGGAATGGGCATCAGCTTTTTAAGTGATACGCTTATAAGATATACAAAACCTGACCCTAACGTAATCTATTATAAGCTGAATGAGGATAGCATTTGCCGTAACGTATATTTCTACACCAAAAAGGGAAAATACTTCACACGAGCAATGGAAGAGTTCTTAAAAATGGCTATACCTGAAATTAATGAGGATATAACTTAGAATTATGTGGTAAAATACCGAAAGAACAGGTACTCTGTTGTTCCGGTTACTGAGAATAAGTTGAGGATTTCTAACATCAGAAATTGCACCATTTCAGCATGCTCCCGAGGCAAGCCCGTGACAAGCAAAATGGAACAACTTCTAATGAAGAAATTCCTACAACATATTCTCTAATGTAACACTGCGCAAAAGAGTACCTGTCCTTTCTGATATAGCATATATTTCAATCCATAAGTGTAATTCTTAGATTGGATATCTATATCTGGTAGTTCATTTAAAAGCTTTTAGAAAATGAAAACACCAACTTTTCTAAAATTGAAAGGTTGGCATTTTTGTTTTTGGCTGTGTTTTAATGTAATGTTAAAATATAGACTAAAAAATATAGGCTGGATTGTTCATCTATAATACGTAATATAAGAATATGGTGTAAAACAAATCGCTTTATGTTATTATGATAAAACTTTCTCAATATCACTTAGTATTGCTTTATCAACAGGGGAATTAATATCTACAGGAAGATTATCAACATCAAACCATTTGAGTTCGGTTACCTCATTATTATCCTGTTTTAATTCCCCTTCATATTCATCACATAGAAAAATCACATTAATATAATATACTTCGTCACCATTTGGATATACTGTATGCATATCTTCTCCTGAAAAAACCTTATAAAATTTCAATTTGATTGGATTTATACCTATTTCTTCATTCAATTCACGTTTAACTGTTTCCTCTACTGTTTCTCCTAATTCTAGAACTCCTCCATGTATTGCCCATTTACCACTGTCTGCTCTTCTCTGTAATAATATTTCTCTATTTTTATAGATTATGGCTCCTGCTGCTACAAGAAGTAATGGTGAATTACCAATATGCTTTCTTAACTTTTTTATGTATTCATCCATATATTCTCACACTACCCTTAACAATTCTTTAGATGTCTAATTCATAATACTCTTCAGTTTCGAACTAACTAAAAGATAATTTTGAATTTATTTAATTCTCTCTGAAAGCTACTGCATCAACCTGAAAGTCAATTCCATCTCTAATAAACTTTGTTTCAAATGCCTTTCTTGCTGGATATTTTCCTTCAAATCTCTCCTTAATTATTTCTCCTAAAAACGATAAATCTTTAATATCTCTAAATAAGCAATCCATTTGCACTACAGATTTCAATGTCAAGCCTATCTTTTCAAGTCTTTCACTCAAAACATCAAATGCACCATTTATTTGATTTTCTATTGATTGTCCCTCATTCTTCATGCAATAGCTAATATAAACATGATTTCCTGCCTCAACAATCGCAGAGTGTGCCCATTCTTCGTCTATTTCTGTTCTTATAATTTCTCTCATTTAACATTCTCCTCGTATTTTATTTTCGTTACAAATTCCTATTTATCTTTTAGTTAAACAAACACTATTGCTTCCCATAAATTTACTATTATGTTTTGTAATAATACAGCGAATTAATTATTTTTTATACACATACAATGTTCCATTTTTAGCTATTGGCCTATTGGGTATATTTTGTCCCCTAAATCCCCTTCTTTTAAGTTCTCTTTCAATTATTTTCATAAAGAAACCATGGCAAACAATTAATATATTAATATCTAACTCCTTATCTAAACCATTAAGAAACTTATTTATTCGCTTTTGAGTATCTTTCCTAGTTTCCGCTTGGGATTTATGATGAAAATTCCATGCTATTCTTGCTGCTATACACCAAAAGCTATGAGGAAGTTTTAATTTAGTTTTACATATAGGTGATAAAGGGACTTCTCTCAATAGTTGAGTTTTTATTATTTCCTCCTTTTAGTTTTGGTATTAACCAAAACTCTTTTTAACTGATTTTAATAGATTAATTCATAAATACTTGCATTTATGATCTATGTGAAAAATTCACACTAACTGAACTAACACTATACGTGATTGTTCAATCAGAAAAATCAATACTTGTCTTATTCCAATTCAAACACCATCATTCAAGACGACCGCAACCACGATTAACAAATATTTGACCAAGATGCTTTAACGGAAGATAGTGAATGTCTTTATCACTTCTGCATTGCAATTAAAGTCTTTAAGTATAAGTTCAATTCCTAAAAATTCATTTTCATTATAATCAACATTGCATAGCTCTTCTCTCTTACTGTATGTATTAGTCATTTCATTAAATAATATTGTTACCATTTCATCAGTCTGCTGAATATTTATATTTCTTATACTATTTACATTAGGAAGAATGTACTCCCCCAAACATTTGCTATCATTAAAAATTTTTATACCTATCCAGTTGTTATCTTTATCAAACAATAACTCACAAAGAGCATCCTAAATTGTTTTAACTTTACCCTTAAACTCTTTTAATTTAATGTATATTAGAGAAATGTTGCTTAATTTTTCAAATGCTATTTTCATAAAAATCTTTTTTCTCCTAACGTTAATTAATAATAATTTACTATTACGTTTTATTTTAGAATGACGCAGTAAAAAAAATCGCAAATTCACTTTTTGAATAATGCGATTTTACAATCTGATATTTATTTTTAATGATTCATAATTTTAGAATAAAGCGAAGTAAACTAACTCAATAGTTGTAATTTGATGAGCTTCTCATTATGACATCTTGTTTGTGATAGTATCAGAAGTTAAGTTTTTGTTGATTTTTATATTTTTTATCATATTTCCACCCAAAAAAAAACGACAGCAGCAACACTATAATAGCTGGTATGAATGTTAATAATACTATCCACCCAAATGCTCCACCGCATACGGCAATACCTAAAAAAATAAATAATAAATAAAATGTAAAACTAAGGATAGGAAAAACAAATTTATTAAGTCCTGTAATTTTAAAGTAATAAAACAAATAAACGGCAACAAAGTAAATCAAAATAGCAGGTGCAATTATGCCTAATGCTTGCAGTACCTGCCAATTTGTTGGACCTACCGCTTCACTTTCATAGCCACCAATACTATTTAAAACTGGCAAAAACACTTTTATAATATAAACATATAACATTATGTTTATTAATATAAATCCTCCAAAACCAAATAATTTTCTTCTCATCATTTCACCTTTCTTATCACTTATTCTATTTTAATATTGCATTATAATCATATATAAACATTCTTTTACCTTGTTATGAATGTGTGGCAGTATAAAGAATAATTGTTCTATATATTAACAATATAATGTGATTGTGCCTAAGTTTTCTTATTGGTTTCCCCCTCTACAATATAAATAATCTTCCGTTCGCAGTTGTAAACTATTATTCATTAATTATAGGATATTTTATAAAAATCGTATTATTTAATTTTCAAAGAACATTTTTATTAGTTGTTACGTCAAATAAGAAGATTGTATATTAATTTAAAGCAGAATATCTATAATGTTATATATGTTTTTTCAAGTGTCTCAAATACATCACATCAAGGCCCAGAAGTTTCATTATAAGGTATAAATAATGACCCAATGATAAAAAATAGAAATAAACCAACGAAAAATGCTATAACATTTTTATAAATAAACTTTTTAGAATCTTCTTTAACTTTTAATTTTGCTATATAATTCAAGATAATTATCAAGCTAAAATAAACTAAAACTGATAAAACACCTCTTATAACTCCTTTATTACTTGGGTGTTGGAAAAAAGGATCACCTGGAAAAGAAATATTAGGAATATATATAAAGTCATATATACGTAATATTGTAAACCCATAAAACCATGAGATTAATACGCTAACCCGATTAATAATCTTTTGAAAAAACATTAACTTTCTCTCTCCTCTGTTTAGTTCACCATAATTTACTATCATGAATTAATTATAACATAAATTGTAAATATCTCATTATTCAATTTTCAAAGAACATCATTTTAATTTGCTACGTACTTTCTACATATGACGTAGATTATATTAATAATCCATTTGGTATATTTCATTCCTTAGACATAGATTCTTCTAATACCTTCATAGCAAATCTCGCATTTGGATAGGTAATAGAACCACCACCAATTACACCAATCTTTATTGCTTCCATAATCTCCTACATACTCGCTCCAGCATCCATACACCCCTCAATATGATAACAAATACACTCATTACAACGACTAACTACAGAAATTGCTAATCCCATAAGTTCTTTGTGCTTTTTATCTATTGCACCAGCAGAATATGTTTTATCATCCAATTCTCCAAATTCCTTAAAGAAGTCATCCGTCTTAATAAGTTTCAAATTGTACTCTTTTCGATGCTCTTTCATCTCTTTAATATTCATCGCTATTCCCCCTATTATATAGATAAAGTTTACTTCATAATAATTTACTATTGCTCATCAGGCAGTTTTATATAACACTTATTATAACATCATTTACAAAATATTACACAAATCATACATACATTGGCTCTCTATTTTTAAGCCTTTTATTCTGATACATGAGCATACTACATCACTTGATCTATAAAGTTCTTAGCCTTTATTTCACATTTATCTGCATCAAGTATTTTTATCCATTTAAAACACGCTACCAACATCCACATATGCTCTGATATCGTCTGAAATTTTGTGCTTATAATAGGATGATTTAGATATTCTAATATCAACTATCAAGACAAAAATAAAAATACCAACTTTTCTTAAATTGAAATGTTGGTATTTTTATTTTGAGCTGTATTTTAATATGAGATTGAAATATAGACTAAAAAAATTATAGGTGAGATTGTCCACCTATAATGCTAAATAAAAGAATATCATGTAACAATTTATAATTTCTAACCACACCAGTAATGAAAAACAGTTTTTCTTTTTTTCATTGACAATTGACATAATTCATATAGATCTTTAACAGCGTCAATTGCACTTTGTGTTACTTCTAATATTTCATTTGGATATTGTTTCTGCATTTGTCTAAACCATTCATCAGTTATCTTTTCTAATTCATCTGAATTAATCACGGACACATAATTTACCCATTTTTCATCAATCCAAAATAATCCATGATCTGCTTCATCAATAACTAGATATAAATTTTCTCTTACTCCCATAGGCTTTAATTTGTTAAATGTTGAAAATGTTATAGAGAGAGTATTTAGGTCTTTCGGTGAGATATGTAATGAAAAATCCGCCTTTTTTGTTATACAACTCTCAGGCTCTAAAAGTTCAAAATCTATACTTTTAATTCCCTTAATTATTTTTTTATCATCTCCAAGAAGAAATTCTAATGTTAACCCCATATATAACCTCCTAACAACTTGTAATATTTTAAAATTGCTAAAATCTTTTTCCACACAATAATCTACATTTATGATTTATGCGAAAAATTCACACTAACTGAACTAACACTATACATGATCTGTTAAATCTGATAAATTAGATTCTATTGAGTTCCGGATTTAATAAAAGATACTACTCCTCCACATTATAAAGTCATAATAATTTCCATTTATATCTCATCTACTAGTAAATTAATCAACTGTTACTATATCAAATGTAAATGTGAATTCCTCAGCTTGTCTATTTTCAAAGTCAACTTTGTATCCAGTTCCATCCTTATAAAAGAAACCTTGTTTCAATTCTATTTTTACATAGCACATATTTTCATCATTTTCGTTATTATGTTTAAAATACCAGGGTTCAAATGCCTTTATTAATTTTGCTCTAATCCCATAATTTTTTTCTAATAATGGATGACCAATATTATGAGCAATTCCAGTAAAACGATATAATTTATTACACATTGAGATTTTATTATTCTTCTCGATCTCTTGTACTTTTTGCGATTTTGCATAAGAAACAATATAAAATGCACCATTATCATAAAAAGTATCCACAAACCTAACAGATGAAATATTATCATTTGATGTTGCTAAAGCAAATTGATAATCTTTTGCAAATAACACTTCTAGAATATTTAAACTATTTTCGTATGAAGTTATCTTCACTCTCTCCTTTATAGATCATTGGTCCTAACTTTAATCGCAGTTATGTCGTGTTATATTTTCTTATATTTATACATAATAGTTGAACCATCATTTTTATTAAATACTGGTGGAAATGTTCTATACTCATAACCAAGCTTATTATAAAATTTATGAGAACTTTTGGAAGATGGAATTTCAATTAAATTGCTGTCATCACACAATTCATCAAGTTCAAGATAATGTATTTAGATTACAAAAAAATATCTATCAATACCTAACACTTACTGATTTTAAAATAGTTTCTTAAAAAACTTAGCAATTCCACTAATAATGATACCTATGAATTGTGCTAACCTTCCGAAAATCATCCCAATTATTATCATGATCAATACAAATACTACACCTACAACTGTTTGCATTGAAAGCCCTCTCTTCTACTACTTTTTATCTAATCATTCATATTTTTAGAAAATGGATCATATCTACTATCTTCATTCCATGAATATTCAATACTTTGACTAATCTCTAATGCTTTTTCTTTTTCTATTAAGTCTTCTATCAAACCCAATGCCATATCAATTCCTGCTGATACCCCAGAAGATGTATATATGTTGCCATCCTTTATCCATCTTGCTTCTTTTACCCACAGTACATCTTCATTTTGTTCTGTAACCCATTTAAATGCTCTTTTATTTGATGTTGCTCTTTTCCCATTTAAAATTCCTGCTTTAGCAAGTAAAGCTGAACCTGTGCATACACTAATTATATATTTTGATTCTTTGGACATGTTTTCAATGAAGTTTATAAAATCATCATCATTAACTTTTTCTCTTGTACCACTTCCACTTGGTACAAATAAAATTTTCAAAGTATCATTGTCTCTTGTATATAAATTAGTATCAACTCTCACTTTTTGAGAACTTTCAATAATACCACCATCAACCGATATAAAATTCAATTTAAAAATATCCGGTAATCGTCCAAATATTTCAACAGGACCAAATACATCCAATGTTTCAAATTCATCAAATAAAAGTATATCAACTCTATAATTCATGTTATCAACTCCCCTTTTTATAGTTTTAGAAACAGCTCACATCCTTAATTATTCTTAGATTCTAAAGTGCAATCGCAACTAAAGAATTATCTCTTATAAAATGTTTATATTATTAGACTCCTTGTACTAATTCTTTTCCCATGCTATACGCCTTATTCATCAGTTCTTTATTAGAAGCAGCAGAATCGCGAGTAACCAATCCTCCTCCTAAAAGAAATCTACAAGGAACTTCAGAATTCCCTTCAAATGTAACATTTAAAACATATCTTAAATGATTGAACGCTTCATAGCAGGAAGATGTTTCTTCTGGAGCATTTTGTGTAACTATAAGTGCAACTTTCTTTTCCTTATCAAATGACTTGTCTAATCCCTCTTTCATATATGCATATAATCTATCCATAACACATTTTAATTTTCCTTGAATTCCTCCCATGTAGTTTGGTGAGCTAAATACTACTATATCCGCATCATTGATCATATCGTATATGTTTTGCATGTCATCTTTTATCACACATTTTCCCAATCTTTTACATGCATCACAGTTAACACAGCCTTTAATATCTAAATTACTTACTGAAATCGAATTTGTAACTGCACCATTATCTTTTGCTCCCTCTAACACTTTCTTTAAAAGAGTAGATGAATTACAATTTAATCTTGGACTCCCCATTATTCCTAATACTTTCATAACTAAAAACACCAGCCTTTTCTAAATTTATTCTTCTTGAATTTGTGTTTTTATTATATATAATTAATTTTAGATATAAAAGTACGCACTTTTTTGTCTAGTACTATACCAAAAGGAGAGTATTATATGAAAGATGGTATTATAGATCCCTCTGTTTGTCCGATATCATACACTTTATCTATAGTTGGAGGCAAATGGAAATGGGTTTTAATGTGGATATTATCAACTAAAGGAACTCAAAGATATGGAGAGATACGGAAACTTCTCCCAGACATTAGTCACAAAATCTTAATCCAACACTTGAAAGACCTTGAAGCTAGTGGACTTCTTTCAAGAAAGGAATATTCACAAGTTCCACCAAAAGTTGAATATTCGTTAACAGATAAAGGACAAACTTTAATTCCAATTTTAGAACTTATGTCTGACTGGGGAAGCATTAATCTTCCTAAATAGCAATTTTAGACTGCTCATGAACCAGTATTTATTGAGCAGTTTAATTCATATTTCCACTCACTTACTTTCCCTCCTTGTAGCATTTATCAAATACTAAATTGTGATTATATAATCATATTTCTATAAACATTACCTGTATTTCATTTATTAAATGGCTACACTCTATCCTACTATTATGCATTAGATTATAGTCCACATAACACTTATTATAACATCATTTACAAAATATTACACATAGAATACATATATCTGCTCTATATTTTCAAGTCTTTTATTCTCATATATTAATGCTCTACATTACTTTGAACCATAAAGTTTATAGGTTTCCATAAAAACATAATAAAATTTACTTAATCATTAATAAGTATTGACTAAAAGTATAAATGGATATATTATAGATAAATACAGTCTGTAATATATTTGATTAAAACAATTATATTTAGGTTATAAATAACTTAAATAATCTTTGCTCTAAAAATAAGATTTATACTAATAATAAAGTTATAAAAAAATTTTAAAGGAGATGTTTATATGTCAGAGTTTTGGGAAAAAAGTTTTTCAGAAAAGCAAGCAATGTGGGGCTTTGAGCCATCAAGCACTGCAATTGTAGTTGCAGATTACTTTGCTGAAAATAATCTGAAAGATATCTTAATACCAGGTGTTGGATATGGAAGAAATATAAAACCATTTGTCGATAATAACATGGAAGTTACAGGAATTGAAATTTCTCAAACAGCAATTAATATAGCAATAGAAAATGGAATTAATAATAAAATTTATCATGGATCAGTATCAGATATGCCTTTTGAAAATAAACTCTATGATGGTGTAGCTAGCTTTGCACTTATTCATTTGTTAAATGAAGATGAAAGAAAAAAGTTTATTAATGATTGCTATAACCATTTAAAACCAGGTGGATATATGATTTTTACAGCCGTTTCAGAAAAAGCTCCAATGTACGGTAATGGTACGAAGCTTGCTGAAAATTATTATGAAACAACGTATGGTGT
This sequence comes from Clostridium sp. YIM B02569, assembly GCF_022320765.1. Lineage (NCBI taxonomy): Bacteria > Bacillati > Bacillota > Clostridia > Eubacteriales > Clostridiaceae > Clostridium > Clostridium sp. YIM B02569. Next base: position 179,237 of record NZ_JAKJJX010000005.1, on the reverse strand, counting down.
AAGACTGTTTTTCTATAATTCTAAGTCTATAGAGAAAGAATTCGGAAATTATGGGCTTATAGACTTTGTAGAAATTGATGACATATATAAAGATAATCCCGACAAACCTCCAGTAAAATTTTTAATGATAAAATGCAGAAAAGAGATATAAAGCTGATAAAGCTAAACTTTTGTGCTTACAATAAAATTATGTAGGTGTGCTAGTTAACTATTATGACAAAAATAAAAATACCAACTTTTCTTAAATTGAAATGTTGGTATTTTTATTTTCTTATGTTTTAATCTGATGTTTATATGTGGCCTAAAAAATCACAAGTGAGATTGTCCACCTATGACACTCAATGCAATAAAGCTACGTATTATTTAATTTCTGCAAAAATTTCATGTATATTTCCATCTGGGTCAGCAAATAGTGCTGTTCTTTGATTCCATGGCATATCTTGTGGCTCGTGAACAGAAGTTGCTCCCTTTGAGATTAACGTCTTAAATGATTCATCAACATCATTAGGACTTTCACATGGGAAAGCAAGTTCAAATCCCTGTCCAAATGACTCTTTCCTATATTCGTCACTATACACATACATAACATCTCTCATACAAATAGCAAACCTTACTCCATCATTTTCAAATTCAACATAATTACCAAGATCATTTTCAATTCTAAATCCAAGAACTTTATTATAGAAATCTTTCATTCTCTCTATATCATTTGTCCAAATCGTAATAAGATTGATTTGTGCTTTCATCGTATATTTTTCCCCTTTCTTAATTTAACATATAGTTCACTTTTATTTACTATTACGCATCAATTATAGCATATTTTGTAAAATATCATTATTCAATTTTATTGATTCATGCTATAAAGAATTGCACGTTAAAATAAATGAAAAGTATTTAAAAACTTGGTTTCTACTTATCTAATTTAAGTTGTTCTTCCCCCCATAGATATAATTCATTCAATGTAGGAAGTAACTCTTTCCCTCTTTCCGCTAAGGAATATTCCACTTTAGGAGGAATAGTTTCATATTGAGTTCTAACAATGAGCTTATGTTCTTCTAATTCTTTTAAGGACTTTGTAAGCATCATATTAGTAATGCCGTTAATTTTTCGTTTCAACTCATTATAATCTAGTAGAATCTTTAGCTGATAAATACCATATGATAGGCAATTTCCATTTTTGTCCTATAATATCAAGTGCATATAAAACTGGACATTCTGTTCTATATATATTATCATCAGGGAATTCTTTAATACCAATTATATTATTATTCATAAATACAACTCCTTTAAAGCCATGGTATATTTTTTATACTTGCACTGAAAAAACTGCATACTTGTAAAACTTATATCGCTATGTTAAGTTGATTATAACAAAAACATAAAACATTTGAAAGAGGAGAGATACTATGAAAATAATTGCTATTAACGGAAGCCCAAGAAAAAATAAAAACACTGTAACTTTATTAAATAAAGCTCTTGAAGGAGCAAAATCACAAGGATCAGAAATTGAATTAATAAATCTTTATGACTTAAAATATAGAGGATGCATCAGCTGCTTTGCCTGTAAAAGAAAGGATGGAGGGCATGGTAAATGTGCAATGAAAGATGATCTAACACATGTTCTTGAAAAATTAAAAACAGCAGATGCTATTATTTTTGGTTCACCAATATATAATATGAACATTACTTCTGGAATTAGTGCACTTTTAGAGCGCTTCGTATTTTCAAATGTTATATATAGTACAGAAATCCCAACTGTTTATCCGAGAAAAATTCAATCAGGATTTATTTATACTATGGGTATAACAGAAAAATATATGGATGATACTGGATACAAATTAGTCTTAAAGCCATATCAGGATTCTATTTCAATGGTACTTGGAAACCCAATAAAGCTGTTATATAGTTATGATACTTATCAGTTTACTGATTATGAGAAATATGAGTCTTCTATGTTTTCAGAAAAAGCAAAAGCAAAACATAGAGCTGAACAACTTCCAATTGATTGTCAAAAAGCCTTTGATATGGGGGTAAGCTTAGCTATAAATGTTTAACAAATTTTAAAGATGTTGTGAATAAAGATAAATTCATATGATGATTGTATTAACTAAATGGACGTGCTTCAGAATGAGGCACTTCTTTTAAATATGCACATCTCAATATAGCAATCTTAGAATAAAAAACGTATTTTAGTAGTATCACTCATTAAAAAAATCGTAAATTCATTTTTTTGAATAATACGATTTTACGATTTAGTCTTTAATTTTATTGATCCATCATTAAAAAATAATGTGAAATAATTTAACTACAACGTGGAATTTGCGATAATAATCAATCCACTTTCTGCTTACATAATAAACATGGTTGTATCTTTTCTCATTAACATTAATGAGACGTGTCGTTTACTAGATTAGCAATAGCTTCAACTATGCATTTCCACATTCCTTTAGGCATATCATGTCCCATTCCTTCAATCAAAAGTAATTTAGCATTAGGTATTGTACGTGCTGTATCTTTTCCTGCTTCAACAGGAATCAATGGATCTGCAGTTCCATGAATCACCAGTGTTGGAACTGTTAATAATGAAAGGTGTTGTCTTCTATCTCCATTAGCAACCAACGCCGCATTTTGGCGTACAGCTCCTTGTGGATAATAAGAACGATCATAGCTTTCTTCAGTATATCGTATTGCACGTTCTTCTTCAAAAGGAAACCCTTTGCTCCAAAGATTTTTCCACATACGTAAAGTATAATCAATGTATGCATCTCGTCCATTTGGGGGCATTGCTGTAACAATCTTCAATGTTTCTGGTGATATTTGTGGATTGTTTGGATTACCTGTAGATGACATAATGGAAATTAAACTATATATACGTGAAGGGTGTTTATAAGCAAAAACCTGAGCAATCATGCCTCCCATAGAAGCACCACAGATGTGAGCCTTCTTTATATTGAGCGCATCTAATAAGCCAGCCACATCATCAGCCATATCTTCCAATGTATAGGCGACGTTAATTGTTTTTCCCTCTTGCGCTGCCTGATATATTCTTTCCATATCAGGAATACCAGCCGCATCGAATTTTGTAGACAATCCCGCATCGCGATTATCAAATCTTATAACTTGTAAATTTTCCTTTGCAAGCATTTCACAAAAATCTGGTTCCCAAAAGTTTAGTTGAGCACCATTTCCTGCAATAAGTACTATAGTAGGATTTGTCTTCTCACCAAAAATTTCATATTCAATTTGTATTCCATTTGCATTTATGCTTGCCATCGCATACATCTCCCTTTTGTATTTTTATTATTAATATAATACTAAAACGTCTTTTTATCAATTTGTAAATAAACGATCATTATTTAGCATTAATTCACTATTACGTTTTATAGTAAGCATTACGCAGTAAAAAAATCACAAATTCAATCTCTTGAATAATACGATTTTACAATTTAGTCTTTAAATTTATTGATTCATAACTTAAGAAAAATGCAAACTAACTAAACGATAAATTGAAATTTAAAAATTCATTCATATATTTTTATCTAATATCCAAGCTTTTCATGAATTAAAACAACTTCATATTCACATCCTGTAGGTTTTCGATATAATACAGAAAAATTTCTACATATTCTCTGTTGGCTTTTACAGTCGTAACATTTATCTCCCTTTACCGCACATGGAGTTTTTACTCCTAAACGCTTTGCATTAAGAGGTGCTGCTGTATTTCTTGCTCTGTCTAAAGCATCCTCATAATTTGAAGCTATTTTATTTTCACCAATAATTAAATAAACTTTATCATGTCCAAAACTGATTGCAGATACGCGATTTCCAGTATTATCGATATTGATAATTTCTCCTGTTTCGGCAATTCCATTTACTGATGAGATATAAATATCTGCAAGGTTTGCTTTCTTTCTTATCTCCATAGCACTCATGTTTTCAGGTAATCGCATATGCCAGTACACCTCATTATGAGATGCTAGGGCATCATATAATTTCATTTCCTCTACTGTAACTGAGCCTCCTATTCCAATAGTTCTATTGCTCATTTGATTAGACAAATACTTTGTTGCTTCATCTGCATGACTAAATTCACTTACATTGTACCCTAAGCATTTGAGGCTATTTTTAAGTTTTGTAAATTCCATAACTATGTCGCTCCTATTCATACTAAAATATTCTTGTACTTCTCATAAACAAATACCTATTTATCTATTAGTTAAATAGGTATCATTACATCTCAATAATCTACTATTCTGCATTAATATAGGTTCATATGAACAATATTATTATAGCATATTTTGTAAAAAACATTATCTAAATTGAGCACTACGCACTTTTTTAGAATTGCGCAACAAAAAAATCGCAAATTCAATCTCTGAATAATACGATTATTAAATTCGTTGTTTATTTTTTATAGAATATTACTCTAATAGTTATAGTTCTTTGTTAAATAATCCAAGACTTCCAGTTCAAGCATTAAAAAGCATTATTAAAAAAAATACTATAGTAATCACTGGCGTAAATATCAAAGCTTGATATAAAAATAATAAATTCCTTTCGCTTCTTCGACCTCTTATCCAAAGGAACCTAATTATAAATGTGAAAATAATATTAATAATGTACCAAAATACTACAATGTAGCTGTCAGTTCTCGGAGAAAATTCCCATTGACCTGACTTATATATCTCATAACAGAGCATTAATATCCCTATAGGAAATATAATTGTATCTTCTTTTATTATTAAATTTATCAATTTAGGGATATCTTCATATTTAGCTCTGCAAGACATTACAAATGGAAGTATAATCAATATACCTATTATTAATGTAACTATAACAATTCCTATCATTTAATTAGTTCTCCTATATTGTAATTGTATAGGTTTCCTTAAACCAAGAACTACATTATTTAAAAAGTCCTCTATAGAATTTCCAATAACAAATAGTTTATAACATCCCATATATATTCTTTTACTTAATCCAACATATAAAAATTCTTGATATATTTCTCCTAATGGGAAAAGTGGTTCCCCTGCAAGTGATTCAAATACATCTATCCTATCAACTTCACCTGACCCTGCATCAAAAGCATTGAAGTGAAATTCAGCAGGATGAGAATTTCCTGTTCTAATGTTTCGCTTTGGTTTTATATCGAGTCCCCCAAGTTCCTCCAGAACCTCAATAGCATATGGAAAACATGTATAACCTTCTTTAACTAATTGCTCAATCCATTTGGATACGTTAAACATTCGTCCATTATACCACCCCTGCTCCTCCATAAGCCTTATTACGCTTTCATTTAGTATATTAGTATCCATACCTCCACCCCATAACCATTTAATACTCAAATTATCTTTTATTCACTATTGCAAACCAATTATAACACTCATTGTAATATCACACCATTCAATTTTCAAAGAACATTTTCATAATCTACTAAGTTAAATCTACATGTAATGCATTAACTATTTTTATCTAATCTACAAGCCCATATCCTATTATTTTATGATTATCCATTCCTATAAACACAAAAATATTATTAGGAACATAATTAACATCTAATATAAATTCAACACAATATGCATCCTTTCCCCAATAAGACTCATCAGTAAGTCTAACTCCTCCTGTTATAGCTTTTATAGAAATTTTGCTATCTTTCCATGTTCCTTTTACTTTCTTTTGGGTTTCTGAATCTAATTGATTAAATGCAATTTCTCTAATATCTTGTTCTGATGAACTTATATCCCTACATTCTTTAATTCCTGCAAACTGTTCTCCCAAAATGCTCTTTAAATCAGAAATGATTTTCTCATTCTTTCCAATATACTGAACAATAATATTTCCCTTTTTAAAGAAGTGAGGATATGAACTCCAACTAGCACTTTTTGATTTTTCTTCCCCCCATGGTTCAGTAATTGTATATCCAAATCCATCTTTATTAATATTTAGTGAGTCTTTTTCCATTTCTTTATTGCTATTATATATATACACAACTAGTTGTTCATTACCAAAAGTTATTATTTTTCTTGTAGTTGGTAAGAAATCTTCATCTGCATCCTTCACTTCTAATTTATATCCGTTTAATTTCAAAATGCTCGTGAAATCATCAATAGTTGTGACTTTTCCACTACTTTCTGAATTTGATGTATTACTTTGCTCAGCCTGAATCCATGCTCCATCAAAACCTATGTTATATCCATCAATTGTTGTATTTTGGGCCATAGCACCACTAGCAGATAAATAATACCACTTATCTCCATTTTGCAGCCAACCTGTTTTCATATATCCGTTGTTATCAAAATAATACCACTTTCCGTCAATCTCTTTCCAATCTATTGACCATGAACTACCTTCTGTATTCCACCATCCATTAGAATCCTGTTTCCATTCTGCATTTGCGACTATTTTATTTAATGTAAGTATCGAAGTTACTGCTAATGAAGTCGCTATTATTTTATTTAAATTTTTCATTTCTACTTACCTCAATTTCATTTTTTATTTATATATAATAAATTACTATTATTCATTAGATTATAGCTTTACACAACACTTATTATAACATTGCTTACAAAATATTACACACACTATGCATGTATCGCTCTCTATTTTTAGGCCTTTTATTCTAATGTATGAGAGTAACACACTACTCTTAACTATAAAGTTTTTAGCTTTTATTATTTCTTTATTTGTATAAAATACTTTATCACTTAATATAATTACTAATACATTTAGTTGCAGTACATATATATGCTCTGATAGCATATATAATTTTGTGCTTTAAAAATTATTTAGGCATACTAACATCAACTATCATGGTAAAAATAAAAATACCAACTTTTTCTAAATAGAAATGTTGATACTTTTATTTTGGCTGTGTTTTGATATTATCTTGAAATATAGCTTGAAGAAATTATAGCTTAGATTTTCCACCTATAATACTCAATATAAGAACATTGTGTATTATGTCTAAATCATGCAAAAAAACATTGCAACTTCTAGATGATCCTGTAATATTTCAATTTAGTCTTTACTTGTATTAATTGTTACTTATTGATTATTACGATTTAGTTTTGCTGGCAATGCCCAAACAAAAAGGGCTGTAGCCGGTCCAAAAACAAAAAAGCCATCAATCAAAAATCTGTATTCTTTTGCAATATTTAAACCATCTATCATTAAAGTACCAACAATACTAAATAAAAAAGCAATTATAAGAAAACAAACTCTTCTGCTTATTTTACCACGTATAAATTTTTCTATATTTACTTTTAAGCAGATATTAAAACATATTAAAAATGATATTACATATGTTGCAAGTGCTAAAAAATAATAATAGCTTTTCATAAAAATACTCTTCCTCTCAATAAATAAAATAATTTAATAACATCACATCCTAATTATAACATATTTCCCAAATACTAAAATCTACGTTTTTTATTTACTACCTCATAATTTACTATCACGTTTTATTTTAGAATTGCGTAACAAAAAAATATCACAAATTCATACTGAATAATGTGATATTTCAATCTACTATTTATTTTTCCTATGTATACTGAAAGAAAACTGTGAATTAACTCAATCACACATTATTCTCGTTCATAGAACTCTATTCCCAAATTACTTATTTGGCTCAGAATCCCATCCATTTAACTTACTATTTCCATTAAAAATAAGTTTCTGCTCACTTAAATAATATACATCTTCATCTGGATAATATGCCATGTCGCCTTCTTCTTTAGTACCAACATCCAATATTTCCAATGTTTCATTCCCGGTATTTATGAATTGATGTGCTATATTTTTTCCTGCAGTTTTAGCAATAAAGTCTCCCTTTTTTATTAAATATTCTTTACCATCCATCCTCAGAGTTCCACATCCACTAATAATCATAAAAAATTCTTCTTGTTTTGTGTGGCTGTGATATTTAGCACTTTTAGCTCCTGGCAATATTCTGTCAATATTTATATAAATTTTCTCACTGCCAGCTGCTTTACCCAAATATGAAGTGTTAGCTTTACCTAGAAAATCTATTGTGTATTCATTAGGCAAATTATTAATGTTTAATATATTAACCATAATTCAAAACATCTCCTTTCCTTTTAATATATTTAATATGATATTATTATCCTTGAAATATTATATCAAATCTAGCTTTATTTTCTTTAAGAACATCTTTTTTCACTTACTACCAAGTCAAATCTACAGATTATATATGATGTTATTCCATGGAAGTAATATCATATCTTATTTCTACTACTTTATCTTCTGCATTCCAAAATTCAATTGTTACTTTTTTCTCATGATCTACATATCCAATTACTGGCGAGCTAGGCATTTGTTCCTCAGTTCTCTTATAATAGTTAGTCCCATAAGCATTAATCACATCATCGACTGAGCTCACTAACCCAATACCTTTACTTGTCTTCATATTACTGTTGGTATCAGAGTTAATAATAACTCTAATAATTTGTCTCTGTTTATTTGTAGCAATTTTTAAACCATCACTTAGTTTATAGTAGTCAAATAGTGCATTATCAATTTTTTCAAGATTTGTCCCGTATTTTTGTATAAATTCCTTACTATCAATACTCTCATACATTTGAATGCCATCTATATTTTCTTGGCCAAGAGTCGTTGTTTTGGTAAACATAAAGCTGCTTGACCTTTGGAAATATTTATAAGCACCAAATATAATACAGCAAATTAAGAGTAAAATAGTAATAATAATTTTAAATATCTTCTTTATTGAGAATTTTTTCTTTATAAATGCTAAAGGAAGAACTGTGACTGCTAACAAAAATATACTTATTATAATTCCGATAATACTCAACGTTGATTCTCCTTATTATTACATATTCGCACTTGTTCATTAGATTATAGTGTTACACAACACTTATTATAACACCACTCACAAAATATCACATATGCTATACATTCATTATCAGAGCCCAAAATAAAGATACCAACTTTTCTTAAACTGAAATGTTGGTATCTTTATCTTGGCTGCGTTCTAATGTGATTTTGAAATATAGCCTGAAAAAATTATAAGTGAGATTGTCCACCTATAAAACTCAAAGTAGGAATATTACGTTCATAATCCTAAATTACTTAAAATATGTTTCAAATCCATTATTAACAATATATGAACCCTTTGGAACTTGAATTGCTACTAAACATATATTCAGACAATCAACACATGAACCCATTGCATTTAATAAACACAGAAATATAGTGAATCCATTTAACCATCCAAAAAAATTCAGAATAAAAGGTAATACAACTGACAACAAACTGAAAGGCATAATAGAAATAATTAAAAATCTGTTCTTTTTGACTTTTTCAGTAGTATAAACAAATCCGAAAAAGCCATTTATCCCCCAATATATTTGACTTGATTTAAATACATTAGGTATAAAACAAGCATGAAGAAATTCATGTATAGTCATAAAGATGAAAATTGCAACAATGTATATAAGAGTAAATAAATTTACTGTGAAATTAATACTAAAGCCATGCCAACTACTACTAAAAATTTCTTTCAATTGTGGATATAAATAATAGGAAATAGCAATAGATATAATCCCATTTATAAGCATAAAAGGCACTGATAATAACATTGCTATACCCAAATTAGAGGGTTCTTTTAGTTTTGTCCATCCCTCTGATATTAGCTTAATACTAACTTCCTTATCTGCAGAAGGTATTTTCTTTAAATATCTCATTAATTAAAATCCTTTCATCAAAACATAATTGATTTTTATTGAATAATCCTTATTTCGGTAAGTTACTACATAAAGCTAGATTTATATAAAGAAAAATGCTTCAACTAGAAAGTAGAAACATTTTTATGTAGCAGGAATTTGAAAATGAGAGTCGAATTTATGTGGATATCAACTGAAGTTGAATCTATGCTTGTTCCATATATGCTCATGAAATATATACTAACTAGAAATAAGAATTATGCTAGTTCAAAGCCTGCCTTTGATGCTAGCATATTGGACGCAACTTGTGATCTTAGAATCATCCATCATAATTTCCTTAGAAACTGGAACAACAGCATAATTCTTATTTCGGTAAGTTACTGCATAAATTCTGCCTAATTAAAATCTCCATCATATATTGCTTTTGCCATTGGGAAAGGTTCAAGTGCTCTTTCTAAAATTCCTTGAACATATCCTATTAATACTCCATAATTTACAATTGGAATTTCATATTTAACTGCATTACCAATTCTTGAAAGCATAGCTGCTCTATTTAACATGCAGCCTCCACAATGAATGATAAGTTTGTATTTCTTAACATCATCAGTAAATGAATTTCCAGAAGAATATTCAAAATTAATTTGTTTCCCTGTCATTTGACGTACCCATCTAGGTATTTTAACTGTTCCAATATCGTCACATTGTCTGTGATGAGTGCATCCTTCTGAGATTAAAACACAATCCCCATCTTCTAAACTTTCTACTGCTTTAGCTCCTTTTACAAGCTCCATAAGGTCTCCCTTATATCTTGCTTGCAATATTGAAAATGATGTAAGCATAATATCTTTAGGCGTATCTGCTGAAGCTTTTAAGAAAACTTGTGAATCTGTTATAACAAGTTTAGGTTTTTTCTTTAAATTTTCAAGAGTTTCTCTTAGCTCATGTTCTTTTGTTACAATAGCTATGGCATCACTTTCAATTATGTCTCTTATTGTTTGCTGCTGAGGAAGAATTAATCTTCCTTTAGGGGCTGCTTTATCAATAGGTGTTACAAGAACAACTAAATCTCCTGGGCTTATAAGGTCTCCAACTAATTTAAATTTATCTTCATTATCTGGTATTACGCTTATAATTTTTTGCTTAAGCTCATCTATTCCATTTTTATTTAATGCAGAAACTGAAACAACAGTAGTTCCAATTGTCTTTTCTAAATCAGCTAATTCCTCTTTTTCTATACTTTTCTTATCTGCCTTATTAAAAATACAAATTGTAGGTATCTTCTTTTCCTTTATTTGATCTATTATTGCTCTATCATTTTCAGTAACTCCAACAGTAGCATCTACCACTACTAATGCAACATCTGTTTTTGATAAAACTTCAATAGTTTTCTTTTTTCTTGACTCACCTAATTCACTTTCATCGTCAAGTCCTGCTGTATCAATAATCATACAAGGTCCTATCGGAAGAATTTCTATAGCTTTATAAACAGGGTCTGTAGTTGTCCCCTTAACATCAGAAACAATTGAAATTTCTTGATTTGTAAGTGCATTTATAATACTTGATTTTCCAGCGTTTGTCATACCAAATAGAGCAATATGTACTCTTTCTCCAGACGGTGTTGTATTTAAACTCATATTATTTCTCCTTTGAATTAATTTTAATTACTCAAAAATATTTTTTTAAGTTGCCTATTCTATTATAATATAAAATATAAAGATATACATTGCAAAATAATTCTTTATTTATTGATGCTTTATTATCAGTACAAAAATATTAAGGAGTGTTCATTTTGGATTATAGATTAGAACAAGATGTATTAGGTGAAAAGAATATTGATAATTCTACATATAGTGGGATAAATACAGCAAGGGCTTTGGAGAATTTTGATTTAAACAGTAAAAGTGTAAATTTAAATTTAATACGAGAAATTGCCCTTATAAAAAAGGCTGCTGCTATGACAAATAAAACCTTAAAATTTCTTGCCCCTGAAAAAGCCGATGCAATAATAAAAGCAAGTGAAGAAGTTATAGATGGGAAATTTGATTATGAATTTAAACTAAGTGCATTTCAAGGTGGAGCTGGTACATCTACTAACATGAATGTAAATGAAGTTATTGCTAACAGAGCTATTGAATTGTTAGGTGGAGTTAAAGGGGATTACAATTTAGTTCATCCTCTTAACCATGTTAATATGTCCCAATCAACTAATGATGTTTACCCTTCTGCCCTTAGAATTGCAGCAATTAGATTAATAAGAAAGTTAAGTGATTCTTTATCAAGCTTACAAGAAGCTCTTCAAATTAAGGAGAATGAATTTTCAGATATAATAAAGCTTGGAAGAACCCAGTTAATGGATGCACTTCCAATGACTGCAGGACAAAGCTTTGGAGCATATTCTAAAGCCATAGAAAGAGATAGATGGAGAATATACAAAGTAGAAGAAAGATTAAGACAGATAAACCTTGGTGGTACTGCTATAGGTACAGGTTTAAATGCTACAAATAAATATGTATTTATGATGACAGATATTATCCAAAACCTTACTGGTCTTGGAATAGCAAGATCTGATTTCCCTATGGACATTACTCAAAACTGTGATATATTCGTAGAAACTTCTGGACTTTTAAAATCGTGCAGCGTAAATCTTCTTAAGATTTCAAATGATTTGAGGCTCCTTAATTCTGGCCCTCGTGGTGGAATAGGAGAAGTAATTCTTCCTAAGATGCAGGCAGGCTCGACAATTATGCCAGGAAAAGTTAATCCTGTTATCCCTGAGATGGTTGCTCAAGTAAGCTTAAGAGTTATTTCCAATGACAGCGCCATAACCATGGCAAGTTCTATGGGACAATTAGAACTAAACGCTTTTACTCCACTTATAGCAGAATGTCTACTTGAATCTCTAGAACTTCTTGAAAGAAGCGTCACACTTTTTAAAGATAAATGCATAAATGATCTAAAAATGGATGAGGATAGATGCTTAGAAAACCTAGAAAATTCCTTAGTTTCTGCAACATCCTTAGTTCCTCACTTAGGTTATGATAAAGCCAGCTTAATATCAAAAAAAGCCTTAGCTACTGGAAAGACCATAAGAGAGATTCTTCTAGAAGAACAAATACTACCTGAAGATATCATTGATAAAATATTATCTCCAACTGAATTAATAAGAACCCATATCCCAGGAAAATAAAACAAATTGAATGTGCCCTTTAAAGTATATTTTTACTCTAAAGGGCACACTTTTATTTTAATAATAAAATCTTGGAATATTCCTTTCATTATCAAATCCAGGTATAACTGGTGGTCTAAATTCATTCATTCCAAAGCTTCTGCTTGATTCAGTTGTATTAAGTTCTGCAAGTTTTGTCACTCCAACATAAATATCTGATATCCTATACCATGTTGCATAATCAACTACTCCTGTTTGAGGCAATGTAAATATTTGTTGAAATGTTTTTACTGCTGCAGCTGTCTTTGGTCCATATTTTCCATCTTCAGCGATCTTAGGAATGAGCGGATAATTTCTTGCTATTCTGTTTAATTGACCTTGAATTGCTCTTACAGATGCTCCTGATGACCCAAGTGTTAATTCTCTTCCTGGGTATGATACTGGTATTCCAGCAACTTTCTCAGCTGTGGTTAATTCAATATTGTTTCCATAGTAACGTGTCAATATATCGTATGGTCCGAGGCCTTGACGTGATAATTCCTGGCTTCCCCATTGACTTAACCAGTTAGGGCAAGTAACGCTCTTTCCATCGCAATATTGTGCAAAAAGTGGCTGCTTCTTTCCAATTCTTCTTATATATGTTGAGAAAATTTCATCTACAATTTCACTTATGTTATCATAAATATTTCTACCATAATTAAATGCTTGATCATAAGCTGTAGAACTTGTAATATCGAAATTTTTTCCCTTACCTCTATACCATTCAGTAAATATCCTATTTAATGTAAAAGATACAATACAGAAAACATTTGCTCTTATAGCTGACTCTGTCCAAGTTGAATATATTTCGCATGAAGCAACATTTTTAATATAATCTTTAAATGCCACCTTATAATTTGGTGCTGATGGATCATTTGGACCACCTTGATGAACAATGACAAATTCAGGCACTACAGGCTGTGGTAATACAACCCCTGAAGTTGGCGGTGGTAATGGCTTATCTTCTGCCTCTGGTATCTTAGGAGGAAAATTTCCATTCAAAGTATTTGGCAGTATGTCTATAACTTCTTGTCTCATAGAGCCTCTGCCTAAATTAGGTTGCAAATTACATATCTGATATGCAATTTCTGTAGGAAACACTTGGCATCCTCTTATTATTATAGGATTAAACCCTTCTCTCTCAACAGTTATATCATATAAACTATAAGGTATTTGATTACTATTAGGATTTAAGGAATATTCCAATGGTGGTGCTGGTAGTTCTATAATATTAGTTAATCCAACTACATCAGTAACTAACTCAATGGTTCTATCATTACCTAAAGTAGATTGTCCTCTTACTGTTATTCTAGCTCTATCTACTGGAATATAATCGTTTCCTCTGAAACATTGTATCTTCAAGCCACCTATTTTTGGTGTAGCACTTCCAGTGCTTGATGTCGTTCCAGTATTTGCTGGGGCACTTCCTGTAATGTTTCCTGCACCTAATGTAGCACCTCCAGTACTTGGTGTTGTGACACTCCCAGCAGCGCTTCCTGTAGCACCTCCTGCACTTAAAGTTGAACCTCCAGCTGTATTTGGTATCATATTTTCGCCAGTACTACCTGTAACATTTTCACTACTTATATTCTCCATAACATTCCTCTTTCTATTTTTTCAAGATATTATATTTAATAAATGCAATATTTATTACTAAAAAATATAATTATGGTTAATAATTATTTACTGAAAGTGCATAATATTTATGTACTCTTAATATCTTTTTATGTGAAACCTTTAATTTGGAATTTTATATTCCAGCTTAATTTAATTGAACTCATACAGGACAAATAGAGCATGAATAAAGGAAAGTTTCTTCAAGATAAAACGGTAGTGTTGGTGGAGAAACTATACGAAATATCTTATGAATCTTTGGTCTATTACTTTCTTTCATGTGCCTAAAACAAATTTTAGGAGGTGTATTTTTAAATGATGACACAAAAACTAGATGCAAAAGACACGCTCAAGATAGAAAATGAAAAGAGAAGAAAAATATTGCCACCTGAACAGACACTTATTAATCTTGATCTGCAGACTGGAGATGTAATGGCTGATATAGGATGCGGCATTGGATATTTTACTATTCCCGCCTCTAAAATTGTAGGAAAAAACGGTAAAATATTAGCACTTGATATATCAGATGAAATGCTGCAAGACGTTGAAGAAAAAATAATTGAAAATGATATATCCAATGTTGAGACTATTTTAACAGAGGAAAATCACTTAAAATTAAAAAATAATTCGGTCACATTTGCTTTTGCAAGTAATATAATTCATGAAGTCGAAGAAAAAGAGAGATTTTTAAATGAAATAAAAAGAATAATATGCCCAGAAGGGAAAATTGCTATACTTGAATGGGAAAAAATTGATAGTGATTTTGGACCTCCTATTGAACGTAGGTTAGACAGGATGGATCTAATAAAACTATTAGATGAACTTAATTTTTCAACCATATCAACTATAGATATTGGTGAAGACTTCTACGGAATAATCGCCCAAAAATAAATCAATTTCTATTGATAAACCAACTAATACCTGAACTTATGGGTATGCCTCACCGAAATGAATAACATACTTTTGTTCCAATTTCTAGGTAATTCTGCTGGGTGATTCCAAGGCTATGAAGTTGCACCCAAAGTGCTAGCCTCAAAGAACAAGCTTTGAACTAGCACATTTGGAACAACTTGTAGCCAAAGAATCACAGCCATCAAAATTACCAACGAAACATTCCACAAAAGTATGTTACTCATTTTGGGTTGGAAAATACTTCATAGTTCAAGTATAGTTTATGATTGTGTTATCTATATTTTTATATATATCCAAGCTAAGAAATTGACATATAAAGCAAGCTAACTCATGTAAATCAAAGGTATAAGTAAAAGCTTGTCTATATGGATAAACAATTTAAGAACTTCATTTATACTTTACAATAAATACAATACTAGAAAGTAGAAACACTTTTATGCAGCAGGCATTGAAAATGAGCTGTTAAAATCTCTTAATTGTAGGTTGTTCCATTAATGCTTGTCACAATGAAATTGGGAGCAAGCATTAATGGTGAAACCTTCATTTTAGCGCTTTCAGCGAAACTTTCATGGTCCTGTGAAATAACAATGTTTCTACTTTCGGTGGATTATATCATAAATCTAAATTTAATGTTGTTTATCTATATCACAAAAAAAGAGCTCCTCTTTAAAGAACTCTCTTTTATCTGGATTTCTAATCTAGCTTAATTGAATTAAATGGCTATACTCGTCCAAAATAGAATCTAATTGTTGACTTGCAACAATTACCTCAGGATCGAACAAATCAACTTTTTCCTTTATTATATTTAGAAGGTTTTGTTCCATCTCATAAATTTGCCTATCTATTTTGTTTATAGAATCCATAATTAATTCTCCTTTATTTGTTAATATCTTTAAGAATTTTTGCATAATTTTATTAGATAAACCCGTAGAATATATTACTGAAAGTGTTATATAAGAAGGGTTTGCTTGTATTTCCTACTGGCTTATTTCAACTTGTTTTGACACTAATATATTAACCTTAACTGACACTTATACTCTTTAAAAATATTAGAAAAAATAGTATTAATATAACACGCTTCCTACATTTAACCAATTCTTAATATAATATGAAAAAGAAAAGCTAGCTTATATCTTAAAAATAACCGTTCATAATTACTCATTAATAAATTAAAGCAATATATCCTAAAAACCTCTATTTTTACTAATTATAACTTGAATATATATTGCAATGTTTCATAGACTACTCTTGATACAACATTCAAACTTATTAAATTGCACCCCCGGCCATTATTCTTCTCTTTTACTAGCCCCTTATTAATTAAGGGGCTAATTTTTATTAAATTATATATTTTTAAAATTATAGAATTGTTGTGCCTAATTTTGAATATTTTATTCATTTGAGGGCAAGCTATTTTCATATTAATTTTTGTGAAAAGGAGAATTTTAATGAACAAAATGCTATTTCAAACTCGTAGAGAAAGGATTATATCATTTATTAAACTACTAAATAAAGATCTTGATTTAAGTTTTACTGAAAAGGAAATCGAAGATGATAATTTCGCAGATATGCCTAAAAAGAATAATGTTATCCCATTTAAAAAAGTTGAATAACAATGTATCTATATTTATTAAAGTAGTCCAAGATATCTAAATATAATAAGCAAAAAAGAGTGCCAATTGTTGTTTGTTATATGTTAAAAAACTTAACAACATAATACTCACTCTTTTTTAATTTATTAAAGAAATATTTTATTACGGTAATCTTCTGAACATTTCCTTTCCTTTAATCGTTCTATTACGGAGCTGTCTCCCCAAAAATGCATTGGAAACACTTTATCTGTATTAGTGTTTTTCATGAAGTAATCAAATCCTAAGTAAAATTCTTCTCCTTGCCTAGGGTCTAAAACTACAAATGCAGCATCAAAATGCCTACTCTTGATCTTATTAATTTCTTCTTCAAATCTTTCTCTCGCACTTTCATTGTCCTTTTGATCCCTTCCATTCCACCACCATAGATTAAGATCCCCAGCATGATAAATTGTTTTATCTTCTGCTGTTACAATAAATGCTACGCCCTCATCTGTGGAATTTAATGTCTCTATTTTCAAATCTGATATTTCAAGAGTTTTATTAATATCTATAAATTCTATTTTTTCATAAACCTCATCATCAACGCCATGAGTATTAAAAAATTTTCTACCAAATTTCTTTTTGATATCTTTTGAAAAAATATACACAACATTTGGATATTTATTTAATAACTGAAAAATATCTATATTAAAATGGTCATGGTGATTATGACTTGAAAACACGTATATTGTCTTTTCTGGATCAAAATCTGGAAGCTGACCTTTAAAATAATCAAATATCAAAACTACTTTATCAAGTTCAACTGAAAAACAGCTATGTTCAACATATGTAATATTCATTTGCATCATCCTTTTTTATAAATTTCATCTCATACTCTACATCCACAAGAGTAATCTTCACCAATTTAACTTAAATAATCAATTCTTTAAGACAAGCAAAATCACTGGCGAATATATTTTATTTTTTACTCTCTATCAAATCTTAACTTACTAATCTTAAATAAATCCTATTATAACAACTATAAATATCAAAAATAAAACTGCTAATGCTGTAACCACTACCTTTGCTTTAAGCATTGAATAAAGTATTTTGCAAAACTCTTCTTTTAGGAATTTAGGAAATCCATTTATTTTTTCTTTGTAGCTTATATAAAGAAGTATTAGTAATATAGCAATTAAAACTGCTATTAATAGATACCATTTTGATATTTCATTATATTTATTCCAATTTGCTCCAAGAACCCTTCCCAATGATATAAATGTAGTAGTCCATATTAATGCACCTAAATATGCACTAATCGCAAACTTCTTATATGATACCTTAGTCATACCAGAAAAGTATCCTGTAACATGCCTTATTCCTGGAATAAAATATGCTACAATCAGCAATATACCACCATATTTTTGATACCACGTTGAAATCTTATCCATCCTATTTTTATTTAGATGAATATGACATCCATATTTCTCAATTAATCTTATTTCTAATGCCCTGCCAATGAAATATGATATAGTAATACCTATTATAGCCCCACTTGTAGCCACTATAATGCTGAGCAGATAACTCATTTTATTCATATAAACAACATATCCACAATAAGTCATTAGTGCCTCACCAGGCAAAGGAAATGCTATTAATTCTAACGCTAAACTTATAAGCACTGCTATATATCCACAATGATTAAACAATTCTACAACATGATCCAATACTCTCACTTCCACGGCTTAATAATTTTCTGCATACTTCCTTAGCAATAAATCTTATCTTAATTCTCCATATTTGATAAAGAGTCGCAAGCATATATGATTTATTTGGAATTAATGCATTTATTATATTACTAATTATAACCTCTTTTCATTTATTTTGCATAGTTTATAGATAAACATTATCTATCGTCTAACCTGATGTATATGTCAAATTCTTAAATCGGATATATAGTTAATTAAATATGCTCATTAGATAAACATATTTAGAAAGTTACAAAAATTTCAATTTCATTTCTTCCTTAAAAGTCATAAACTATACTTAAACTATGAAATATATTTCAACCAGAAATGAGTAATATACTTTTGTGGAATGTTTCATTGGCAATTTTGAAGAAAGTGATTCTTTGGCTATAAGTTGTTCCAAATGTGCTAGTTCAAAGCTTGTTCTTTTAGGCTAGCACTTTGGGTGCAACTTTATAGCCTTAGAATCACCATCAGAATTGCCTAGAAACTGTAACAAAAGTATATTATTCATTTCGGCGCGGTATACGCATAAGCATAGACTATAGGTGGTTTATCTATAATCATTTAGCGTATATTCCTTTAAACATTATAAAAAGCCAACAGAACAAATATAACAATGTTATAGTGCTCTGCTAGCTTTTTAACCGCAAGGGGATAGTTATTATATTGCGAAGAAATGGTTTTCTATTATTCTACGTTACTAATTACTTTAAACCTTGTTCGTAGCTTTCAATCATGTGCTTAACCATGTATCCGCCAACGTATCCATTTTGTCTTGAAGATAAATTTCCTTTATCTTGATTTTCGTAATCATGTAATCCTACTTCTGAAGCAACCTCAGTTTTTAATCTGTTTAATCCTTGTTTTGCTTCTGGTACTAATGTTCTGTTTCTTCCACTATTGTTTGATGACATATACATCTACCTCCCTTAATTAATATTTTGTTTGCAGTAATATATTAACCAGTATGATAAATTATAATCTATAAAAATATTAACAAAAGTAGTACAGATAGCTTGTATTAGATAACTTTAGATAATCTTATGTTTTACTTTGAATCCTTTACCATCATTTATGATATTTATTCCTAAAATATCAGTGAATTGCTTAAGACTTTTCATATTATTTATAAATTTAACATTTCCTTTAGCGATCAATTTTTTAATTACTTCTATTATGTCTTTTTTTTCAGCAGAACTTAGTTCCATAGAATTACTTAGGCACTCTCTATTAATATAAGTTAAAGTAGTCCATGCCTGTTCCTCTGATATGCTATTTACATCCATTAACACCCATGTGAAATCTTTTCTTCTACTATTTTCAGGATATGCAGCTTTAAAAAATTCTATAAAATGATTTATTGGCTTGGGATCTTTTTCTTTAACATACTTTCCAAGCTGTGATTTTAAACTATTCTTTAAATACATTATTGTATTAGGCTTTATAGCATCCTTTAAATTATCAATTTTAGTATAAATATAATTATATGTATCCGTAATCTGTTCCTCACTTGCATTTCCCTTTTTTAATACCTTTGTTAAATCAATGTATTCTAAGATACTTTTTTTAGAGCCAAGTTCTTTATTGTATAACTTTTCCCAAATTTCATGTGCAGTCAGACCTTCTAATTTATCGTTAACTAATGTTTCATCTATATCCATATATGATCCTCTCTCTTTTAAATATATTAACTTTTATATCTTAAAATAGTTTCTACAACTTATTTAAAATAACATTATTATAATACAGTATTTATAGCATATTTCCTATAGAATATATTTTATATACGAAAAAATACTCAAGGCAAAATATATATAGATATTTCACCTTGAGCATTTAAATTACTATTATTAATCATTTTTTATTAATTACGTTGTAGACACATCTAAATTGTCATATGCACGATTTAGAGTATATCCTCTTCCCCCAACTTCCCTAACGTCTGATACTGTTATAAAAGCGCTATAATCAATTTTATTAACAATATTTTTTACTTTTTGCAGCTTTTCAGCTGGAATAACTGTGCTGATAGCTTTAGCTTCAACTTTTGAGTATCCTTTTTCTGCATGCAATAAAGTTACTCCTGTATCTGCCTCTGAGATAATAGCCTTTTTTATTTCATCATAATGATCGCTCATAATAACTACTTGTATCATTTCTTTTCCAAAAGTTAAAGTCTTATTTAACATAAAATAAGTTAAAAATACAACAACCAGACCATATAGTACATTAGTAGCACTTGAAAATGTAATCTGCAAAGTTAAAATGCATAAATCAATGACATTTAAAGTGATATGAACTGGAGTATTAAATTTTTTATTTATTATAATTCCTATAATATCAATTCCACCAGATGATGCATTTGCTTTTAATATAAGTCCTGCTCCTATTCCTATTAAGCATCCTGCAAGGACACATGATAATAATATATCATTGCAATAATGATGCAAATTTTCATGCTTTTCAAAAAAGTCCAAAAGAATAGGAAATAAAAATGTAGATACTAAAGTAGATAAAGCAAATTTCTTTCCTAAAAAAAATAATGCCGATAAAAATAATGCAATGCTTATAATGTACACAACTATTGTCAAGCTTGCCCCAGTAAAATGATTTATCACTCTTCCTAATCCTGTAACTCCACCAACAATAATATTATTCTCTAATATTAATGTGCTAATAGCAAAAGCTATTAATATATTTCCTAGAAGAATGTAAATTAAACTATTGATTTTTCCTTTCATGTTATCACCCCAAGACACAGAATACCATAATACTTGAAACAAAAATGTAATCTATGTTACAATCTCATAAAAGAAGGTGAAAAATTTGGATAAAATAAAAATTCCAGAAGAATTATATTATTATTTTGAAAAAGTTGGAAAATCATTAACATACAATAAGAATGATATTATCTATATGCAAGATGATAACGCAACCCATTTATACTTGATAAAAAATGGTCGAGTAAGAGTGTATTCTTCTTCAAAAGATGGCAGTGAAATTACAATAGAAATAGTTGAAAAAGGCAGAATATTTGGCGAATCATCTTTCGTTCAAAGCTCAAAACAGCCTACTACAGTAAGCGCGGTTAATGATGTTGAATTGATTTCTTGTTCATTAGAAGATCTGTATCCTTACTTAACTCAATCAAAAGAATTAATGATTCTGCTTTTTCAGTTGCTTTCAAATACATGTAATCATCTTTCAAGTCTGCTTAACCAAGCTTACTTTTATAATCGTTATGAAAAAGTAGCTAATTTTTTATTGCAGCAGACAGCTGTTCCTAATAAAGATAAAAATATAAGCGAAGATTGCATTCCTTATTCTCATGAAGAAATTGCTTCTTGTATTGGTCTAAATAGAGTTACAACCACCAAGATATTAAACTACTTTAGCAAACTAGGATATATTAAACTAAAATATAAAAAAGTAATAATACTAGAAAGAGAAGCTTTAATTAAATATGTAGAGTAAAAGGCTAGAATTATCTTAAAAATAGGCTATGCTTTAATATAATGTTGAAATATAGCCTATAAAAATTATAAGTAAGATTTCCCACCTACAATACTTAATATATATGAAAATTATGAAATATTTATATATATGTCTTTAAAGTGTAATTTTAAATATTTTTCCTTTCCTATGAAATAAATTATTATCACTATAACTTGAATATTCTCCTACTTCTATCCCCAAACGATTATACATAGAAAATACCTTGGGATGACTTGATTTTAAATAAATTGCTTTATAATGTTTAGATTTATAATATTGTATTATGTTCTTCAACCACATTTCTCCATTTCCTCTGCCTTCTTGGGCTATATGAAAATAGTTGAATATCAAAATGTCTTTATCCTCTTCGTTTATCTGTATAGGTTCTTTAAAAAACGTCTTATAATCAAGAATGCCACTACTAACAAGAGCAACACCTAAACATTTTTCGTCTTTCTTCATAATATGAAAGTCCATATTTATATTTTCATTGCTTTTTACATTCTCAATTAATTTACAACAATGATAAACTTCATTATAATCATCCCACTCATTTTCTGCTTTAAACAGTAAATTTTGTATTATTGGTGCAAGATATTCGCTTTTAAATTCACTTGAAACTCCAAAATTAATACCATTAGTTTTGCTAATAATCTTCATTAACGAACCTCCTTTTTAAATAATGCTCTTAATTAATTACTATTACTTACTTGATTATAGTTTTTTTATAATACCTATTGTAACATAATTTACAAAATACCACATATTCCATACATACATTGGCTTTCTATTTTTTAAATCTCTTACTTTGCAATATGACTGTGCTACATTACTTTGAACTATAAAGTTTTTAGCCTTTATTATCTCTTTATCTGTATCAAATATTTGAAGCCATTTGAACCACTTAACATAGTTACTTAGGTATTTTGTTGCAACACCATTGAACCTGTTCATCCATTTTTTTAAAATTGCTATGGAGAGCATTAATAAGTTGAATGTGATATAATCCTTCCTTATGTTTACCTCTTTTACGAGAGCGTCTTAGCATATTAAAGGTTTTGTGCCTTTAAAACTTTCAGCAAATAATACTTCATCTGCTTCAATAACACCATCAACGTATCCCTTACCTAGAAATGTGCTTATACAATCAAGAAGATAATATCTTGATTAGTAACAATTGAAAATGGGCTATGGACAATTTGAGAGTGAAATTTCCTTTAGAATCCTCCCTTGTTATTTTAAAGTATACTATTTCAAATCTACCATGAAACAAAAAAAGAATGTAGTAGATTTGTTGTACACAAATCTAGCTACATACCCGAATATTGTGGTATATAGATTCTTTCACAATTACAAAACAATAAAAATCTAAATTACTATACTGTAAATGTATAACATTTACTCCTTTGTCACGCGCGCAAATGTCTCATTCCACTCTTCTATCTCTATCCTTTTATACAAATTGTCATTCACATAAATTGCTACTTCATCATGATTCGAATCTTCTATCTCTTCCTCAATAAAAAATGGCATCACTATAGGAATGCAATACTCCCCTTCTTCTTCAGGCTTACGCCCCATTTTAATAAAAAGTTCTGCTACGCCTGGATCTTTTATATGCACAATATCGCCTGGATACGTACCAACTATTTTAACTTCATCGCATGGCGTTGGCATCTCACCTGTCACAAATATATAAATTATCCCGTCTCTTCTATATGCAGTAGCTTTTTCTAATGCTCTCATCATTGTTCTGTATGGACCTATATCAAACATATCTTTCTCCAAAGAATTTATTAATAATTTATATTATGAATATGACTCTTAATAGTTGCTTATCATGAATATTTCTTAATAAAATACCACAACACTCATGAATGTTGTGGTATTAAAAAATATTTAAATGTTATCTAAATCATTAAAATATCTGCTCATTTTGCTCATAGCTAATTTCTTTGAAGCTCCTGATTTTCGCCACTCTTCAATCTGTTCCATGGCTTCATTAGGATTCTTTCCTAAGCCAACAAGTACACCTGATAATATAAATTCTTGATACAAATGTTCAGAATTGACCCCTTCTTTTGATTCTGTTAAAGCTCGATTAACTAGTGGAGCAATATAGCTAACCCAATCATCTGGAGTAAGATCATTTGTGTTATCTATATTCTCTGTAACAACTGTATCTTGTCTCATTAAGCTTCTATTCATAGATTCATTATTTCCAATACTATTTAATGTAAATAGATAATTGTATTTTGAAGCATGCTTTAATTCGTCTGTAATTATATCAAATAATACATCCCTGTAAACTCCTTCAGGAAGTCCTCTCCTAATAGCTCTATATCTTTCTACTGCTGCTAGCTCTCCAAATAAAGCTTTCTTAATACCTTCTAAATATGATTCAGGGACTTCAAAATTTTCTTCTTCACTCTCCATTGTAGCATCCATATCACCTGTAAAATCTTCATAGATCCTTCTAAACAACATATTATGTCTGCGTTCATCATCTCTAATAGATGATATTATTTCTTTCTCTTCATTTGTTGGCGCTTCACTAATAAGGTAATCATAAAACAATTCATCTTCTCTTTCTCCTTGAATTGCTTTTTTTACCCCCTGAATTGCTATCTGTAACTGATCATAATTGTTCATCTGATCATTATTACTCATTTGATTATTATTGTCTTCCATAAAATATTATTGATTCTCCTACAAATAATTAACTCACTTTCATTGTATTAGTTTATAATTCATTTGTGCATCAAGATTAATAATTCCATAGCTATGCCAATAATATAAATTATCTCAATTCATGATACTTATCACCCACATTTCCATGTAGTACTAGCAGTCAATAAAAGTTACTTTAAAAAACAAAATTTATATACAAACCTATTTTGAAATATAATTCAGTTTAATATTATGGTATAATTTGGTTTACATAACTTGTATGTTAGGAGTTATTATTTATGAGAAATAAAAAGAAATTTTCAATATTGCTTTTTTCAATTTTATTAATATTAGCTTTAGGAACAGGATATTACTTATATCATAAACCTGGAACTTTGAATAGTTTTTTATTAAATAATTATAACAAAGAAAATATTGAACAAATAGAGATTAGAAGTACGCTTTCGAGACAAGATAAATCAATTAAAGATAAGGATAAAATTAATGAAATCTTAGCTAATGTTTCCAACATAAAATTAGTTCGACATTATGGTAGTACAACGGATAAAACAAAGGGCGCTATTCATATTTTCATTTATGATAAAAGCAAGATCACTACCGAGATTATCATACAAGGGAAAGAATATATTAATATTATTAATGACTATGATAACTCAAATAAAGAGTATAAAATCATTGATAATAGCTTAGATCTAGATTATATAAATAGATTAATTTCATAAAAAAATCAGTATCTAATAATGCAGCTGCTGGCGATATTACTATCGGATAAAAAATCAGGCATACATTGGTCTAAGATTAGTATGCCTGATACATAAGCTGCTATGCTATTACAAAATTCAAATTAACTTTCTGTTTCTGTAAAATCATCTACTGGGAATATTACTCCACCTTTATGCCTAGCAATTGTTTGAACTTCACTAACTATCAAGCTATGATCTAGCATTTTATAACATCTTTCTAAATCATTATTTTTAACAGCATCTGAAAATTCAATGAACTCATTAACCATACGGTGCTCATAATTATTTTCATTTACTTCTGAGCTAGTTCCATCATTCATAAGTAATTCGAATCTCTTACAAACATTGGCTGGAGTGTCTTGATATATACAGCCTTTATCTCCTTGAATATTATTTGCTATAGGTGCCTTACAATCTTTTGCACCAACACAAACACATTTAAATTTTCCATAATCTAAGATTAATACACCTGATGTATCTATTCCCCTCTCAATGTTTGGATAATACTCAACATTTTCTGGTTTGCCAAACAAACCTACTACATAATGAATATTATAAATATTTAAATCCATTAATGCGCCACCAGAGAATTTAGGATCAAAAGCAGGCAATACCTTCCCATCTTTAAAGCTATCATATCTGCTAGAATATTGAGAATAATTACACTGAACAATCTTTATATTCCCTAAAGTCGGAAGTAGCTCTTTTATCTTTTTATAGTTTGGGAAATATTGATTAGTTATAGCCTCAAATAAGAATAATTTCTTTTTCCTAGCTAAATCACTTAAAATTAATGATTCCTTATATGTTGATGTAAATGGCTTTTCAACTATAACATTTTTATCAGCCTCTAATGCTTTTTTAGCAAATTCAAAATGTAAATTATTTGGCACACCAATATAAATTATATCTAAATCACTATTTAGTAGTTCATCATAATCACAAAAAACCTTTTTAATCCCATACTTATCTTTCAATTCATTCAAAGTATCTTCACTTCTTGGCGTTCCGCAAATAGCCTCTAATTCTATATCTTGCAAAAGATGACTAATTGAAAGAAAATCCTTTACTATCATCCCAGCTCCAACAATTCCTAATTTCATATTAATTCCTCCCTTTTACTATTGATATCTCTTTAGTAACCTTATCAGTAAATACTCAAATATGCTTAACTAAACTTAATTTTCTTTTTAGTTTTTGCTTATTTACTAAGATATATTTCCTCTAATAATTGACTTAAATTCTTTTATTTGTTAGATATCATAGTTACTTTTAATAGCATTATAACCTATAAATTTAATTTAATCATCCCAAATCAAACCAATTAATAAAATTCAAAGTTATTATTCTTATCATCATAGTATTCGAAGTAATTCCTTTAACGAATGTATTTCATAGTTAGGAGATATTGATGATTCATTTACTGTTCCCTCCTTACAAAACCAACAAGTGTCAATTCCAGCGAGATTTCCTCCCTTAATATCTGATGTGATAGAATCTCCAATAATTAATGTTTCTGCCTCATTGAAACCTTTAATATGATCCTTGACGTAGTTAAAAAATTCAATTGCTGGCTTATTAGCACCTATATCCTCTGATATAAAACAGTCTTTAAAGTACTGTGAAATTCCAGCGCCATTTATTCTTGAATACTGTGTCCTCGCAATTCCATTAGTAACAATATATAAAGTATACTTTTCATGCAGTTTACTCAAAACCTCATTGACATCTGGCATTAACTGCAATCCTTGATTTAAATGCAATCTATAGGTCTTCTCCCACTCTCCACCATCTATACTCTTCCCATACTTAGACATTAACTTAGAAAATCTTGTATTTAATACTTCCTCTACTTTAATCTTCCCTAGTTCAATATCAGCCCACATGCCTTGATTCATTTTTTTATAAACTTCATACAATTCTTCTGAATATATTTCACCCTTATCTCTAATTAAACTCTTAAACGATTCTCCTTCGTTTGCGTCGAAATCAAGTAATGTATTATCAACATCAAATAATAACGTATTGTATTTCATTTCACGCCTCTCCCTTTCCTTTTATGGATAACCCAACTAAGATCTGAACTTATGCATATAACTCGCCGAAATGAATAACATACTTTTGTTCCAGTTGGGATATATTTCATAGTATAAATCTAAGTTTAACATCTCATTTTCAAATGCCTGCTGCATAAAAATATTTCTGCTTTCTAGTACTGTAACGTATAAATCAAATTTTCAATGAGGTATTCTATATAGATAAACCAATTATAATCTATAATTGGTTCAATTGAAATTACTCAGTAACGAAGTGAGTCGACTTTCCTTCTCTATTTATATAGCTTAACTATTTTTAATCTTTTTATTAAAATCTATTGCGCCTATAAAAAGAGTATTATCTAAACCTCTACTAAATTCATACCCATCTTACTAATTTCAAATATAAAAATAATGCCAAAAATTATCGCAAGATTATTCTTGTTTGTTTACATATATGGTAATATAATACATTTAAATGCAAATACATTGCAACAAGGAGATTTATATGAAAACGAAAATAGAAATAATACTAGGGTTCTTAGAGTCTGGAAAAACTAATTTTATAAATTCCATGATTAAAAATTGCGATTTACAAAATGAAACTATTGTTGTCATCCAAGATGAATTTGGACAAAGCAAAATAAGAAATGAATTTATAAATTCAAATGAAAATATGAATATTATAAACATCGAAAATACTTCTAATGAAGAAATTAATGAAAAGTATATAAACAAAATTTTAGAAATATATTCTCCCCATAGAATATTTATTGAAGTTAATGGTATGAAAAATTCTAACTCTATAATTAATATGTTCAATAATAAAAATTTAAGAAAGTTATGCAGAATTGACGATATCGTAACCTTAATTGATACGAAAAAGTTCTTCATTTATTTCAGAAATATGAAAAGCATGTTAAGTACTCAAATCTATAATAGCAAGACAATAATATTAAACAATATAAATAATATCAACAAAAAAGACTTCTTAAATATTCAGAATCAAATAAAGAGAATTAATGAGACGGCTAACTTATTAGAGCATGCGCCTTCATTAAATATTAAAGAAATACATCAAGACGAATATAGAGAAATTAGTAGTCATAGTTTTTCTGCAATTAAAACTATGTTTTATATGAGCCTTCTAATATTGTCATTTACGTGTTTTGCTGCATTATCTATTACTGATAGTAATGAGTATTTATTCTATTTGGACAAGTTTAAAAATTTTTATACTGTATTCATTAGCATATTAATTCAAGGTATACCATTTATCTTAGTTGGAAGTTTTGTATCTGCAATAATACAAATTTGTATCCCAAAGGATACATTTATTAAATTTTTTCCAAGAAATATATTCTTGTCATGTGTTATTGCAGCTCTTGCGGGCTTACTTTTCCCAATATGTGATTGCGGAACTATTCCTGTTGTTAAGGGCCTTATAAAGAAAAAAGTTCCTATAGCTGCTAGTATTACTTTCATGTTATCTGCCCCAATAGTAAATCCAATAGCTATAATTTCAACAGTATATGCCTTTCAAGGTATGAAGGCAGTTGTAATTTATAGAGTCGTTGCAGGCATAACAATTTCTATTCTAGTTGGTTTAATTATGCATTTTATAACTAGGAAAGATGATGATATATTACGTATTGATAATGACGGATTAAGTTGCGAGTGCGGTTTTTGTAATGATGACTATGATTATTCAAGAACTAAATTCGAAAAAATCAGAGCAGTATTTATTCATACTGGCGATGAATTTTTTAATATAGGAAAGTTTATGATCATTGGTACATTTTTATCTAGCATTTTTCAAAATATAGTATCTGCCGGTACCAACATTCCTATTTTGAGTGGTAATATAAGCCCTCTAATTGCAATGATATTATTGTCTTTTGTACTCTCAGTTTGTTCAACCTCAGATGCATTCATTGCTAAGGGATTTTTAAAACAATTCTCAGTTAACTCTGTAATGGGATTTCTAGTTGTTGGCCCTATGCTTGATATAAAAAATACGATTATGATTTTTGGAAACTTCAAAAGAAAATTTGCCATAAAACTAATATTTTTTATTGTTGTAGTATCATTTAGTATTCTTATTAACCTTAGACTATAGATATCCAACTTTAAGACTAGATTTATGTTATAACTTACCGAAATCATAAATATTTTGATTCCGAAAAGCTATGAAAATATCGCTGAAGGCTCTAAGCAGCAGGTTGTATCCACTTTAGCATGCTCCAACTTTCAGTTTGACAAGCTAAAATGGAACAACCTACAGCCAAGAACCTTTAACAGCTCATTTTCAAATGTTTTCTCCACAAATATATTTATGATTTCTAGTTAAGATATGAGCTTAAAGTTCTAGCAATTTTGTAAATATGTTCATCTAATAAGTTGAATTCTTAAATTAGATATCTATATGTAACCACCAATGAATTTATAGTTCTATAGAGTATATTGATTCAGCAATGAGAAGAATTCTAGTAATAATAGCATATATTCAATAGAAGGTGTGTACAGATCACTGACTTAGATTCAATATACTAGTAAAAAATGTGTCCATAATATTAACCTAAGTCCACATATCCATGCCATATTAGAATACTAGAATATAAGAATATAAGAATATAAGAATATAAGAATATAAGAATATAAGAATATAAGAATATAAGAATATAAGAATATAGCAATTTTAGAATATCCTCTTATTTTAGGCAATATATTTTATCTTAAGATACTCTTTAATTTGATATGGAGATGAAAATATGAAAAAAATTAATGCGGAAGTAGTTGCAAAAATATTAATACTATTAGGATTTTCAATATTCTATTTAAAAATTATTGTAAGTAATGAAATTCTCACATATGTACATCCAAGAATTATACCCTTTGCAATCTTTGGAATGATTTCAATGTTCATAATTACCTTATTTTTGATTTCAGATGTCTTTTATAATAATAGAAAAAAATTTAAAATTAAGAATCACTTTATCTTTATTTTTCCTTTGATTATGATACTTTTTATGCAAAGTAGTAGCGCAAATTCTGCCACTAAAGGAATTGATACAAATGGAAAGCTTAACGAATCATCATCTACTAACAGCTCTTCCAATAATTCAACTAACAGCTTGCCTTCCCTTAACTCAACATATGAATTGTATAGTGGAAAATCCGAAAGTGATGGGCAAGGTCAAGTAGATAAGATTCAGCTAAATATTGTGAATAATATTATAGAAGTAAACATTAATAACTTTGTATCTTCTCTTGATGAGATTTTAGGAAACCCTAAAAAATATGAAGGAAAGGAAATAGAAATTTCAGGATTTGTATATAGGGATAAAGATTTAAAAGAAAATCAATTTATAATTGCACGATTTATGATGGTGTGTTGTGCTGCTGATCTTCAGGTTGCAGGAATTGAATGTTCTAGCGGTGATTCAGATTCATATGATAATGGTACTTGGGTAAAAATAAAGGGAAAAATTAAAATTAATACTTCTGAAGATGGAATAGATCCAGTTATAACTGTTGAGAATATAGAAAAAGATCCTACTCCTGACACTTCTTATGTTTATCCATTTTAAAATATATGACAATATAATTTTCAGCCAACATGATCTCTATGTAAAAAAATTATAATGAATATAAAATAAGAATAACCTAACTTTCTACGTTAGATTATTCTTATTTTATAGCTCTAAAACATTGATGTCACATTTCCAGTAAATTTATCTACATAATACCATCCGCCAGTTGTTACGTATTCTCCTGTTGTATCATAGCAATGAATTACATAAGAGTTAGACTCATCATGATCATACTCAACTTTACTTGGAACATATTTTCCATTCGCTAGAAGATAATCTTTTACTTTCTCTACAGCTTCAATGGTTGAAATCTGAGTATTAGTGTTATTTATAGTAATATTAGAATTAAGCAGTGTTGTAATTCCTTGTTTTATTTTATATACATTTCCATTAGAAGAATCATAGTAATATTCACTAATATTGTTTCCAACTTGGTCTTCTGCAGAGAATTTATATAAACTCTTATCACTTAATCCTATTTGATTAATGAATCCCTTATTCTCATATTTAATAGTTCCAGAATCATTATAAATATTAATTATATCATACATAACCTGAATATCATTTGGAACAACAGTAGTAGTCTTAGATTCTTCCCAAGCTCCACTATCATTTAGATAATACCATTTATTATTATCATTAATCCATCCTGTTTCCATTATTCCATCACTATCAAAATAATACCAGTTACCATCAATTTTATCCCATCCAACTGAGTAAGCTTCTCCTTTAGTAAATTGCCATCCTTGACTGTTTTGTTTCCAATATGCATTAGCCATAGTAGAATTAGTAATTTGTATTGACAAGATAGTTAAGATTACTAAGGACAACTTTTTCACTTTATTCATTGCCATTCCTCCCTACACATATTACTATTACACCTTTTACCATGTGATGTCAATAATGCTAATAGAATATAATAACTCTTAAAAAAGGAAAATACACGGATATCTGTTTCACATATTATATTTTCTTACCGCTTTTAAAACTTCTACTCAGATTTAGCTTTATAGATAATCCAACTAAGACCTGAACTTATGCATATAACTCACCGAAATGAATAACATACTAGAAAGCAGAAACATTTTTATAACCTCAAGGGTCATAATATGCAACAGGCATTGAAAATGAGCTGTTAAAAGCCCTTAATTGTAGGTTGTCCCACTAATGCTTGTCACAATGAAATTGGGAACAAGCATTAGTGGTGAAGCCTGCAATTTAGTGCTTTCAGCGAAATTTTCATAGTCCTGTGAAATAACAATGTTTCTCCTTTCGGTGGATTATTACATAAGTCTAAGTTATATATTGTTTATCTACAATTTCCAGAGAAAAAAGCAAAGCACTAAGAATCTTCTTAGTGCTTTACTTTTATTTATTATAGTCCTTGTTCATAGCTTTCTATCATTCTTTTTACCATTTCTCCACCAACGCTACCGTTTTGTCTTGAAGAAAGGTTTCCTTTATCCATGCTTTCATAATTGCTTAATCCAACTTCTGAAGCAACCTCTGTTTTTAATCTGTTTAACCCTTGTTTTGCCTCTGGTACTAATGTTCTGTTTCTTCCACTATTGTTTGAAGCCATATGAATCTACCTCCCTTAATTTTTTTTATTTTGTTTGGCAGTAATATCTTAACCACTATCACAAAATATAATCTATAAAAATGTTAACAGAAGTAGTACAGATAGCTTGTATTAGTTAATTTTAGATATTCATCCTTAAACTATAATCTCATATTTATTTTTAATAAGTGCTTTCATAGCATTATCCACATCTTTTTCCTTAACAAGGATATAATCAGTATCATAAGTGGAAATTGCAAATATGCTTATACCACTTTTCGCTAAAATCGTACTGATTGATGAAAGAATTCCTACTAATGAAAAGTCCAGCTGACCTTCAACCTTTAGAATTCTCCATTCTTTTTCGCATTTAACTTCATCAGGTATATCTTTTTCAAGGCATACTATTGATAATTCATCACATGTCTTTGTTATAGAAAAAAAATCACTGTTTTTTATCCATTCAGGAATTGATTCGTTGTTATTTAATCTGCACACTCCATATTTTTCTTCTAATAATCTGATAGTTAATATTTTTTCCGACATATCTTTCTTTCATCCTTTCTTCTCATTTTTAAACGCCTTATTTATCGCAAATTTATAGTTTAAAATATACAAAAAAAAGCCAATAAAAATATTATTAAAATACTTCTCAGGCTTTTATCCTTTAGTGAATACAATTAACTTTAAAGTTTATCTTAGAACCGCTAATCATGTTGAACTATTGAATCAAAAAAACAATTCAGCCTTAATTATTACATGTTAAATTTATTCATCTATTCTAACATAATGTAAAATTTCAATCAACGTCACATATTATTGTATATATTTCGATTACGATTTTTCATTTATAATTTCACTAAATTAGGTGTTTATTTATTCCTAAAATGTGTAGAATACATTGCAATCTGAATACTTTCTTACTCAAAAAATATATTAACTTTACCTCTCTTTAGCCCCCCATAATTCCAATATGATAGTTAATTATTAGGTAATGCTGAAATTGGAAATGCATGTTTCTTTATTTTATATGCAAGATCTAGTTTAGTATCATCATCTATTTGACTCAATTTATAGTTCCATACTCTTGTATTTTCATCAACATCTTCTTCTGCATTGCAACCTATAACATTCCCTGGTACTTCAACTTCATTAATAAATTCTATATTTTTAATATAACTGTATACTTTTTGATCATCAGTATTATTTTTTATTAAGTTATCTATTGCTGATTTATTGAATTTTACATCAATTGTGTATACATCATCTTTTCCCTTTGTTCTTTTTAAATCAGTCATTGTTGCTAATCCACTTGAATTTATTTTTTCCTCTAATTCTTTAATATCTTTGAACTCATATGTGATTTCTTCAATATTCATATTATCTTTAAAATACTTATTAAAATTATATCCATTTTCTTTAGCCCATTCATGATCAATTACATCATTTTTTAATTTTGTTGATATAAAATCATCATATACAACTTGCAATTTTACAATACCTGACCCATTTTCATTTATTACAGTAGAACTTCTTAAATCTATATCTCTACATCCAAGTAACATAATACCTAAGATTAATATAAGTGAATTAAAAATTGTTCTTTTCATTTTACTCATTAGTTCTCCTCCTAGATGCATATTTTTCTATACTACTATAGTACCCAAAGATAGATTGTATATGCATAACTACATTAAGCTTACCCTAAGTTTCATACAAACTTAAGCCATCCCCCTGCCTCTTTATTTTAGGGCATTCTAACTAATTTCAGGCTCAAATTTCTACTCACTTTTAACATAAAAATATTATCCAAATTAAATTACTTTTAAAAATAATAAAGGGTAGTTAACGAACTAAAATCGCAAACTACCCTTTATAGACTATTTTGTATGTAGGAACTTTTCATAACTCTCTATTTTATCCTCTCTGTTGGTATTCTTTATCCAATTATTATATTCCAAGATAACTTTTTCTATTGTTGTTACGTTTAATTTATTATTTCTTTTTCTTTTCATTTCTGCATACATATTAATTTTAATTATATTTCCCATTTCATTGCCCTCCTTTCTATATAATATAACTTTGATATTAATTTTGTGTGTATAAAAATATTAAGAAATAGTTAAAATTTAATTATATCTTCTAACGTAGATAATTTTAAAAACGCTCTTTGTATAGATACAACAACTACAGCCTATACTTATGCGTATACCTCACCGAAATGAATAATATACTTTTGTTCCAGTTTCTAGGTAATTCTAATGGGTGATTCTAAGCCTATAAAGTTGCACCCAAAGTGCTAGCCTCAAAGAACAAGCGCTCATAGAGAAAGTTCGAAGAACGAAATATAAAATGCTCATAGAGAAAGTTCTGCTTACCAAATGTAAAATTTGGAGCATCACTTTTCGATTCTCACTTTTTGAACTAGCACATTTGGAATAGTTCAAAGGAAACTCGACTCACTTCGTTCACTGAGTAATTTCAATTGACCAAATCATAGATTTGGAATTTCAATTAAGAATCACATCCATCAGAATTACCAATGAAACATTCCACAAAAGTATATTACTCATTTCTAGTTAAGATATATTTAATAGTATAAATCTAACTTATAGTTGAATTATCTATACTCACCGCTTATATTTTGTTACTAATCAAGATATTATCTTTTATTTACAAATTATAAATCAAGCTGTTGGTTGGTTTATCTATCCCTCCCTATGCTCAAAATCCCCTTATTGTAACTGTTCAAGCTAGCTTAACTTTGTAGCATGTCCATTCTCATCAAAGCGATATCCGTATATATCTATATTGGTAATTAACTCGCCAGTAGAATAAGTTAGATAATCGTATCCACCTACATTAAACCATCCAGTAACCATGGCTCCATCTGTTCCAAAGTAGTACCAGTTACCATTTATTTTCTGCCATCCTGTCTTCATTGATCCATCTCTAGAGTCTCCAAGGTAATACCACTTATTATTTTTCAATAACCATCCTGATTTCATTGATCCATCATCTGAATTCCCTAGGTAATACCAATAATCTCCACTCAACTTCCAATCATAAAGCATCCAGCCTTCACTATCAAATAGATACCACTTTCCATTTATTTTTTCCCAACCATTCTTAGTATAACTTCCATCAGTGTGCCTATACCACCACCTATTATCCTTTATAATCCATTGTCCTGGTTTAGTAACATTACTTATTAGAGCTCCATCAGTAAATGAATTTATGTCACAATCTTCACTTACCCCGTTTACTCTGCCAGTTTCCGTATATTGATGTCCCACCCTATTTGTAAAGAAATTTGACGGCAAATTCCAAGGATCATTGTTATAATTAGCCTCCCAGAAAGGCATATCCTGTATAACTGATTTTGCATTAGTAAGATAACTTATAAAACTTGTATAACTGTAAATGCCTAATGGAATAGACGTTAGCTGGCCAAATGCAGTAACAAATCTTGTAACATAATCTGCAAGTCCGCTAAAGTTAGTTTCTACATCCATCATAGGAACTAGATCCCAATTATAATCTTTTATCTTATTATAAAAATTCTGGGCTTGTGCCTCTGGAGTACTTGTCCCAACTAAAAAATGATATGCTCCCACTTTTAAGTTATTATCTTTGCATCCACTATAAAATAGTTCCATTTTGCTATCTCTAAATGTTGCCCCTTCTGTTGCCTTTAAATAAACATATTG
The DNA here is from genome assembly GCF_022320765.1 of Clostridium sp. YIM B02569. Classification (NCBI taxonomy): domain Bacteria; kingdom Bacillati; phylum Bacillota; class Clostridia; order Eubacteriales; family Clostridiaceae; genus Clostridium; species Clostridium sp. YIM B02569. The sequence goes on along the minus strand of NZ_JAKJJX010000005.1, from coordinate 142,654 downwards.
AACCCCATCTCCTGCAACAGCTCCAAAATCTATATTTCCATTGTTATTTGATACATCTATACCTTTTATATACCCCATAATTCATACTCCCTTTCGATTTTCATATTTATAAAGAGTAACCCTAAAGGGTTACTCTCAAATATTCAGTTGCTATTGTTCCATTAACTTATTGCTTTTATTTATTTTCTTTAGAATCTGAAGCTTGGACAGTTTTTGCTTCATCATTTGTAGTTTGGTCGCTTAATCCTGGTGTACTAGTATCAACTATAATTCCTAGCATTGTTAAGATTGTTAAAATAGTATTAACAATTTCTGTATAGTTATTAGGAATTATATTTAACCCTAACTGTTGCACTAATAATGCTATAGCACTAGCTATTGCAACCCAAAAGGCTTTGTTTTTTAATCTTGCTTGAAGATCAATACCTAACATACCTATCTTCACCTCTCTTCTTTTATATATACATAATATGAATTAAAACTCTTAATGGCGACTTAAAATTGAACTAACAGTACGAATTCTATTTTATAAGTGGTACTATCATTCATCACTTTAATACCTCTTAAAATATATATGTTTAAAAATATATTATGAATGCCATTTTTACAATCCATCTAAGTTTTAATCTAAGTAATACCTTAAATTTATATTAAAGTTATTTATTTAAAGAAGAGGCAATGTAATATAAATCTCAAATAAAAATAGAGATAATATTTTACTAAGCACAGAAATATTATCCCTACTTTCAGCTAAACTAATTTTATTGTGATTTATTTTATAATATACACTCAATGCTAGTTATCTTTGCATCTCCCGTAAGCGGCTTATAAATCATCACTTTCGAAATACCTTGTCCATTATGCGCTGCAACCTTTGACTTACATATAAAACAATAATTTGTTCCATTTACGCTCTGAGTAGCTAAGATTTTAGGTTCATACTCAACACAAATTAATTCACTTAATGCTGTCTTAAGCACATTTATATCATCATCTGTTATGTTATTGTGAACTTTCCATCCTCTTGATATCTTCATAGAATTCTCCTCTCATTTATATCCCCTTAAATTTTAGAAAACGATTATATAACATTCGATTTACTATAGCATATTCATATTATCTGAATTTTTTAACTAATTTCCAAAAGAAAATTTAGAAGTGCAGCAAATTTGCTTTAAAAAATAAAATATAGAAAATCACTTGTAATATGCATTGGTGATTATAGATATCCGACTTCAAATCTAGATTTATGTGGTGATAGAACCAAATAATAAAGAGAAGCGTCCCAAACATTATGAAACACTTCTCTTTAACTATTCTATTTAATTAATAACAAACTTTCTAACGCTGTAAATTCACTTTCCTCATAACATCTTTCATAGTTTGAGCTCCATATTTATTAATAAGATCTTTAACTATTGCTCTATGAAATTCCTTTATAGTTTTTTCCTTCAATTCATTATCACAAATAGAATTGTAATCAACTTGATTATTCATATTTTTCTCTCCTTTTGACTTATATTCATAATGTGCATAATAAATAATATTTTATACATACTTTATTTAAAAATATTTTATATACACTATGAAATACGCTTTAAAGTTAAAAGGAGAGCTTTAATATCTATTGTCTATAAGAATCTCTTTTCAAAAATATAAAGTGCTTTCTATAAATCTTTTCCATTAGTAGAAATGACCTCTTTGTACCAGAAAAAGCTCTTTTTCTTACTACGCTTTAATGTACCTTTGCCTTCATTATCTTTATCAACGTAAATAAAACCATATCTTTTTTTCATTTCTCCTGTGGATGCGCTTACAAGATCTATACATCCCCACGGAGTATATCCAATAAGATCAACCCCATCAATATTAATCGCATCTCTCATAGCTTTGATATGTTCCCTTAAATAATCAATACGATACTCATCTTCAACATATTCATTTTCATCTGGAGTATCAACAGCTCCTAATCCATTTTCAACTACAAATAATGGCTTTTGATAACGATCATACAAAGAATTTAAAGTAACTCTAAGTCCAAGAGGATCAATCTGCCACCCCCACTCACTTGCTTTTAAGTATGGATTTTTTAGCGTAGCAAATACATTCCCTTCAGTTTGTGCATTTATTTCTGGATCAGCACTAGTCAATCTTGATGCATAATAGCTGAAAGAAATAAAATCAACAGTATTATTCTTTAATAATTTTTCATCCTCAGCTTCCATTTCTAAAGTAATGTTTATTCTTTCAAACATCTTCTTTGCATAGTTTGGGTATTCCCCACGAGACTGAACATCAATAAAGAAATAGTTTTCCCTATCCTTCTCCATAGCTTTCCATACATCTTCTGGATTGCAAGTATTTGCATAGGTATTACCAGCTGCAAGCATACAACCAATTTTAAAATCTGGATTTATCTTGTGTGCTATTTGAGTTGCCTTAGCACTTGCAACTAATTGATGATGTGCTGCTTGATACTTTATAGCTTCTTCATTTTCTCCTTCTTCAAAAACTAATCCTGCACCAATGAAAGGCAGATGTAGCAGCATATTTATTTCATTAAAAGTAAGCCAATACTTCACTTTGTCTTTATAACGTTCAAAAATCACTTCACATAATCTTTCATAATAATCTATCATTTTGCGACTTTTCCATGAACCAATTGTTTCTACAAGATGCATTGGTACATCAAAGTGAGTTATAGTAACTAATGGCTCAATCCCATATTTATGGCACTCATCAAAAACATTATCATAAAATTTTAATCCTTCCTCATTTGGCATTTTATCGTCTCCGTTTGGAAATATTCGTGCCCAAGACAAAGATAGACGGAAAGTCTTAAAACCCATTTCAGCAAATAATGCTATATCTTCTTTATAGTTATGATAAAAATCTATTGCTTCATGACTTGGATAATAATGTTCTTCATCGCATTTCATCATTTTCATCTTTCCAAGCATCACTGGAAATCTGTCTTTGCCTGCTGGAATTACATCAACTGTAGATAAACCTTTATTACCTTCTAAGTATCCTCCTTCGCACTGATTCGCTGCTGTAGCTCCGCCCCATAAAAATCCTTCTGGAAATTCCTTTATTTCTGAGTTATCATTCATCTTATTGTATCCTCCATATGTTTAAAAATATTATAAAAATAAAACTTCTTTTTGTTGTGACAATAACTATACTAGTTTTGCGATACAGTTATTGTCTGAGATACTGTAATAGGTTTCATGCTTGCTTTAGATTTAGTTTCTTTATTTAATTGCTGGTCAGACAGCCATTCCATAAGCGTTGTTACTTTTCCATTTATTATTGCGGAACATTGGTTATTATATACGTATATCCATGACCAATGACCCATATATTCATATGGTGTTCCATCTGCTTTTTTGTATAAACCTGTAGTATCAATTACATTATCAAAAAATGAAAAATGAACATTTGTATCACCTGCTTGCACTAAGCGATTATAAGTTGGAACCACATAATCAGTTGGAGGTACTGTTGTATCTGTTTTAGCTGCTGTAAACCAAATTGGCACTTTCTTAAACGCTTCAATATCTTTATCAGTAATCAATGTATCCTTTAGCGCCTCACAAGTTGGGAACGCTGCTGCAAAATAATCAGTATAATCACGTATCATAAGCATTGTCATATAGCCACCATTAGAGTCTCCACCTATATAAATTCTGTTTGTGTCAATATTACTATTCTTTGAGACATAATCTTTGATTAATGACATAAGAGCTTTTTCATACTTTGAGCTTCCATCTCCAAAACCAGTAAATCCATCCATCCAAAAAGTTGGTGCTTGAGGTGCCAAAATATATGCACCGTTAAAATATGCTTGCATGTCTTTTGATGAAAAATTTACAGCTTTATTGCCTGATATAGGTAAAAGCCCATCTGTTCCCCCTTCACCAATGCCGTGTAACCAAATAATTAATGGTTTTTTACTATAATCATTTTCTGGTGTATAGCTTGCATATTTTAAAGTAACGTTATCATAAGTTGCACTTCCAATTTTAAAATCATCAACAAGCTTTTTAGTTCCACCCGCAAATTTATTTATAACTAAGCCAGAAATTTCACCTGAATCCGTAACGATATCATTCTTCTGCTTAATTGTAAAATCACAATTAACCCAACCATTAAGATTAGTAGTTAAATTATAGTTAATCGGCGAAGTTAAAGATAAATCAGGTCCAACTTCCAAATCAAAAGTAATATAATTCCCCTTGCTTTGAATACTTCCAATATCATCAGAAACATATGCATTTTTAATCTTGCAATTTCCTTCCGATTCTCCTAATATAGGTGAATCTGCTCTATTCTCAGTCCTTAATACATGCACTTCGAATGTATCCTTAGTAATTGCTGATTGTGGTATTGTTTCACCTAAATCAACAATTATTTTTGTGATTGCAGGGCCCCAATCAAATACCTCTGTAGTAGTACGATAAGATGGTTCCTGAGTCTTATTATCAGCTGCAAAAGCACCTACATGAGGTGTACTTATCATAGTTACTGCCATAATAACTGACATAATGATTTTTCCACGCTTACTAATTATTTTTTTCATTTAACTCCCCCCTGATTTATCATATTTTAATATACTGGGCATTACATTTATTATAGACTAATCCCCAGTATATTTTAAATTATTCTCCAATATCTTATATCATTACTGTTAGTAGCTCTTCTTTATAATCAATAATCTTTCTATCAGTTTCAATAACATCTAAATAACTATCTGAATTAGTAATTACTACTGGCGTTATTAAAGAATAACCTTCTTTCTCTATAGAATCAATATCAAACTCTAGTAGCACCTGTCCTGCTTTTACTGTATCTCCTTGTTTCGCTTTAGGGTAAAAGTATTTTCCTTCCAGCTGTACAGTATCCATGCCCACATGAATTAATATTTCTGCACCGTTAGCACTTGTGATCCCTATTGCATGACCTGTTGGGAAAAATGTTGTCAAAACTCCATCTACAGGAGCAAGTATTTTACCTTCCTTTGGTTCTATTGCAATGCCTTTTCCGAGTGCACCTTTTGAAAACGCTTCATCTTTTACTTCTGATAAAGGTTTAACTTCACCTTTTAATGGACTTACTAAGATTTCTTGTCTAACTAAAGGTTGTACTGTGTTTAAATCGTTCTTACTTTTACCTGAATCTGTATTATCTTCAAGTTTTGTAAATAACATTAATATAAATCCAATTAAGAAACCTGCTATCATAGCAATTATTGAACCATAGAATCCCCTATCCATTCCATTTGGACCAATATAACCTGGTATTCCAAAAATACCAAGACCTCCTATCATATATACATTAGAACCCATAAATCCTAATATCGCACCACCCAGTGAACCTCCTATACAACTCAAAATAAATGGCTTTTTACGTGGTAATGTAATACCATATATAGCTGGCTCTGTAACACCAAAAATTCCTGAAATAAATGCTGGTATACATAATCCTTTTAATTTACTATTCTTTGTTTTAAGCAGAATAGCTCCAACTACACCTGTCTGAGCAAATGAAGCTGCAAATATAAGTCCGAGAATTGGATCTTGATGTAATACTGTTAAATTATTTATTGCTATAGGAATAAATCCCCAATGTAATCCAAAGATAACAAATACTTGCCAGAAAGCCCCCATAAATAAACCTGCAACAACTGGACTTAAGCTATAAATTGATAGTGTTAACGCACCAAGTAATTTACCTGCCCAAGTTGCAATAGGCCCGATAACTATAAATGTTAAAGGAACAATAACTAATAATGTGCAAAATGGAACCAAGAATGTTTTAACTACATCAGGAATTACCTTTTTAAATCCATTTTCAATTTTACCCCCTATATATGTAGCTAAAATAATTGGTATAACACTTGATGTATAACTCATCAATATAACTGGAATTCCTAAAAAAGTTATATAAACTGGTGATTCAATTATTGAACCGGCAAATAAAGTATATAAAGGCTGAGCTGGTGGTGCTGTCAATCCTGCTAATGATGGATAAACTAACGCTGCACCTATTGCCATACCAATAAATTTATTCACTTTAAACTTATTAGCTGCTGTATAGCCTAAGAAAATTGGGAAGAAGTTAAATAAACAATCTCCAGTTGCATTTAAAATTTGATAAGTTCCATCAGTGGTGTTAAGTATATGCAACGCTATGAATAATGCATTAAATCCTTTAATCATACCTGTTGCAGCTAGTACTCCTAAAATCGGAGTAAATACACCTGATACAGTATCTATGAATCTGTTAAATGGACTCATTTTTTCTTCTGACACATCTTCTGATGCTCCAGTTTTAAAGCCACCAATGGCAACAACATCTGCAAAAACATCTGGAACATGATTGCCAATAACCACTTGATATTGCCCTGCACTCTTTACAACAGTAACGACTCCATCCATATTTTTTAATACCTCAGTATTTGCTTTACTTTCGTCTTTCAGTTTAAAACGTAAGCGAGTAATACAGTGCGTTAAGCTATTAACGTTTTCTTTACCACCGACATTCTTTATAATGTCTTTTGCTAATTGTTCATATTTCATAATAATTCTCCTTTTCATATATCTTTATAACAAAATCGCAAGCGACTTTAGAGCTGAAGATTTTTTTACGCATCTGCCTTTTCGAACGCATGTGAGAAAAATTTGGCAGGCGGATAAGATTTCTTTTTTATTCTTTTTAAAATACCCAAACTATCCAAGCAACCTTTTTTTAAGTTATTCACAGATTTTACTGGAATATAAATTCCTAAAGAATAAAAAAACGAGACCAGATATGGATAGATATATCTTTTCTATCCATATTTGGTCTCGCCTGCTTTACCAGTAACAATCCAATACTTTTTATTCTTTAATTTATCTTTGAGTCACACGTTGGATATGTATAGTTAAATACAGTTGCTCTTCATCAGATAATTCTTTTTCTAAATACTTCTGTATTTTCAACATACACTCATATGCTTTTTTATATTTGGTTTTAACTTGCTTTAATAAAAAATCATCCTCTTCCTTTTCCATCTTTTCGTTTTTACTTAATCGTTGAAAAAAGAATCTTAAATGTGTAACAAACCTCTCATAATTAAGAGATTTTTCATTAAGTGCAATGTTGTAAGTGTACTTAATTATATTCAATATATCCTGTATCATTTTTGTTTGATGAGCAATATCCTCCACTTTATTACCCGAATTATTAGTCTGTGCATTTATTAAATGAAGAGCTATATTTCCCGCTTCATCTTCTGGTAATTTTTTATTAGTCTCACTCTGGATGAGGTCTAATGCTTTTAATCCAATTTCAAATTCTTTAGGATAAAACTTTTTAATCTCCCAGATTAATGCATTTGGACGATTTAATCCTTCATCAAATAATTTTAATGCATAACTAATATGATCAGTTAAAGTAATATATATATAATCATTTAGTTCAACACTTAGCATATTCTTGGCGTATTCAATAATATCATAACATAGTGATACATGTTCAGTAGGAATATCTTCTAATAATAATTTAAATTTCTCTGAAGCATCTTTTTGTTTTAGTATAAAAGTTTTTTCGATTAGATTTTCATCTACTTGATCTCCTACACTTTTCTTAAAGCCAACTCCACGCCCCATAATAACAATCTCTTGCTTACTTAAGTCTTTTGCTAAAATAGCATTATTATTAAATATCTTTTTTATTATCATTCCTATCCCCCAATCAAAGTTTATGATAAATTAGAATATAAAAACCCCAATTAATCAAAAGAGACTAAGTAATATCTCTTCTCATTAATTAAGGTTTCGCCTGATCTAGTCAGTAACAATCCTAATATTTTGTAATCGTTTATCCATGTTCTTATAATAACTTCTTTACTATTAAATGTCAAGAATTTTGTTATTATTTTCATCACAAAATTTATAATCAACTGTTAAGCTTAAGATTTTTTAGAATCTATCTTTTAAGTGCACGTAAAAAAATCTGCACATCCGAAATGGCAGCTATGCTGCATATAAGAACATTTTATGTAAGCGAATATATTTTCCTTTTTATTCTCTCTCAAAGCATAGGCTTTTGAATTAATTTTTTATGATTTATATTCATAAGTGGCACACTATCCACAAATTTAGCATGAATATAAATTCTTAGAGAACAAAAAAGCCAGTAGAACATTTAATCTTAAATGTTCTACCAGCCTTACTTAACCGCAAATTGAGATTTACAGTTTTTTAAAGAAAACTTTTTCTACGTTCTTAGTTCTTAATTACTTTAAACCTTGTTCGTAGCTTTCAATCATGTGTTTAACCATGTATCCGCCAACGCTTCCGTTTTGTCTTGAAGAAAGGTTTCCTTTATCTTGATTTTCATAGTCTTGTAATCCAATTTCTGAAGCAACCTCAGTTTTTAATCTGTTTAACCCTTGTTTTGCTTCTGGTATTAATGTTCTGTTTCTTCCACTATTGTTTGAAGACATATATATCTACCTCCCTTAAATTAATATAAATTTTGCTTGGCAGTAATATATTAACCATTATGATGAATTATAACCTATAAAAATATTAACAAAAGTAGCATCATAAATTATAATTAGAAAAAACTTTCAATATCTTGTACTAAAATACATGAAAAAAGTAGCAATCTACGATCACTACTTTTTCATGTATTATAAATTATACAGCCTTGTCTGAATTTTCTTGATTGCTTTCATTTTGAAGTGTGCTATGCTTTCTTCCGTAAACAAAATACACTATTAAACCTATAGCAAGCCATACTAAAAATCCAATCCAAGTTATTAATTTCAATCCACATAATAAAATTATACAGCATATTATAGATATTAATGGAGTAAATGGTACTCCTGGAGTTTTAAAGATTCTTTTGAAATCTGGCATAGTTTTTCTAAGTACTATAACTGCAACAGATACAGAAATAAAACTTAATAATGTTCCTGTACTTAAAAATTCCACAATAATATCTAATGGTAAAAATCCTGCTATTACTGCAGCTATACTTCCAGTTATTATAGTTGAAATGTGTGGAGTCTTATGAATAGGATGTACTTTTGAAAATAATTTTGGTAAAAGTCCATCTCTTGACATAACCATAAATACTCTAACTTGGCCATAAAGTACAACCATCATAGTAGAAACCATTCCAAGTATAGCTCCAGTTCCAACTAATGCTGCTCCCCAGTTTATACCAACTCTAGCTAAAGCTCCTGGTACTGCATTTTCTGAAATTATTTCATTATAAGGTACCATTCCAGTAAGCACAACTGCAACTGAAACATAAAGCAAAGTAACTGCTATTAGACAAATTATAAGTCCAAGTGGAATGTCTTTTTTAGGATTTTCAGCTTCTTCTGCTGCTGTAGATATTGCATCAAATCCTATAAACGAGAAGAATATAGTAGCTGTTGCTGCAAAAATCCCCTTAAATCCAAATGGTACAAAAGGTTGATAGTTAGATGGATTTATATGTGATACTCCAAGAACTATAAATACAATAATTATAGTTATCTTTATTCCTACAATTAAATTGTTGACTCTAGCGCTCTCTTTCATACCATAATATAATATGTAAGTTATTATTGCAATTATTAATACAGCTGGTAGATCAACTATTCCACCTTTACTTGGTGACGTTATCAAAGCCTGTGGAAGTGTTACACCCACTGATTTTAATATTCCAATAAAGGTTCCTGACCAACCTGATGCAACCGCACTACATGCAACTAAATATTCTGCAGTAAGGCACCATCCAATTATCATAGCTACTATTTCACCAAATACTATGTATGAATAAGAATATGTACTTCCCGCAACTGGAAACATAGTTGAAAGTTCACAATAACACAATGCACAAAGGCCAGCTACTATACCTGCTAAAATAAATGAAATAATTACAGCTGGTCCAGCTAAATGTGCTCCTGTCCCTGTGGCAACAAAAATACCTACCCCTACTACTGCTCCAATACCAAAGGCAGCTATGTCTTTTGCTTTAAGATTTTTCTTTAAAGCTGACTTTTGCGCGCCTTCTAGCATTTTATCTAACGATTTTTTCTTAAAAATATTCATATAGGTCCTCCTATTTACTTAATCCATTCGTCAAAAATCTCTTAATAACTATATACCTCTATATAACATATTAAATATTTATCTAGAAATTTTAAAAGTACAACAAATCAATTAATATATTATCATATTTTTATAATATTAGGCAAGACATTAACACATTAATAATTTATATATTTTTTAATTTTTCTCTTAAAAAACCAATATTTTTTAACATAATATTATGCAAAATCCTAATATAAGGAAGAAAATCATAGGTTAACGACGAAAACCCAACAAAAAATTACTGCATTATTTTTAATCTATATTTCTAAATAAATTTAAACCTATAATATCCATCATTATTTTAAACAAATATAAGAATAATATTAGTAATAAATGAAGAAATTTATTAAAAAATGCCGAACTTATCTCTCTTATCATTACTTCAAAACGATAAGAGGCATAAGCTCGGCACTTTATAATAAGATTATTGTAAAATTTTATTGAGCTATAAGATAAGCCATCAATTCTTCTCTTGTAAATCTTTTAGGCTCTTTAAATTGATTTAAAGTTAACGCTCTATAATAAACTTCAGCTACTTTTTCAACATATCTTCCTTTAGATAATACATCTTCTATATCTTTACTAACAACAATTACCCCATTACTTTCTAATAAACAAGCATCACTTGTACTCAATCTTTCTACTAAGTCTTTTGCTGGATCATTAGTTTTTGCTTTTTCATAATTAGCTAAATATATATAACCTCCGTAGTTTGCCGCATCATAAGTTACTGGAGGAATTACTTTATTAGCTACCGCAAAAGTAGTCGCATAAACTGGGTGAATATGCATAAAAGCTTTTATATCTTTTCGAGCCTTATATATATCAAGATGCATTTGCATATCACTATTTGGCTCAATTCCATCCATTGTTTCAACTTTATTTCCATTTAAATCTACAACACAAACATGTTCTTTACATAAATCCTCTATTTTAATTTTTGATGGTGTTATAATTACATAACCAGAACTTTCGTCTTTAATACTAAAGCTTCCTATTTTTTCTATGCATAAGTTATATTTTTCTGCGTCTTTAGCAATTTTTATAAGTTTGATTTTTAAGTTTTCTAACATACTTACACTCTCCTTCACCATAACACTCACTTAATTTAATCCCATTACTTTATCTTCAAATATTCTAGCATCCATTAATTTAAGATCTTTATCTACTATTGGTGCAAAATCCATTGCAGCTAATATATCTTTTTCAAGATTTACTCCAGGTGCAATTTCAGTTAAATGTAATCCATCTTCTTTTAACTCAAATACAGCTCTTTCTGTTATATACATAACAGGTTGCTTTAACTTCGTTGCACGATTTCCACTAAAAGTAATCTGCTGAACAGAGTCTACAAATTTTTTATTTGATCCATCATTTATAATTTTTAATTTCCCGTCTTCTATTTTTATGTCTAATCCTTTAGCTGTAAAAGTTCCACAGAAGACTACTTTCTTCGAGCTTTGAGTAATGTTAATAAATCCACCACAGCCTGGCACCTTTGGTCCAAATTTACTTACATTTATATTTCCCTGCTTGTCTACTTCTGCAAGACCTAAGAATGCTATATCCAATCCGCCTCCATCGTAGAAATCAAATTGTGTTGGTTGATCATACATACATTCTGGGTTTATTGATGCTCCAAATTTATTACCGCCTTGAGGAATTCCCCCTATAGCTCCTGGTTCTACAGTTAACGTAAAGTAATCACATATTCCTTCTTCATTAGCAACATTTGAAATTGCTTCTGGCATTCCAATCCCGATATTCACAACTTGTCCTTTTACTAATTCCATTGCAGCTCTTCTTCCGATAATTTTTCTTTCATCTAATTTTAAAGGTGCTAAACCATCGACTACCATATTTGCCTCTCCAGTTAATGAAGGGTCATAATTGTATCCTAATATTTGAGCTTGATCTTCTTTATCTTCTGCTTCAACTATATAGTCTACATATATTCTAGGTATCTTCACAGCTCTTGGATCCAATGTTCCAAATTTAACAATCTTCTCAACCTGAACTACTACAGTTCCTCCGCAATTTTTAACTGCTTGAGCTATACATGCAGCCTCAGAATAAGTAGCTTCATGGTCCATTGTAATATTTCCTTTTTCATCTGCATATGTTCCTCTAATAAAAGCAATATCTATCTTTGGACATTTATATATTAAATTTTCTTCACCTAATATATCTATTACTTGTACTATATCATCCTTAGTTATTGAATTTGCTTTTCCTCCCTCTACTCTAGGATCTACAAAAGTGTTTAATCCAACTTTAGTTATAGTGCCAGTCCTATTACTTGCTTTATCTCTAAACATATGACACATAACTCCTTGCGGTAAATTATATGCATATGTTTTATTATCTCTAATTAATGCGCCTATCTTAGGTGCTAAGCCAAAATGTCCTCCTATAACTCTACCTGTTAGCCCTTCATGTGCTAAGTGATTTAATCCTTTACTTCCTCTATCACCTGATGCTGCTGCAAACATTAATGTTAGATTTTTGGGGCTATTTTCTTCTAAAAATCTTTCTTCCAATCTTTTGATTAATGATTCTGGAACTCCTAGTAATGCGAAACCTGATGTTGCTAAAACATTGTTGTCTTTTACCAAATCTGCTGCTTCCTTAGAATTAATTATTTTTACCATAAATATCATCTCCTGAAAAATATAATAGCCTTTGTTATTTTTTTATCAATTCCTCTTACCTTTATTTTAATAGCTTGTCTATTTTTTGTCAATCTAATTTTCTGACAATTCAGAATTATTTTTTAATCCATTATTATTCAAAAATCTATTTTTTATTGTTAATGTATTGATATCGCTAACATTTCTATATTTCTCCCACATTTTTCAAGAAAATTTAAAATATAAAATTAAATCAAAATATTTATTATCTGATTATACTTACATTTTATGAAAGCAATCACATATTGGTTAATATATATTGATATTTTTTTAACTATTTTTCAATTTATTATTGATTACCAAATAACAACATTATATTTCACATATCGCTTTAACATATATGTTGCAATTCAAAATGCGCAATTTACAATGCACAATTACGTCTAAAATTCTTGCAATATATGTTCTCCAATAAAACCATTTAACATTTAAATTTCCCCTCTTTAATACAGCAATAACTCCTCTGATTGTCTTAAAATCAGAGGAGTTACTACTATATTATAAAATATAAAACTTATATTGTTTTCTCTTTTGTTATATTATGACTTATAATCAGCAATATATGTTATATATTAAGTTGCTCTATTATTCATATTTTCTCTATATGGCTCTAAATGAACAATTACATCGGCATTATTATTGAATTCCTTTCTTAACGCATCTTGAATTTCATGAGTTAATTTATGCGACTCTTCAAGACTCATTCTTGAATCTGCTAAAACATGCATATCTATATGCATATCTTCAATAGTTCCACGACTTCTTATTTTATGAACACCTTTTACACTTTTCTGGGACATTGTAATTTCTTTTATTGTCCCAGCTTCTACTGCAATACTATCAACTAAAATATCGCTAGCAGCTCTGAATATTTCATAGGCAGAATGAAATATAAAGATAGCAACTACAACAGAAGCAAAACTATCTATAAGTGGCGATATTCCCAATTTTATTGCGCTAATAGCTATAATTACACCAATGGTTACAAATACATCACTTTTTGTATGCATTGAATCAGAAATTAGAATTGTACTCTTTAACTCTAATCCCTTCTTATATTCATACTTTGTAATAAATATATTAATGCATAGTGTAACAAGCATTACAATTAGACTGATCGTTGTAATTTCTGGTCTAACTGGATGCATAAATTTATTAATCCCATCGATTATAATCTTTCCACCTATAAAAACTAACATTCCAACAATAAATAATCCTGTAAGTGTTTCATATTTCTTATGTCCATAAGGATGCTCTTCGTCAATAGGCTTGGCTGCTATTCCTACCCCAATAAGTCCAATAATATTAGATGATCCATCTGTTATTGAATGAAATCCATCTGCCACTATACTCGAACTATTTGCAAAAGTACCAATTACTATTTTTATAAAAGCTATTATTATATTTGCAAACATAATAATCCAAAGAACTCTTTTTATTTCTTTAAAATTGTTTTTCTCCAAAATTACACCTACTTTTAATTAATAAAATTTAAGTAACTATAATAAATTGGTTGATGAATTCAACTATAGATGACTAATATATTATTATTTTTTCTTTATGTTACTTCTAAAAAAGTTTATTCTACATCCTGCTTCATCAATTATTTTAATAATAGTTTGCTCATTAATTATCAATTGGTAATACATTTTATACTTCTATAGTATGTTATTGTTGTATATATGTTAATATATCTAAAAATATATCAAGTACTTATTATTATCAGTTGAAAATAAATTCTAACTGATATCTCATATAGTCCACGATCTATTAGCTCAAATATTATATAAAAAGAAATACAGACAACAAAAAGGACTCAGAAGCCCATCTTCCGAATCCTCCATTTTAAATTAATATATTGCAAAAATAATCCTTCATCATAATTCTAAAAAATATTACAAGAATTTTAACGCAATTGTGAAATGTGCATTGTGAATTTCAACATATATAACTATTATCGAAAATCCTTATTTCCAATATTTCCAATATTTTCCATTCATGCCAGCTTGTACAAAAATATAAGATTACTTTAAAAAGCTATTGCAAATAGTATATTGGTATTAATTGAAAAAAGCATTTTGTTAAGCATTCTATAGAATTATATTTATATAATTAGTTATCTCTTTTATACTTTGTGTGGTAATTCACTTCTAATTTTTTCTAGGTGCTTTGGATAATCCTGAATTACAATATCAGCTTTTATTCCAATCTTCTCTAATGCCCCCAATGAAGATTGTACTTTATCCCAGAATTCTTCTACTGCTCTATTGACATGATTTTTAACCACTGCAGTCTCAAACTCACTATTTTCCTTTTCAACTTTTCTCAACTGATTCATTAAAGTTATTTCATCAGAATCTATATTTTTTAATTCTACACATAATGTATTTTTTAATCCAAGTATACAAAACTCTTCACTTAATCCATCTTCGCCTTTATTAGAAACATATGAAATTTCTTTAATAATTTTTCTTCCCGTATATCCCATCGAGTCTTCATATTCTTGAAATACAAGAATGTCTCTAACACTAAAATCCCTATTGTATTTTACTAATTCAAAAGTTTTACTTCCATCTCTTATCACTTTATAGTTATTAGGCGTTATTTTTAGCTCATGTATCATTTAAATCATCTTCTTTCTATAGTGTATTATATTTTAAAATTTTAGACTTAAATAAATTGAGTATTTGCTCTATATAACTATTGTTTCAAAAAATACTTCTACTATTCTTAATAAAAGCTTTTAAATTATGTAATCTCCGATTAATATATAAACAATCCACCGAAAGTAGAAACATTGTTATTCCGCAGGACTATGAAAATTTCGCTGAAAGTACTAAATTGCAGGTTGCATCACTAATGCTTGCTCCCATTTTCATTGTGACAAGCATTAGTGGAACAACCTACAATTAAGAGCTTTTAACAGCTTATTTTCAATGCCTGCTGCATAAAAATGTTTCTGCTTTCTAGCATAGTATTTATTTAAAAGTATAAATCATAGCTATGTATAAGTTATAGATAACACAATCACAAACTACACTTAGACTATGAAATATCTCCTATACAGAAATGAGTAATATACTTTTGTGGAATGTTTCATTGGTAATTTTGATGGATGTGATTCTTTGGCTATAAGTTGTTCCAAATGTGCTAGTTCAAAGCTTGTTCTTTGAGGCTAGCACTTTGGGTGCAACTTTATAGCCTTAGAATCACCCATCACAATTACCCGGAAACTGGAACAAAAGTATGTTATTCATTTCGGTGAGGTTACTCATAAGTATAGATTATAGATATGTTCTAATTCATTACTTAATTTTTTCTATAAATTCATCTATTAATTTTCTTGCCAAAGTAAACTTTTTAGGTATATTAGGGAAGTTTTCTTTTGAGAACCATTGCGCATCAACTATCTCTTTTCCATCGACCTTTATTTCTCCTGATTCATATTCTGCAAAAAATCCAACCATTAATGAGTTAGGAAATGACCAAGGAGAACTTTTATAATATTTAATATTCTTAACCTTTATTCCAACTTCTTCAAAAACTTCTCTTTTGACTGTACTCTCTAAATCTTCTCCAGCCTCTACAAATCCTGCAATCAAACTATACATATCATTTTTAAATCCTCCATTATGAGCAAGAAGAATTTCATCTCCTTTTATTACAGCAACTATTATAGCAGGACATATTACAGGATACATTACATTATTGCAGCTCGGACAAACTTTAGCCATTTCATCAATTTTTTCTTCTGTTCTAGATCCACATTTCCCGCAAAATTTATGTGTTTTATCCCAATTTAATATTTGGTTAGCTCTTCCTGCTGCTAAAAACAATTCTTCTTCTAATAGCGGTCCTATTTCATATAATGATATTAACTCAAAATTATTTTCCAATTTAATTTCTGAAGAAACTTCTATTGCAAAGCAAAACTTATCTTCAATTTTTCCAAGAAGGAACTCTTTTTCATATTCAGCACCTAATCTCATAATTTCGTCAAAAACAGGAATACTTAATACTTCCCCATTTCTCTTCACTAATAAACTGCCCTTGAATATTAAAAAACACAAGTCCTCAGGTCTACTTTTTTTCGTTATATTAGACAATATATTAAAATTATTTTCCATCTTAAATTAATTCCTTTCAAAACACTTTACCATTTAAAACTAATACCTAATGTAAAGTAATAATAAATAATCTTTATTATAACATTTAATTTAAATTAAGGTAAGCATATACATTTAACCTAAATTAACTAAAAATAACTTATGTATCGAATAATTCAATAAAATTTGCCTTATTAAACATACAAAGAGGAGCATTTTGTATAACCCCTCTTAATAAATAAACTATTATTTTATATAATAACCCTTGGCCTTATATTAGTGTTTTTTACAGCAGTGATGTTTATGATGAGATTTACGACATTTGAAGCAGCATTTATTCTTTTTCATATACTCTATAAGTTGACGTTTTGCTCTTTCATAACCATCTCTACAGCCTTCTTTATACCCTTCGTACTTTCCTTTTTCAAAACCTTCTTTGAAAACTTTTTCCATCATCTTTGGGATATAATCTTCATCTTTATCAAAGTCACACTCTTCTCTTCCGCCTAAATCCCAATCTTCTTTTTCAGCAAATTCACATTCTTCTTTTTGATCATATTCATAATCGTCTTTTTCTTCAAATTCGCATTCTTCTTTTCCAAAGAAATCAAACTCATCCTCTAGGTCATCAAAATCAAAGTCAAGCTCATTTTCAAAATAATAATCGTATTCTTCTTTATTATCTTTGTAATCCATTTTTTTCTCTCCTTTGTAATTTCCATAAAATTGTTTGATTTATAGAAGCTCTATTTATATAGCTTTTAATTTATCAATTATGCTATTAGAAATCTGATAACATTTTTTTACCAGAACTTTGTTAAAATTAGCAATCACTTAGTACTATATTATGCTGCTTTATAATATTTGCTATTAATTACTAAAGAAATATTCCAATATATCTAAGCTTTAACCTGAATAATAAAACTATAAAAGTTATTTAAAAAACGTATATTTTTCTGTACTTTGTTAATAATATTATTGAAAACATAATAACCCGACCTAAATTTAAAATAGAGATAGTATTTTAGAATTCACTAATACTATCTCTATTTTGTATTTTAAATTTATTTATAATAACTATCTATATGTGCTACAGTTGGATTCCTACATTGATTATTTTAATTGAGTACTTAACTTACTATAATTTTGAATGTGAGTTTATCATTACAACCTATGTATTTAATGTATAAAATTTTTATATAATAATTTCAAAATATATGTATATTTCCTTACTACCCTGTCAATAATTCTAAAGGAAAGCATTATTACTCAACCACACTTAAAATAGAGATAGTATTTTTTAATTAATAATACTATCTCTATTATATTCCTATAAATTAGCTTCTAATTCTACCTTTCCAGCAATTCCTTAAACACCTTATTGTGCTCTATGTCCTTGCTTAGAGATTGAATAACTCTTATAATCTGCTGTTCATTTATCTTTTCTTTGGAATTCATAGCAATTCCTATTATATAAGCTTTTATTATTTTATAGGTATTAATAAGAACTTTAATACTTTCTAAAAACTCTTCTCCTTTATTAAAAGGAATTAAATCTTTAAAAATCTGATTTACTAAGTAATTCTCTAGAATGTATGAATACTCATCTATCTCATCAAAATATCTAGGGTTTTCTTCTAGATACGTGCGTAAATCATTTTTATTAAAAATCCCATCTTTGTATTCATTAACACATTGCTTAAGCCTTATCCCTCTTATATTTTCAAGTAAATCATCCTTAGCAATATCCATATAAAAATCATTATTTTCCTTGAAATTCATTCCTTTTAACGACTCATAATCTATGTATTCATTGTTAAAATCATCTAATAACTTCTCTATTCCATCAAAATCATTTAATTTATATGAACTCTGGATTTTCCAGTAAAAATTCTTAAGAATATTTAACCGTTCCTCTATCGAATATTCTCTCAATTGAATAATATTTATAGATATCACCCTTATGTCCCAGAAATATTGAAAAAGACTTTCAGTTCCTTCAAAAGCTTCACTATCTATAATTCTTCTTATCTCAATATCATTCTCATTTATTTCTTCTTCGTTCTCTATAAACTCCATCTTATCTTTATCCAAAAACGCTTTTGTACATATTTCAATACAAGAAGGTAATCCACTCTTTTCGTAAATATTATCGACAATATTAAATACTCTAGGATAACTTTTACAAGTTATACAAAGATTCTTTTCCCCAAATCCACCATGTATATCACAAAGCATATTACAATTCAAAAAAGGACATCTATTACCGTCTTTTAGTGCCATGAAACCATTATTAAAAAAATCGTGTTCAGCTTCATTAAAAAAGAACTTTCCTTCCAATAATTCTTTAAGTTCACCAGTGCTATTAGTGTAATTATTATAAGTATCCTCATCTATATTTATATCCCATCCTGCACAACAAGTATCAATGCAACTTGAGTTTATGCATTTAAAGTCTTCCATATATTTAGGTAAAAAAACGTTTATTTTCATTTACTAGCTCCAATCTTCTTACGTCCTTAAGAGTCATTTATCATATTCTAATATAGACTTATTTATATATTTCACTTTATTTAGAGATATAATTTCAATAAGTTTATATAATGTTATTATTGCTATTTCAATTTCATTATATCATACTTGATCCCTCAAATATGCACATCATAGATGAAATACTGAACTAAAATGAAACGAAATTTAAATCACACTCTATTATGCATAAAGTGTGATAATCAAACATCTATAATATATATATTTTAGAAGTTATTTAATAGTAAGCTTCTCTTATTGGTGTTTAAATCTAGCAATCTTTATCTTTCGGAACGTTTGTAGGATCTTCAACTAAAGTAGTAAAATAATAATCATGATAATGTCCATCTGCACAAGCTGTTTTACCCTTTACTAAATGAATATGCTTTCCGTCTGGAAGGTAAATGGCCGGACCTGTTGTATCACAAAGATCATGGTAGTGATCACAAAAAGTATCTGTACGTCCTTCTATTTTATGAACGTGCGAATTCCCACATTCTATTGCAGGACCAGTCATACCGGCAATTCGATGATTATGTCTCACACATTCATCATCTTTTGCATAATCTGTACTTGATAAATATTCATGATTATGATTCTTTATTCTATAGCTAATATCTACATAGTTACAGTTATCCTCATTTTTATCATTTTGGTTATTTTTATAACCACAGCTGCATCTCCCGTTATTATTACAATTGTATCTCACCGTAAGCTCCTCCTCCGTTATTAAAACATATATAATATTTTATGTTTGCTCGCATATTTGTGTGATTACTTAGTAACATACCATATTTTTATTGCTTTCCTATAGTAAATCCACCATCTCAAGTAGATTTAATTTCTATAAAATTTTGTATAAGTTAGACATCCCGTTCCTTAACATTGAACCATTAAAATCGAAATTTCTATATAAAAAATCTTTTTAAACAATCGCAAATAGATCATAATATTTTAATTCTTAAAATTAAATTTAAAAAAAGGTGGCATTGTACATGACAATACCACCTTTATAAAATGAAGAATCTTTTATCAAATCACTTTTATAATATCACAATACTTTAAACTAGTAACTATTTTTCATAACATAAATTTTGACAAAATATGCTAAAGCTCTTTCAAAGAATGCTATATAAATTAGGTCTAATAAAATAAAGATGCAGCCAAATAATGACTGCATCTAATGGTTAAACTTGAGAGAGAGTTATTTAGGATTTGAATATATTGTGTATTTATATAATAGCATATTGTTTTTAAATAGTCCATATTAATTAATAACTTTTATTGATTAATATTTTAAAATCCAAAAAAATAGAGGTAAATTAAATCATACAATTTAATTTACCTCTAATAATAAATATTATTGAGCTTGTAAAAATTCCTCATAGCTCTCTATTCTATCCTCTCTATTATTCTTCTTTAGCCAGTTATTATAAGTTAAAATAGTCTCTTCTAACTTGTTAATTTTTATAACTTTTCCAATCTTTTTCTTTTTTTCAGCATATATATTGATTTTCATTAAGTTACCCATAATAACTCTCCTCTCTTAAATATTGAATATTATTTATTATTTTTTATCTTCAAATATATATTACCAGATTATTATAAAATATTCAATACTATTTAAGAATAATTATTTGTTATTTCAAAATTATATTATATTTACTATCCATCTAGTAATACAATTAATAAATAAATAAAATATTTTTAAAATTGTATTTATATATAATTACATAAATATCATAAAAATTAAAATAAATTTATTCTATACCTTCAATCCTTAATAATTGAGGATTGTTATTAGAAACTCTAACATGTACCTTTGCTATCTTCATTCTCAAACTTTTTATTATTACCTTGACTTTACATATAAAATAATAGTCCTCGACACCATTAGTAATTACTGTTATAGGATCAAATTTGAATCCATTTATGCCATCTAACGCATCATTTAGCATTACTTTTTCTTCTATAGAAATTTCACTTCTGATTTCCATTTTTCTATTTTCTTTTAACATATAAACAAACACCTTCTCCTGTAATTATATTATTACCGGTTTTTGTCAGTTATTAATCAATTATATAAAGCTTTTCTTAATATAATATTACAAAAAAATAAAGATTCTGCTTTATTAAAAACAAAAGAGACAGATTAAACTTAAAATCTAATCTACCTCTTAGTAATTATCGAGCTCGTAAAAATTCTTCATAATTTTCGATTTTATCCTCTCTGTGTGTTACTTTTAGCCAATAGTTATATTTTAAAATATTTTCTTCTAAAACTCTTAATTTAATTTTACTCTTCTTATTCTTCTTAATCTCTGAATACATAATTATCTTAATTATATTCCCCATATTCCCCACCTCCTTCTATATCTATAATACAATTTGCATGTATAAATTTGGGTACTAAAATTTTAGGATATGAAGTATTTTCTCATATCCTAAAATAATTAATTTTCTATAATATATCCTATAATATTTCTTCGATAGTTAGTAAATTTATGCTTCCATCCTTTTTAGTTTTAACATATATTTTGGCTATCTTCATTTTCCTATTATTCGCTTTTACTTTACATATAAAATAGTAATCGTCTTTATAATTTATTATCACAAATACAGGAATAAATTTCCACCCAACTATTCCGTTTAATGCTTTTCTTAATATTCTCTTATCCTTTGCTGTAATTGTATTCCTAATCTCCAAATCATTTACTAGCATGCCATATACCCTCTCTAATAAAATACGCTTATCAGTCTTTATCTTTATCATTTGTCATGAATTAAGTTAATTCCTTACATAAACATTTTTAATAAAAAAATAGTTAACCACAATCTCGTGGCTAACTAAAATATCTAATTTAATATACTACTTCTTCAATAAATATAGTAAGATTATTAACTAAATCAATATATTTTATATTATCATTTTCCTTAAATGCAACTATAGGTCTTGTTGGCATGTTTATATTTTGCTTAATAACCATGGCCTCTAACCCATTACTCAACTTTACACTCAAACCATTAGGGTAACAATAAATTGATCCAACAAAATCCTTATATATATCATTACTGAACCTTTGCTGCCCCATTGCTGCTAATACTTCAATTGCATGGTGTGGCAAGATAGAATCATCAGAATCTAATATATTAATATATTCATTACAAATAGAAACAATCTTTGCAAACTCATATATCTTGTCCCCTTTTAATTTTTCAGGATAACCGCTTCCATCTTCATTTTCATGATGTGAGCGTATGCAAGTACATAATGTTGCCGAAAAATAATTATTACTTTTTACCAATTTATACCCTTCGATAGTATGATCTTCCCCATTAGAAACTATTTTGCCTATATCATGCAATATAGCTCCAATTCCTAGCTTTAGAATTTTGTCCTCACTATATTTTTTCTTATAACCAATTATTATTGATAATAATGCTACATTCAACGAATGAGTACATAATTCAAGGTCTTTATCATTTTTAGCTAAGTTGTTATATAAATAGGCATTTTCTGAAATATTTATATTTTCAATTATTTCTTCGACTATCTTTATTACTGGTTGTTCAGGAACATATCTTTTCCTTTTGCATTCATCAAATACATTCTTTAACTCTTTGATTGCTTTTAGCCTTAATGGTGCATCATATATTTCTTGCAAAGTGACATCATTTATACCATCGTCTATATAAACTGTATTTATACCTATTTTCTTTATTTGCTCTATATTTCTTTCATTAATTTTTGCACCTTTATTCAAATATATCATTCCCGATTGCGTGTAAATAGGAACTGCCAACTCTTTGCCCATTGCTTTTTCGTTTAATATAACTAATCTCATATAGTTCTTCTCTCCCTCACAAATATTTCATTTGTTTTTTATAGTACTATTATAAATTATAATAAAATATACTTTATTGGTCAATTTTTTCACTTTATCCACCATAATCTTAATAAATTATTTTATTCCATATATAAAGAATATGTTAAGTTTTATTAAATGTTTAGTTATAAAATCTCATCTATATATTTTTTTACTTTTTAATCTAATTGTTGAAAATAGTCGTAATACAATTACGTTTTTTTGTTAATACTTTAGATAAGTGAGGTGTAGTTTATGATTATATTAAGTCTAATATTTTTAATTTTTATATTAATAAGTATATTTTTGAGTTCTGCGAAAAACAAAAATATAGATGACTATATGCAAGACATGCAAAAACAGCTACAAGATGAGTTAAAAATAATAAAATAATAATAAAACTTAATATCGCTGTTTTAAATTGCAAAATAAAATGCAGCCATCATATGACTGCATTTTTTTATATATTAATTATGAGGGGTAAAGGGGATTTGAATATCTTTTGTATATTCATATATTAGCACATTATTACAAGATAATCAATATTAATTGATATTTTTTATCAGTTGATCTATGAATTAATACTTCTCACAACGAAATCGAGAGCAATCACTAGTAGTGCAATCTGTAATTTAGCGCTTTTAGCGAAATTTTCATAGCCTGTGAAATAATAATGTTTCTCCTTTCTGGTAGATTGTTTCATAAGACTAAGCTATTATAATGTTTATCTATGTGAAGATCTTTCTTTATGATTATTTCTAAGAAAATAAATATAAGCAGCAATTAGACAATTCCTAATTGCTGCTTTTGATAAATTATGAAAAAAGGTTTAACAATTTAATTATTAACATTTTTTTATTTTTCAAACCATTCCTATACAACAATTTTACTTGTCACAAGGCTTTTATACTATCTCTTCTATAGCTAATAATCTAGGCTTATTTCCATCTTGAACTTTAATATATATCCTCGCCATAGTCATTTGTAAATTTTCTATTATTGTTTTTACTTTACAAATAAAATAATACTCTTCTATTCCATTACTTACTACAGCTATTGGATTAAAACTCCATCCCTTTATTCCACTTATTGCCTTTTGCAATATCTTCTTATCCCTTTTTGTAACTTTATTTCTAATTTCTAATTCTTTATCATCTCTAATTTCTAGATCCTCAATTTCTTTTTCCATGATATAAACACCCTTTCTAATAACTATATTAATACTTATTTTTGTCAGTCGTTTGTCAAAGTTATTAACCTTTTGTAAACATCATATTACCAAAAAATGAATTATGTAGAGTTAATAAAGAATATTTTTTATATCGGCTCTTATATAATATTCTCAAAGAATGTAAATGTTCTTCTTGATATAGGAAAATATAATTCTTGTGTTTCTTCTGTAATCGTCTTAAATTCATATCCTTGTGATTTATAGTATTCTATTATTTCGGGTAATGCTTCACAAGTATTATTATTCATATCCGTACAATGTAAAAGCAGTATTACTTTTGATAATTTCTCGCTTCCCTTTGTTGCCTTCCTATATAAACTATATGGAGAAAGCTTTGGATTTAATCCATCTGTATTATCCATATTCCAGTCATATACTTTAAAATTATTATCATGTAATTTCTTTAAACATCTATTATTTAAATGCTTACTACTTCCACCTGGAAACCTTATTATATTTGGCGAAATTCCAATAACATTATTTATCTGAATACGGCATGCAAGCATTTCTTGTATAAATTTATCTTCACTACAATAAATTTTATTAAATTTATGAGTATAAGTATGAAGTCCTATACTGTTTCCCTCATCATAAATTCTTTTTACAACCCCTTCTCTTCCTTCAATCTGGCTTCCTATGAGAAAAAAAGTTCCTTTAACATCCTTTTCTTTCAAAATGTCTAGAACACGATCTGTAACTTTATAGCTAGGACCATCATCAAAAGTCAGATAAATTACCTTCTTCATATCATGCGAAACTTTTTTATCCAGATCATGATTTTCACTAGTTGTTTCATTAGATGATATCGGAATAGCACTTACGCTTTTCATGCATATAAATATAACAAAAAGACCACTTAATAAAAATAAGAAAAATTTTATTCTATTCTTCAATTTCTCACCCTCCTTTTATAATCCATTTTAGAATCATAATTCTAAACACTTCTTATAATTTACATATTTAAATTTTTTATTTGTGGTAATTTTGAACATCTACTTTAGTGATAAACAATAACAATTCAACTTATTTGATGAACAGATTTACAAAGTTGCTAAAACCTTGAGTTCATATCTTCACTAGAAATCATAAATATATTTGTAACCACAGGGGTGATAATATGGGAAAACATTTGAAAATGAGCTGTTAAAGGTTCTTCGCTGTAGGTTGTTCCATTTTAGCTTGTGAAGTGAGAGTCCAAAATTTTATTTTGGGTTCTCGAACTTCCTCAGCGAATGTAATGAGTCGAGCTTCCCTAAGAAAGTTGGAGCATGCTAAATTGGATACAACCTGCTGCTTAAAACCTTCAGCGATATTTTCATAGCTTTTCGGAATCAAAATATTTATGATTTCGGTAAGTTATCACATAAATCTAGTTTTAACGTTGGATATCTATAGGCATAAAAATAAACTAATAAATATACATTTAAAACATTGCATATTGTATTAGTTTATTATCTTATACTATTTATATATCTTAAACTTCAATAAAATTTATAATTCCTTTATGTACCACACATCACAAGCATAATGTTCAGTTTCAACTAAAGGTTTTTCTAATCTAAGAAATCCATTCTTTTCGTAAAATCTCTTAGCCGCCTCCATATTATCAAAAGTTTCTAAATAACATTTTTTATAATGTTCTCTCGCAAATTCTAATGAAAGATCCAGCAATTTCTTTGCAATACCTGAGCCTCTTGCTTCTTTTAAAGAATACATTTTTTGTAATTCACATACATCTTCAGTTCCTAACAATGGCCCTATCCCACATCCTGCTACTATCTTCCCGTTTTCTTCAACTACCCAATATTTAGATTTTTCACCGCTATAGACTTGGTAAAAACATCCTAAGTTGGGATCAGACCAAGCACAGCCAGGTTTATTAGCCCCAAATTCTATCAAACAAGTTCTTATTAATGATTCTACTTGTTCATTATCTTTTTCCTGTATTTCTCTTATTATCATAAAGCTTTCCCCCACTACTAACGTACTAGTTTAATTTTTATATAATAGGATACAATAAAATTACTTATTTATCAATATTAATTAAGAATGTTCCATTTAATATAACAATTAAAATAAAAATGCTCCTGAAACTTTCATGTTATCTATAATATTTTCCATATCAAAAGAAAAACTGTTCTTCATCCCCTCTATATTACTCCCCTCTATAAAATTCTAATGCATTGAGTATTTTATCTGCTGCTTTATTATATTTTTTTATTCTTTCATAGTCCTTTTGGGAAGGATTTTCGATTCTTGATAGATTCATATTGTCTTTTAAATCAACTAGCTTTATCTCGCATGCTAACCTATTAGTAATTATTCTTTCTATAAACTCATCGTATGTTTCATTATGCCGTCTTGTTAAAGCATCCAGTGCAGATAATATTTCTTCTGAAAAGCCTTCATTTTTTAAATAATCTATTGTAATATCAGTATCTTCTATTACATCATGAAGCACTGCACATATCATTTCTTCTTGGCTTCTCTTTGAAATCATTAATCTTAGAGGATGAAGAATATATGGTTTACCGCCTTTATCCACCTGACCTTCATGAGCTTTTGCTGCTATACATATAGCTTTTTCCAACATATCTTCATCTCCTTTTACTAGTCAAATTATATTTTCAGTAAATTTAAAATATTCTTTGTGAACTTATAATCGAGTCAACTCTATGGATACTGTACCTTTTGGGGACATAACATTCAACTTCTTCGGTATAAACACCAAAGGCATCTTATGGACATTGTACCTTTTAAGGACATAACCTCTAAAAGCATCAGAAACAATATCTGAAATAGATTTTATTCTACATTAACCGTAAAAAAACTGCTATAAAATTAATATCCAAAGCAGTTTTTTATACTGTAATAATATATAGAAAGTTATATTCGCCTTTAAATTAGAATATCATTTCATAATATCTCTTTACACTTGCTTCTAATTCTAGTAAATCTAAATTTCTTCCTACTCTTATGCTTTCCTTGCCTTCTATATAAAGTAGAAATATTGGTACAGAAAATACATTATATTTTGCTGCTAAATCTAAATGCTTTTCTGCATTTACTTCTCCACTCTTAATTTCAGGAAATTTTTTTAAAATATCTTCAATCTTAGTTTTAATGACTTCACACGCCCCACAAGCTCCTCCTGTAAAATATATCGCGCTCATTCTTTTGTCTTTTATTAAATCTAATAGTTCCTTATCATTATTCAAATTGTCCAACTTAATTTACCTCACTATATTGCTCTTCTATCATCATATTTAATGTCATAACTTTATCCTCACCTAATATTTGATTTGCAGCATTATATAAATATTTATCTTCTGTCACTAATATAAGACTATCATCTGAATGACACGCATATAAAAGTAACAAATCATTCTGTGATAATTTATTTATACTATTTAAATATATATTACCACTTTTAGAATACTTTATATTTAATTTTGATGAAAATTCTTCGAGATTATTCTTATTTATTTCTATAATTGAAAATAGCAATTTACAGAATCTTTCTGATAGTACTTGTTGACCTTTGTATTCTTTCCTTTCCTTGACAACAAGCTCTTCACTCACTTCTTTTAAAATTATTATTTTCTCATCTTCTATGAGTTTATTAATAATCGAAGGATACTGTTTCCAGAGCCCTATTACAACATTAGTATCCAATAAATACTTGTTCATAATTATCCCTCCCGCAATTGCTATATTATTATCCTTAATCTATTTATATATTTATTATACTCCGTATTATTTTTTTATTAATTATTATAATCTTAGTTTTCTCATCTATCATAAATTCATTCTTTTAATTATATAAGTTTTTCTCTCAGACATATGAAGGGCTTTAGACATAATTTTTATTGTTTTATTTTTATTGTATTCTCCTCACCTACTTACATGTGACTCTTGCAAAATAGTAATTTTCAAGTGGCAAACCTATTAGTGATATAGCCCCCAATAATAAATAAAGTCGTGCATTTATATTGCTACATGCACGACTTTATTTATTAAATTTCAATCAGTATATATAATTTTTCACGTTATCCTTTGTTACTTTTTCAAATGGAACCCATATATGCTTACCGTCCTGCGCAAAATTTTCCATATTAGATAACTTACCATTTGATCCTAGTTGAATAGCTGCCTGAACAGCATTTTTACTTTGGTCTTTCGCAGACTGATAAACAGTAAATTGTAAACCTCCATCTACAATAGCCTTGCATCCATCTGATGTAGCATCAATTCCCACAATTGGAATTAATGAAGTATCGATTTTATTTTCTTTAAATAAATCCATCACTCCAAGTGCCATTTCATCATTATTAGCAATTACACAGTCAAATTTTCTACCTGTAGACAGGAATATATTAAACAGCTCCTTAGCTTTTGCCCTGCTCCAATCTGCATTATCCTCAAAAACATAATCAGCATCTATTCCTTTTTCCTTGAAAGTTTCTTTTACTGCCTTCGTACGCTCTTTAATAGCTGCATGGTTCTTCTCACCTTTTAATAAAACCACTTTAATATTATTTTTATTTTTAAAATAATCTGCAATATATTCAGCTTGATATTGCCCTTCCACCTTTTCATCTGAAGTTACTCTGCAATTTTTAATTAAATAACTTTTATGTATTTATACTTTTTCACATAATGTTTTAATTGCATACATTAATAAGAAGGCTAATCCGATTCCAAATGAAACTCCTGTAATTAGCCTTCTAATATTAGTTGATTTCTTAATTTTAAATAATTGTAGTAAACCATCACAAATCATAATTAAAATCAATACTCCACAGATCTTTAAACTAATCTTTGCTTTGACTACAAACAAAATCACTGCAATTATATACCCCAAATAAATTCCAGTACACCTTGCACACACTGGAAATTGAAATCCCCTAAAACTGAAACTCCTTTCATACATTTGATGACAACCACTAAGTGCACCAGCCTTCATAAGAAGTATCCAGAACTTTGTTTTCTTATCCGTTACATTATTTAAATCTTGCCCCACAATCTGCACACACCCTATACGTATTTGTCTTAGTTTTAGTTTTTCCCATGCCGAGCATTCCACATAGCAATCCAATAGGACCTAAACATATATATCCTAAGCAGCCTTTTCCTGCACCAAAGCCTTTCGTGGTTTCCGTAATATCACTTACTACTTTGACATTTAAACTCCCACATCTAGGACATCCAACATTTACATTATTCATTCTCTGTATCCCCCATAACAATAAAACTACCATAATTATACTACTGAGAAATATTACATTGCAATAATTCTCCAAATTCTAATTCATTTTACATATTCACGGTAAGGCATACGTAAAATCCTATTATCATCAAATTTATATTTTGTACCTTCTAGAGGATCATTTCCCTTAATTAAGTTCATGCCTACAGAATATATTGCTTGAGCTTCTGCACTTGCATCTTGAATAACTGTCCCAGTCATAAATCCTTTATCTACTAATTCCATAGCTTCTGGAATAGCATCAATCCCAACTACCAAAACATTTTTATTTTTATCACCTTTATTATACCCATATTTCTGAAGCGCTTTAACAGCTCCTATGGCCATAGCATCATTATTTGCGATAATTGCTTCAACATTATTGCCATATCTTAAAAATAATGAGTCAATACCCGCTCTAGCACATTCTTCATCCCAATTACAACTTTGTATTGCAAGTTCCTGGGTTTTTATTCCGGCATCATTAATTGTTGAAATAGAATACTTTGTTCTATCAATAGTACCAGGATGATCTATTTTTCCCTGAAGCATAATATATTGAAGTATATTATCTCTATTTTTATCTATAGCTCCCTTATTGGCATTCCATGAATCAACAATTATCTTACCTTCTAGAACTCCAGATTGCTCTGTATCAGTTCCAAGAAAAACAATACTCTTGTAAGGGGTAATAAAATTTAATATATCTTTATTAGGTGTTCCATCTAAAATTAATGGTATATTATTTTTTTCAATTTTATTAATTACATCACTTATAGTATCTACCTTTGTATCAACCAGATTTATTACAAACAAATCAAAATGATCATTAATAGCTTCGTAAATACTTTCGTTTTGTATAACCTGATTTCCTTTTCCATCAAAAAAAGTGAACTCAACCTTGCCCTCATTTTCTTTCTGAATCTCTTCTAAGTTCTTTCTAACCTCAATATTATATTGATCATCTTCTCTAGATTGAAACATAGCTACTTTTACTGGAATTATTGAAGCCCCATTTAAATTAATTGCTAAACTTTTCGAGATACTACCTACTAGCATAATTATTATTACAAATGAAATTATTGTAAATATATATATCTTTTTAAATACACTCATTTCAAGACCCTCCTATATTGGTTATAATCATAGATTGTCTTTTAATAAGAGTTTTATTCTGCATATAAGATCATTATATGCAAGTGAATATTATTTATTTTTTATTCTCATAAAATACTAAACCGAGCTAATAAATGTGTTCAAAAAAATTCTTCATGGATTTTACTGAATTATAAGTCCCTAAAGAATGAAAAATTTAATGACCACAATTTTGTGGTCATTAAGTTTCAGCTTTATGATAATTCAAAAGCTCCTGTATATAATTGATAATACTTACCTTTTTCTTTTATTAGATCATCATGATTTCCTCTTTCAATAATTCTACCTTGGTCTAATACCATAATTACATCAGAGTTTTTGATTGTTGAAAGTCTATGAGCAATTACAAAAACTGTTCTTCCTTTCATAAGTTTATCCATTCCTTCTTGAACAATTCTTTCTGTTCTTGTATCGATGCTTGAAGTTGCTTCATCCAAGATTAAAACTGGTGGATCAGCTATTGCTGCTCTAGCAATTGTTAATAACTGCCTTTGACCTTGTGAAAGGCTGCCTCCATCTCCTGTAAGAACTGTATCATAACCATTTGGAAGGTGTCTTATAAACGTATCTGCATTTGCAAGTTTTGCTGCTGCAACTACTTCTTCATCTGTAGCATCTAATTTACCATATCTAATATTATCTGCTACTGTTCCAGTGAAAAGATGTGCATCTTGAAGCACTATTCCAAGAGATCTTCTTAAGTCATCCTTTTTAATCTTATTGATATTAATGCCATCATATCTTATCTTTCCATCTTGAATATCATAGAAGCGGTTTATTAAATTAGTAATAGTGGTTTTACCTGCTCCTGTAGCACCTACAAATGCTATTTTTTGTCCTTGTTTAGCATATAGCTTTATATTATGCAAAATTATCTTTTCATCATTATATCCAAAGTCCACATCATCAAATACTACTTCACCGAGAAGCTTTGTATACGTAATAGTTCCATCTTCATGAGGATGTTTCCATGCCCAAATTCCAGTACGCTCTTTGCACTCCTCTAATTCCCCATCTTCATTTTCCTTAGCATTTACCAAAGTAACATAACCTTCATCTGTTTCTTTCTTTTCATCAAGAAGCTTGAATATACGTTCTGCCCCCGCAAGTGCCATAATAACAAAATTGAATTGTTGAGCCATTTGATTGATTGTTTGACTAAAGTTTCTTGTTAATTGCAAAAATGCTGCAAGTCCACCAAGTGTAAATCCACCAAATGCACCAATAGCTAGAACTGATCCAAAGATAGCAACAGCTACATAATTTATATATCCAATGTTACCCATAATAGGCATCAAGACATTAGCATATTTATTTGCATTATTTGCACTATTAAAGAGCATATCATTTAATCTATCAAAGTTAGCTTTTGCTTCTTCTTCATGGCAAAAGACTTTTACAACCTTTTGCCCTTCCATCATTTCTTCTATATATCCATTTACTGCGCCTATATCTTTTTGTTGAAGACCAAAATATTTTCCACTCTTTGCACCAATAATTTTAGTAACTCTAAACATCAATAATATAATTATAATTTCAACGCCTGTTAAAGGAATACTTAAATATATCATTGAAGCAAATATACTGACAACAGTTATGATAGCTGATAATAATTGTGGTATTCCTTGGCTTATCATTTGCCTTAAAGCATCTGTATCATTTGTATATAAACTCATTAAATCTCCATGAGCATGTGTATCGAAGAACTTTATTGGTAAATTCTCCATATGAGCAAACATATCATCTCTTATTCTTTTTAGTGATCCTTGTGAGATTACAATCATTATACGGCTATATATATAAGTTGATATAACTCCAACATAATAAATTACTGCCATGGTAATTATCATTTTAAGAAGCGGGCCAAAATCTGATTCTGGTTTATTTAAGAGTGGTGTTATATAATCATCAATTAAATTTCTTAAAAATAATGTTCCAATAACATTAGCAAGAGAACTTATAATAATAGTTACTAATACCATAAAAAACAAAAACTTATATTCCTTAAGTATATACGCTAATAATCTTTTTAGTATTTTCAAAGAATCTTTATTAGCTTTTACAGGAGCACGTCCACCACGTCCCATCATTCTAGGAGTTCTATTGCTACTACTATCTTTACTCATTGTCGCTCGCCCCTTTCATTTGAGATTCGTAAACTTCACTATATATTTCATTTGATTTTAGTAATTCTTCATGAGTTCCAAATCCATCTATTTTCCCATCATTTAATACAACAATTTTATCTGCATCTTGAACTGAAGAAATACGCTGAGCAATAATAATCTTTGTAGTATTTGGTATTGTTTCTTTAAATGCTTTCCTGATTAAAGCATCAGTTTTAGTATCTACCGCACTTGTTGAATCATCTAAAATTAATATTTTAGGTTTTTTAAGTAGCGCTCTTGCAATACATAATCTTTGCTTTTGCCCTCCAGATACATTTGTTCCGCCTTGTTCTATAAAAGTGTCATACTTATTTGGAAGACTTTCTATAAATTCATCTGCTTGTGCTTGTGTGCTGGCATCTATTAACTCTTCATCAGAGGCATCTTTATTTCCCCATCTTAAATTCTCTTTTATTGTTCCAGAAAATAAAACATTCTTTTGTAATACCATAGAAACCTCATCTCTAAGTGTTTCTATATCATATTTTCGAACATCAACTCCTCCGACCTCAACACTACCATTTGTAGCATCATACAATCTTGGAATAAGCTGAACAAGGGTAGTTTTTGAACTTCCTGTTCCTCCTATAATTCCAATAGTCTCACCAGAATTAATTTTCAAATTGATATTTTCTAAAGCAAGGTTGTCCTTATTTTTGTTATAGGAAAAGCCAACATTATTAAAAGTTATAGATCCATCTTTTACTTCATAAACTGGATTTTCATCATTTGCCAAATCACTTTTTTCATTTAAAACTTCTGTAATTCTTTCAGCTGATGATTTAGACATAATTACCATTACAAATACCATCGAAAGGAACATTAAACTCATTAATATATTAAGAGTATAAGTAAATAAACTCATCAATTCTCCAGTTGACATAGTATTTGAAACAATCATTTTTGCACCAAGCCAAGATAAAAGCAAAATACATGTATAAACTGTAAATTGCATTGCTGGAGCATTAACTATGATTAGTTTTTCAGCTCTTATAAAATATTTGTATAAAGTTTTAGAAGCTTTATAAAACTTGCTTGTTTCATGCTCTTCTCTTACATAAGCCTTCACTGCTCTAATTCCAGTTAAATTTTCTTGTACACTGGCATTCAAATCATCATACTTTTTAAAAACTTCAACAAAATATGGGTGTACTGTAGTCATAATGAAATATAGTATAACTCCAAGAAAAACTATAGCACCTATAAATATCATAGATAATTTTGCATTAATATAAAAACACATTGTTGTAGCGGATATAAGCATAAATGGAGCCCTTACAGCCATTCTTATTATCATTTGGAATGCATTTTGAACATTTGTTACATCTGTAGTCAATCTTGTTACAAGTCCAGCTGTAGAGTATTTATCTATATTTGAAAAGGAAAAATTTTGTATATTATAATACATTCCCTTTCTTAAATTTCTAGCAAACCCCGATGAAGCTTTAGCTGCATGTACGCCACCTAAAACTCCAAAAGTAAGAGATAAAAATGATGTTATTATCATTGCCCCACCAACAATACTTACATATTTCACATTACCTTTTCCCACCCCATTATCAATAATCCATGCCATTAAAAGCGGAATAATTGTTTCCATAACTACTTCTAATGCAACATATAATGGAGTTAGAATACTATCTCTTTTAAATTCTGCTACAAAACCTGCTAATCTTTTTATCATAATTTTCCTCCTTCTTTGTTAGGTTTCTAACTAATAGCTCAAAAAAAATTGCATAGCACATGAAAATAAATAACAAGTCCAAAGTTGCCATGGATATTTTTCATCAGGCAAGGAGGCAAATTGCCCTCATAGCGGGCCTATTAGGTCAATTTGCCAACGTAGTATGGTGGAAAATAGGCTGGCAAATGTACTTGTTATTTTTTGAATGTGCTTTAATCTGCAATTTTCTTAGCTAATCTATCAATTAAAGAAACTAATATATTGAATTCATCCTCATTTAACTCATCTCTTAATGATTTTTCAACTCTAAGGATAAACTCATATACATTTCTTTGAATCCCCATTCCTTTTTCTGTCAATACTATTTTTTTCAGACGTGCATCTTCTGATACACTTATTCTCTTAATATGCCCATTCTTCTCCATCAATTGAAGTACGCTTGTCACTGAGGAACGTCTAATATCAAGTTCCTCTTCTATATCTTTCTGAAAAATGTCTTTTTTATCTGATTTATGATATATGAAGCCAAGAATCCTAGCTTGAACTCCAGTCACACCATATTGTGAAGCTTCCTTATCTATTCTTCTATGCAATCTCCTAGATAACATACTCAATTTTTTCCCAATGTGTACCTCTTTATCCATACTTATGCTCCCATCAGTTTGTTAGATTTCTAACATATATTATTTTAGTTTCACCTTTTAAATTTGTCAAGGTAATATAGTTTTATTTTAAAAATAATATTTTTCAACTCTTAGAACTTAGTTTCTTTGTATTTATTGTCAATTCTTTATATAGTATTTTCTATTTTCATTTGATGAATCAAAATCTCCAATAACAACTTGAAGCCTTTCATTACTGTATTTATACTCTTGCTTAAGATCTATTATTTTTTTGAATATAGAAACTCAATTTCAACATATGTATATTAAATTTACTATCTCTGTAACATACCTAAACCGTAATCATAAAATGAATGAGACAGGCTTTACTGCCATAGCAAAAATACAAGGAGATTCTCAATGTATAACGATGATTTTTTTTACTGCCCGTATTGTATGCAGAAAAACACTTGTCCATTTTTTGATGAACAAATGAAAAATTTCAGCGATAATGATGAAATATCAAGATTTGATAGATACGAAGATTCTTATGAATTTCAAGATTCAAACTTATTGACTAAAGAAATTCACTCAGACTCTTATAGAGCTTCTGACCAAGAAGTTAATAGAATATTAAGATTAATGCGTAATCAAATGCCTCAGCTTTTCTCACTACTCCAAGGAGTTGGCGATAACTATTTTAGAACCGCTATTGCTTTCACTTTAGATAATGCTCAAACATATCCGGGAAATATAAATCAAAGTGTAAATAGAATTTTTAATGACTTTAGAAGAAGAAATAATTCAATTTTTCTTTCTCTTCGTTCTCTAGGTGTTCCTAACAACGTTATTAATCTCACTTTTAGATCTATAATTGAATTTACTCTTAGAAACATTAAACCTTCACCAGCTCCTGGTCCAAATCCTACTCCATCGCCTAGTAGTGGTTGGAGTAAATGGGAAGATCTTGGCGGAGTTTTAAAATATTCTCCTGGAGTTTCTTCTTGGTCTGCAAACAGGCTTGATGTATTTGTAACTGGATCCGATAATGCTCTCTACCACAAATGGTGGGACGGCTCTCGCTGGAGTGATTTCGAAAACCTTGGTGGTCTTCTAACTTCTTCTCCTGCAGCTGTTTCTTGGGGAAATAATAGGATCGATGTATTTGGTAAAGGTTCAAATAACGCAATGTACCATAAGTGGTGGGATGGCTCTCGTTGGAGTGATTTTGAAAATCTTGGTGGAGTCTTAACATCTGCACCTGCTGCTTCTTCCTGGGCCGCAAATAGAATAGATACATTTGTCCGTGGAACAGATAATGCTCTTTATCACAAATGGTGGGACGGCTCTCGCTGGAGCGACTTTGAAAACCTTGGTGGCGTTCTAACTTCTGGCCCTGCAGCTGTTTCTTGGGGAAATAATAGAATTGATGTATTTGTTCGTGGACAAGGTAATCGTCTATATCATAAATGGTGGGATGGTTCTCGTTGGAATGACTTTGAAGATCTTGGTGGAAATTTAGCATCTGCCCCTGCTGTATCTTCTCGAGCTTCTAATAGGCTAGAGGTATTTGCACGAAATCAAAGTAACCAATTAATCACGAAAACATGGAACGGTTCGCGCTGGAGCGATTGGCAAACAATCGGTGGTTCCTTCACTTTAGATCCTGCAGCTGTTTCTTGGAGCTCTAATAGAACCGATGTATTTGCAAAAAGTTCAAAAGATTCTCTATTGCATATTTGGAAAGATTAGTTCGTATAAAATAATAAAAAATGCTTAGTCTTTATATACTAAGCATTTTTTATTTTCTATGAATTACCAATAAAGGTAATAATCCGATTTCAATTAACCGGTTTTATTAAATAGCAACTCCCAAGAATACATTTAACTTCTTTTTTTATTGCTGCTACAGCTACCCCTACTTCTTCTGAATTCGAGTAATCATTGAGCTCACCATAAATTCCTGCAATTGAAAGAGAAGTAAGTGGAAATATACCATTTTTTCCATATCTGTCTGTCGCCGTGATATATCTATTACTTCTATCTTTTTCATTAAAAAAATTCAAAATCCCATCATTAAACTTCTTTATAATTTTTTCACACACTTCTTCACATTCTTCAATTGGATTTTCTAAAATACTTACAAAATCATCTCCTCCTATATGTCCAATGAATCCATTATAAGGGAAAAGTGATTTTATTTCAGATTGTATTAATTGAGATGTATATTTAAGAATCCTATCTCCATTTTCAAATCCGTACGTATCATTATAAACTTTAAAATTATCTAGATCTAGATAAAGAATACAACATTTGCGTTTTGTTTTAATTATATTCATTATATTATTTTGTATAGCGGTATTACCTGGTAGCTCAGTAAGGGGATTAAGTTGTCTCGCGTAGTTACATTCTAGCATTGTAGTATAATTTAACAAAGATCTTATTGTAACCATTCCACAGTATTTATTATTGTTAGTTACGATAATATAATCATATATATTTTGTGTTTTCCTAGACATTGCTAGCCTTGAAACTTCTGTTACTGGTGTGTTGTAATCTACAACTAAAGGATTTGTATCCATAACTAAAGAAACAGGACGTTTTGTAAAAATTGCAACACCATATTTTGTAGCAAGCGCCGAGTCTAACGTATGTTTCATAATAAGACCTAATGGTACATCATTATTTACTATACAGGCTCCAGTAATATCGTTAGAATCAAAATATTCTTTAATATCACCACAATAAGTTTTAGGCCCAAACGGACTATCATGTCTAACAATTTCGCCTATACAGCTTGACTGATAGTTATAATACACATTATCCTTGAATTTATTACACCTTACAATTAAATCTCTAATCTGATTAGGTATATCTAGAAAAGTTCCTGCTGGACGACTTAGTAAGAAACCTTGTCCTGCATAGACGCCTAAGTTTACTAATGTTCTCAATTCTTCTTCTGTTTCTATTCCCTCAGCAATAAGCTTCATATTTGTTGCTTCCGATAGCTTAACAAAGCATTCTACTAATGATTGTTTAAACGAATCTTCATTTATATTTCTAATTAGATCCATGTCAATTTTTACATAATGTGGCTTTGTTTCATTAAGCATCTTAAGCCCAGAATATCCTGAACCAGTATCATCAATCGCAATTTTATATCCTTGATCTACATAATTGCTAAGAGCCTGTTTAAATCCTTTGTAATCTTCTATACACGTCTTTTCCGTAATCTCAAATATTATACAATCAGGTGACATGTTATGTTCTGCAAGAAATTCTTTAGTAAAACCCTTCTTAAATTTTTCATCTTTAAAAATATGGGGATCTACATTTATAAAAAGATATTTATTTTTTTCAATATTTGTAGCTCTTTTAATAGCTTTTATTCTACATAATTGTTCTAACTCCCATGTTTTATTATAAACCTGAGCAGCGTTAAATAACTTATCTGGATTTTGCAATGGTGAGTCTATCGGCCCTCTGCTTAACGCCTCATACCCTATGATTTCCCCATCTAAAAGTGAAACAATGGGTTGATAAACTGTAGTTATATTTTTACTATTTAATATATTTTCCAACTCCTCTGCCTCATTATATTTTAAATTATCAACTAATGAATTTAACATATTATAATCTCCCCATATTTCTGCTTATTAGCTATTATAGTAGCTCTTGTAAATATAGTTGAAATATAACATAATCTTATTAAAAGTATTTATAATTTTTGTTAAGTTAATGTAAAAACGTTTATCTAGTCAAAACCAAATTTATTACATAAATTGGAATTAACATATTTTGCTTCCATAAACTATGATATAATTATTGTAAAGACAATTCTAAGGAGGCATCTTCATGA
This sequence comes from Clostridium sp. YIM B02569, assembly GCF_022320765.1. NCBI lineage: Bacteria > Bacillati > Bacillota > Clostridia > Eubacteriales > Clostridiaceae > Clostridium > Clostridium sp. YIM B02569. Next base: position 103,380 of record NZ_JAKJJX010000005.1, on the reverse strand, counting down.
CAAAGGTTAATAAATTACCTACAACAAAACTGTGGAATCCGAAATCATTTATTATATTTTCCGTATTTTTCTCATTTCTACCAGCTGGGATCATGTCTGCTTTGAATTATGGTCGATCTGGAAGTCAAAAAAAGAAGTGGATATTTCTTTTAACGAGTATCTTAGTGTTTATAGCACTTATTGCACTGCTGCCTATATTATCAATTAATACTTCTATCATATTTTTCAGTATTAATATAGCTTTAGGAATAATTCTTATGTTCACACAGTTAAAGCTGTATAATGAACATATTCAAAATGGAGGGCAAAGTGCTTCGTATTTATTTCCTATAATCATAGGGCTTTTGATTTTTTCTTTGTCTGCTGCTTCAATTCTATACTCAATTTACGTACCAAAAAATGCTCTTGATTATGGCGAAAATCACTTATTTTATACTAATAAGATAACAGAATCCCAAGCGAAAAAACTTGGAGATTATTTAAATTCAGAAGGATACTTCACTCCTAGTTCAAAAGTGGACGTTAAGATTGATAAACAAGATACACTCTATATTTTATCTCTCGTTGTAGAAGGTGACTATAAAAGTGATACAAGCTATGTAGAACCTATGAAAGCAATATCAAAAGAGATTTCTAAAAATGTTTTTGAAAACAATAAGGTTAGAATAGATTTATGCAATGATAGATTCAGAGTTCTTAATTCCATCAGTGTAGACTAAGCTTTTCAGTAATCTATCTTTAAATTTTATTATGTTTTTATTCTAAATTTCAGCAATAAGAAGACTAGCGTTTATTTGCTAGTCTTCTTTCATATTTATATAATTAAATGAGATTATTGTATGATATTTCATTTCTTCTTGAATATACAAAGTAAATCTCCTCTTTCTCTTAAGAATTTATACATTTCAAAACATAGGCTGGTGGTAAGTTAAAGATAACTCTTTCTATATTTATCTTTTTAAAATATCCAGTAATAAATTCTTTTTTCAAAAGAGTATATTGAAATGTTATAAATAATCCATTTCTTTTTAATATATTTCTAGTTTGTCTTAAAATTTTATTTGAAACATCTTTAGGAAGACTAGCAAAAGGCAGCCCCGATACAACATAATCTACTCTGCTAAGATTATATTTTGCTAAATGTTTGTCTACATTTTCAGCAGAATCATTTATTATTATAATATCATCTTCTCCTTTATATTTCTCTTCTAATTGTCTGCAAAATTCTTCATTATATTCAAATAACATTAATAATGTCTCTCTCTTTTTTCTTTTTACAAGCTTGTCCGTAAAAACCCCAGTCCCTGGCCCGTACTCAATTATAACCTCAGAATTTTTAAAATCTATGTCTCCTACCATTTTCTCTGCAAGTTTCTCTGAACTAGGTGCTACAGCCCCTATAGTTCTAGGTGATTTAAAATATTCAATTAAAAATTTTACTAGCTTCATATTGAAAGCCTCCTTGAATTCTTCTCTTTTAGTTAAATCATAGAATTAGTATAAATCTTAAATATTAAAATCTATTTAGTAAAATCTTAAGAATCTTTAAATTTTGTTTTAAATATAAAGAAAGAAGGTATACACTTTAACCCTCTTTTAGACTTTATTTTATATATAATGTGCTTTAACATTGATTTTTGTTCTTTTTAATTAAAATTATTTCTTACTGTATTAATCATCTTCTCCTTATTTTCCTCTAGTTGAACTAATCTATTTACATTAGCCCCAGATGGATGTGGAAAACCTCTTAATATTTGCTTTTCGTTTATAATTTTATTTTCACATAGCTTGTATAATACTTCCTCTACTGACCTGCCTAATGGTACTATAAGAATTTTATCTAAATTATTTAATGCTTTTAATTCATAAATAAAATTTTCATAAATATATTTCATCAAAAATTCATTCTTAATAAGTTTTGGAGTGTGACCTGAATAGTTTTTTCCTTTTACAAAGACTGCATAAGGTATTAATGAAAATGTGTGCAATAAATAATCTTTTTCTTCAAACAATTGGCTGCAATTATCTATTTTTAGACTCTTATTAAGCTCTATTTTATCTAACATATCAATTAAGTTTTTTCTAAGACTACCGCTAAACCTTCCTGCTTTCTTACATTTATACTGAATTTCTTTAATATTATCAGAGTTCTCTAACTCTCTTCTTGCAGTAGCAATGGCCGTACTCATTTGCTGAAATCCTGGAGTTATGCCAACAATAAATACCCTTGCGTCTAAATTTATGTATTCATTATGAGGCGAATAATATATTTCAAGATCTTCTTTCTTATCAATTAAAAAATCTTTTATCAATAGTTCATTCTTATTGTATTTCTCTTTTACTGGCAATTTTTTAATTTTATCTCTATAATCATATAATGTTTTTTTCATAATCAGCCTCTAACTTCTACATTTATTTTACTACTTTATATTATCTGCAAATAAAAAAAATATTATTAATATATCCTTCACTAATAATTATAAATTTAATGGAAATTTTTTTAATAGAATATAAAAAAGATAGAAGCTTCATAATAAAGCTACTATCTTTATATTCTTCTTAACTATTAGCTAATTTTGCAATCCTCTCATTTGAGCTTTTTGTAAATACTCCACCATGATAACAGATGACTGTTTCTATATCATATTTTGTGAGCTTCTTAAGAGATTCCATTGCTTGCTTCATATCAAATGTATATTCTGGATTAGGACCAATTAATTCATTATTTACAACATTCATTGCGTCTCCAGTTACCAATGCCTTATACTTTCTTAGATAGAGACAAATATGTCCCGGAGTATGTCCTGGGGTATAAATCACCTCTATTCCTCCACAATAAGAAAGTTCCTCTTCATCTTTAACAATCCTATTAACTTTTGTTTTAAGTTGCTTTATGGTTTCTTTCATAGAATCTGGCATTGAACTCAAACGCTCAGGAGTAATTTTTATACCGATTTTATCTCCCTCAATATAAGGTCTTTCTCCACTATGTGCTAACACTTCTATTTCACTTTTAGAATTTTTAACAATACTTGATAAGCTGCCCATATGATCTAAATCGTGATGAGTAATAATTATTTTATTGATTCTGTCAAATGATACACCTGCTTTTTCCACTTCTTCGCGAATATTTTCTATTTGTCCAGGTAATCCTGCATCTATTAAAATAACATTTTTATCATCCCAAATTAGTGTGGCATTCATTCTTCTTTCTTCGCTACCCAATTCAAGTACATCTAATCCTTCTGCAATTTTCATTTTTCTTCCTCCTAATTAAAATTTACTCCTCAATTAATTTTCCCATTTGACTAATAACCATTTTGTAATACTCACCTTTTTCATTCATAAGACTTTTGTGGTTTCCACTTTCTAATATTTTTCCACCACCAATTACCATAATGCGATCTGCATCTCTAATAGTCGATAATCTGTGTGCTATTAAAAAGCTAGTACGGTTTTTCATTAATCTTAATAATGCATGTTGAATATCTTTTTCGGTCTTTGTATCTACACTGCTAGTTGCTTCGTCCAAAATTAAAATCGGGCTATCACACAGAACTGCTCTAGCAATAGACATTAATTGGCGCTGCCCTTGACTTAAGTTATCTGTAGCTCCAGAAACCAATGTTTGATAACCTTTAGGAAGTTTATCAATAAATTCATGAGCATGAGCTATTTTAGCAGCATTTACAACCTGTTCATCTGTTGCATCTTTTTTAGAATAACGAATATTATCCATAATCGTTCCAGTGAAAAGACAAGTATCTTGAAGCACAACAGAGAAGCATTTCCTAAGACTATTTCTTTTTATATTCGTAATAGGCTCATCATCAATGAATATATTTCCACTGTCTGCATCATAAAATCGAGTAAGAAGATTCACAATAGTAGTTTTTCCTGCTCCAGTCTCTCCTACTAGCGCAACTGTTTCTCCTGCTTTAACTTTAAAACTCACATTCTTTAATATAGGTATAGACTTATCATATGAAAAATATACATTTTCAAAGGTTACATCACCATTTGGTTGCTTTATCTCAATTGCATCTTTAAAATCTTCACTTTCTTCTTCATTATCTAAAATCTCAAAAACACGTTCTGCCCCAGCAAGTGCTGATTGAATTGTATTAAACATACCTGCTACAGAATTTAATGGCTGTGAAAATTGTTTTGAATAGCTTAAAAAACTAACTACAGTTCCAACAGCTACACCATACCCTACGGATAGCATACCACCAACAATTGCAACAACTGCAAAAATAAAGTTATTAATAACATTCATAAGAGGCATCATATACCCAGACCATATTTGCGCTTTATTACTGCTTTCATATAGATTTTCGTTTATCTTTTCAAATTGTTTTAGGACATCCTCCTGTTTATTAAAAGCCTTTACCATCTTTAGTCCTAATATATTTTCCTCAATTACGCCATTAAGTGAGCCTAAATTTCTTTGCTGAGCTAGGAAATATTTGCGGCTATGCGTTGCAATTACACGTGTTAAAAGTATAACTAGAGGTATACATAATAAAACAACTAGTGTAAGGGGAACATTTAACACTATCATAACCATAAAAGATCCAACTAAAGTTAAAATACTTGATATTAACTGTGTAGTTGTTTGTGCAATTGTAGAGCTAATATTGTCTACATCATTTGTGATTCTACTCATTGTATCTCCATGGGAACGTGTATCATAAAATTTCAAAGGAAGCCTCTGCATCTTTTCAAAAAACTCTGCACGTATTACAAAAACAAGTTTTTGTGAAACTTTAAGCATAATAACACCATTTATCCATGAAATAAGACAATTAACTCCATACAAAACTGCAATTATAGTTAAAAATAATATAAGAGTCGATTTATCTACAGTTCTTGTTGCTATTCTAAATGTATCAAAAGTCTTTCCTACAAAATAAGGAATCCCAACAGAAATTGCTGATGAAAAAGCTGTAAAAATCATAGCTAGAAAGATCGTCTTAGCAAAACGCATGTATATTTTAATAATACGCACTAATGTGCCTCTAGCATTTTTAGCTTTTTGTGTAGGTGCAAAGCGATTTCCGCCTCCACCCACACGTCTCTCACTAATAGAAGGTACTTTTACTTCAGTTTTAGAAAATTGTTGTGTCATAATATCCTATACCTCCTTGCTGCTCTCTATTTGCGTTTTATAAATATCTCTATATACTTCACAGCTTTGCATTAATTCATCATGAGTTCCATATCCAACCTTAGATCCATTATCCATAACCAAAATTCTGTCTGCAAACATCGCTGTTCCACAACGTTGAGTGATTGTAATCACAGTTTGATTACTTGTTTTTGAACCTAAGTTTTCTCTAACCTTTGCTTCTGTTACTGAATCTAATGCACTTGTTGCATCATCTAATATAATTACAGACGAATCCCTAAGTATTCCACGAGCTATAGAAATACATTGCTTTTGGCCACCCGAAAGATTAACTCCAGCACTCCCTAACATACTTTCATATCCATCTTTCATATTATTTATAAAACCTGCTTGTGCCTTTTCAGAAGCCTCATGAACCATCACATTGCTCGCTTCCCTTTTACCCCATCTAATATTTTCAGCGACATAACCAGAAAAAAGCATTGGTTTCTGCGGCACTATAGCAATGCTATTTCGTACAGAATCAACATTTAATTCTTTAACATCGTAGCCGTCAATTAAAATTTTTCCCTTGTTCACATCATAAAATCGCAAAAGAAGCCATGCAATAGTAGATTTCCCGCTGCCTGTTGGACCAATTATAGCTAAACTTTGTCCACTTCTAATAGAAAACGATAGATTATTTAAAGCAGGTACACCACTACCATTTGGATATGCAAATGTAACATCTCTAAATTCAATATTACCATTTAATTCTTTCATTTCACCATCATGAGAAAAATCTCCATCACAATCAACTATTTCTTTAATACGAGCAGTAGAAGCCTTGGTTCTTACAAATGTATTGAATATATTTGTTATCATAATTAATGAGGTAAGAATTTGTGCCATATAAATTACAAACGCTGATATATCTCCTGGATTTGCAAGGTTTGCTGAAAAGAGACTGCTACCTGCTGAAATTACAATTATTGTTCCAATTCCAACAGTAAGAGTTATAAGTGGTGACACAAATGTAATAACACTTTGAGATGATATTCCTTTTTCCATTAAGTTTGTATTTGCATTTTCAAACTTACTACTTTCCTTATTATATGTTCCAAAGGCCTTGACTAAGCGTACACCTATAAGATATTCCTGAACAACTGAATTTACTTTATCCATCGCCTTTTGTAATTCATAAAAACGCGGATAACTTAACTTCATACTAATAATAATAAGTATCGACACAATCGCAACAACACCATATATAATGAGGCTCAACCTAAAATTAAGCAGTGTTGCAAGCACAATACTACCTATGCATGTAATCGGAGCCTTTAAAAAAATTCTCATAATTCCATTAACGAACAATATAACCTGTGCCGTATCATTTGTCATACGTGTAATTAGAGATCCACTTTCAATCTTATCTGTGCTTAATTCTGAAAAATAAACAATCTTTTCAAATAAGTCATACCTAAGATCTGCTCCCATTCTTTGAGATACCTTACTTGCTAAAATATTTCTTGTAACTGCGAAAACAGCTCCAATTGCAGTTACTATAAGCATAAGCATTCCCCAGTAATAAACTTTAGAAAGTGATCCTTGCTCAATTCCTGTATTAATTATGTTAGACATAAGTGTTGGACCGAGCAAATCACAAATTGCTTCAGATGCAACACAAAAAACAGCTATCCCAAATGGAATTTTATACTTATTAAAATATTTGCTGTATAAGTTCATATCCTTTATTCCTTTCCTTTGTTTAAATGCTAATTCCCATACCATATTATACATCATTTTTGCATACAGAATACAATAAATATTTCCAGCCGCTTGTACGCGTTACCTAACAGCTATAATATTTCCTATCAATCATTACTTAAAGTGACTCTCAGATATCAATTCATATTTTTAGTTCTTATTATTTCTTTCAGTTATAATCTCTTTCAGTTCATCTCTAGAAATCTTCTCATCATAGTAGTCTAGTTTCATATTTACAAGTTCTAGAAGATCATTATATTTTTTGATTTCTTCCTTAAGTATTTCTTTTTGTTCAAGCATAATATTTCTTCTTTCATCCACTGTATCCTTTCCCTTTGTAGTCAAACTGACATAATTTTTTATATACGCAATTGACATTCCTGTAGCCCTCATGCAGTTAACAAGCTGAATAGATCCCAGATCAACATCTGTGTATATTCTTCTGCCATTATTATCGCGTTGAACAAAAGGCAATAACCCCTCACGCTCATAATATCTTAATGTATACGGTGTTATATTAAATTTTTCAGAAACTTCTTTCATTGAATATTTCATAAGTCACACTCCCAAATATCTCAAAAATTATTTAAATCTATAAGTTCTATTAGCAAAATTCATACACTATAAAATTACTTCATCTAGATATATTATCTATATATGCAAATCTCTATGCTTAATGAAATATATTACTGAACTCTACTTATAAGACGATAAAATCATCTTTCATTTTTTTATTTATCATTTTCTCTTATTTCAGTTTCATCATATTAGTTATTATAAAAGTTAATATATCTAAAAATCAATACATTAGAAAATAACTAAAAAAATATAAGAAAATTTCCTATTGACTTACACTGCACTCTAACAAATATACTCATCTTATACTACAAGATTGGTGAAAAGAATGTTATTCTTTCATTTCTATAATCTTGTAAATCAAATTATTTTTTAAGGAGAAAGATATATGAAAAATACTACTCAAACACCAATAAATTCAAAATATAATTTTTTTACAACTGCAAAAGATGTTATAGATGGTATAAACTTGAAAGGTAAAATTGCAATTGTTACTGGCGGATATTCTGGAATTGGGATGGAAACAGCAAAAGTTTTAGCTGAAGCTGGTGCAACAGTAATAATTCCTGCTAGAGATATAGAAAAAGCAAAAGGAGCTATGGATAATATTCCAAATATAGAAATTGAACATTTAGACCTTATGGATCCAATGTCTATTGATAGTTTCGCACAAAAGTTTATAAATTCTCAAAGATCTCTTCATATTTTAATAAATAGCGCTGGAATAATGGCACCTCCACTAATAAGGGACAAAAGAGGTTATGAATCTCAATTTGCGACAAATCATCTAGGTCATTTCCAGTTAACAGCACGACTTTGGCCTGCTCTAAAAAATGCTAAAAGTGCTAGAGTTATTTCAGTTTCATCAAGAGCGCAGCGTCTTGGCGGAGTCAATTTTGATGATCCAAACTTTCAAAAAACAGAATATGATAGTTGGAAGGCTTATGCTCAATCAAAATCTGCTAATTCATTATTCGCCGTTGAATTAGACAGATTAGGAAAAACCCATGGTGTTAGGGCTTTCTCAGTTCACCCAGGTTTAATTCCAACTACAAATCTTGGAAGATTCTCTGTTAATGGAAAAACTACTGTACAAGAACTAAAAACTAACACTAGAAAAGATGACACTAATACAAAATCAAATGAATTTAAAACCATTGAACAAGGTGCAGCAACCTCTGTATGGTGTGCTACAAATAGTATTTTAGATGGAATGGGTGGAGTTTACTGTGAAGACTGCAATATCGCTGAGGCTGTTCCTTATGACAGTTTGAAAGATAATGGTGTTCGCCCTTGGGCTATAGATAAAAATCTAGCAAAAAAACTGTGGATACTTAGTGAGGAGCTTACAAATGTTAAATTCATAATTTAAGTTTTCTTAATATAATTTTTAGCATTTAATCAAGTATAATTAATTAGTTTTATCTTCATTAAATATTTACAAAACTAAATCTTCCACGTATTAATAAGTTTACTTTTTTCAATAATAACTATATAACTTATCTTTAAGTTATTTAAATTTTTATTTAGAGTATTTTAATATATTATAAATAATTTTTTAGATTATTATGTTAGGAGTGATTTCAATGAAAAGAGGAAAAACACTAGATGATCAAACACCAAGCGTCTATGATACTGAAAAAATTATTGATATCCATTCATCTGAGGACGATCCATCCCTTGATTCAGAAAAAGTAAGATACGCTAACAGTCATGCTTCACGTTCAAAATATACTCATGGTTCAAGCGACGTAAGCCCTGTTAATACAAAAAATCCAGACTCTACAGAAAGAATTCCCACATCAGTTAGATATTCTGATTCTGACATACATAAAGATGATGATGAATTTGACTATCAAGGTGAAATATAAATTATCTATATAAATCAAAACCAACGACAGCATATTTATGTATTGTCGTTGGTCCCATCTTTATTTTTCAAATAATATATGTCTTTTATTCACCATATTTCTTATGGTACTTAACTTGAACTTCTATATTAGGATGCTTTTTGCAAAACTGGCTAATTACAAAGCAGCAACTTGGACAAGGCTCCCATTTGCTATATAAAGTTAAGTTTCCCTCATCTTTCAATACTTTTGCTTCTATCTGTTTATGTATTTCTTCAATTATCTTTTTTTCACTATCATTGATTCTGTCATATCCAATTCCAAACTCACCCAATTTGTTAACTTTATTACTTTTAAAAAATGATTCATCTTTCGTTGGTGCATGACAATAATCCTTTATATTATTACTTCCGCTTATCGCCTTGAATTCTTTATTATCATATATTGCTACTGCAATATTTATAGAATCCTGTAATGTTTTACTTTGATTTATTTTAAATATTGATCTTTCTTCTTCATCGGCTTTCATATACTTATTAATATTCTTTATTAATCGCTGCATTCTCGGTATATTATTACTTAGATGTTGATGATATTCAACAGTGCCTTTTTGTGGTCTTATATAGTGATAATCTATTTGCTTTGGAATTTCTATAGATATTGTTTTAACTTTAGTATTAATATTATAACTTTCTTTTACTCTTTCTTCTTTAATAAGAAGCATTTTCTTCAAAAGCTCAATATCCTTTGAATATAAATAATCATTATCTAATTCTTTTTCCAAAATTTCTAATTTCTCTTTTTCTTTTTCACTTACTATTCTGGATACTCTTTTTTTAACTTCTTTTATGTCAATCAGCATATCTTTAACATCATCTCTAGATACTGCATCTCGCTCATATTCAATCCTATTTATATTTAATATTTTTATTGAATTTATTTTTTTCCATAATCTATCATGTTCATATTCAAATAGTATTATTTTTTTCATGTAATTAATTAAATCACTAACATCATCTGCTCTGTAAGTGGCCTGCTCCTCACCAATACATTTATATAATTCCTCTATGAGACTATTCTCTACTTTAAAAGCCTTGGCAACTTCTATTTTAAATTTCTCTTCATCAAAGTAATTTATTTTATAGCCTTCTTTTTTCAATGCATCTTTAAAATCATTTAAATTATTAATCTTTATTCGTTCTTTTTTTCTTTTATTTGAAATTATGTTTATTTTAGTCATACTTCCCTCTTATGTTTTATGCTTATCTAAATATATTACTGATTTTAACTCTTTAACAATTTAATCATTATATCATAAATTTTAAAATGATTATAATCAAATACCGATACGATTTAAAAATAATCATAAGATTATAAACATAAAAATATCATGTAAAATTTATATGGTATAATAATACTTATCGTGAATTATAATGCAATTAATCATACTTTTGTTATAAACAATTTAGCTTTAATTATAGAAAAAAGTAGCTTAATAATGTACTAAAATAAAGAACATAGTAGAAACATATAAAATAAAATATATTAAATCTAATAAATATTTTCAGGAATATAAAGTTCATTAATCTAAAAACATTAATATGGGGTGGCAGTATGTTAAAAAATATATCAATAAAATTGAAGGAGGTAAATTTTGTAGCTCTAACGGGCATAATTATTATTTCAATTATACTATTAACAAATTTTGTAAAGGTTCTAAAATATAGTTATTTTGAACTTATTGATGATGATAAATATATAAACTTATCAAACAATGTAGAATACTTCATCCCTAAAGATAATCAATATGCAGAAATAAACCAAGTAGCAGATAATAGTTATATTAAATTTGAAAAAAACAATTCTAAAAATATCTACTTTCCTGAAGATGTTCAAAAAGTCTGGCTTAAACTAAGATTACAAGGTGAACAAGCTAGCACTGATAATATAATGTACATTGATTGTGAATTCATTGAAAATATTCAATTTTATATTCCAACTACTGATGGCAAGTATGTAACTGAAAAGCCTAATGAATACTTTATTTTTCCATATATTAATCTACCTGAAAATATTGATTTTAATAGAGATATCTATATAAATTCAACTTGGGATTCAAATGTATTTAATTTACTTCTAGCAAAAGACAGTAACTTTTATATTATTCAAAACTTGTTAGCATGTTTTTATATCGGTAATTTGGGTGTACTCCTAGGAATGCTTATTATGAATATGATTCTATTCTTTTCATCAAAAGATAAGAAGTATTTATTTCATTCACTTTTTACAGGATCACTGCTTTCACTACTATATTGCTTATCTGGAATGCAAAAATTAATTCTAGGATTTAATAGTAATAACAGGCTTATAGCATTAGGTGCAATGGCCGCTTCAACCTGGGTTTTATTTATATATTCATACTTAGATATAAAAAAACACATGCCCATATTAAATAATTTTTTTAAACTTTCAATACTTTTTCTCGTACTTTCTCTCTATATATCTAAAATTATTCCTGACGGATTTACTTATGATATTTTATATTTGCAGATGATCCTAGTAGGATTATATATTCTTATTTCAATATATTCTTATTTTAAATTTGGTATGGGATCTATATATTACTTGGTTGGCATATTTATACTATTTACCGGCTTTATCATATATATTTTAGGTTCTTACGGTTTACTGGAATGGAATATCTTTGCATTTAGCACATGCTATCCTGCTGCATCTATTGAAACATTATTATTTACCATCGGAATTATAAAACAAATAAAACATGAAAAAGAAGTTAATAATAGGCTTCAATTAGAAGTTATAACAGATAAACTTACCAATATATATAATAGACGCTATTTTGAAGAAACAGTTGTAAATAAAATTCTTCAACTCGAAAAAGAAAAGAGTCTTGTATCAATGTTGGTTCTTGATATTGATCACTTTAAAAAAGTTAATGATACCTATGGACATAGTGCTGGAGACCTAGTTTTATCTGAAACAGCTATGATTATTAAACAGTGCCTTAGGAAAGAAGACATTCTTGTTAGATGGGGAGGAGAAGAATTTGTTGCAGTACTCCCCTTCACAAATTCAAAAGAGAGTACTATAATTGCTGAAACAATAAGATTATCCATAGAAAATCATAGATTCAAATTTGTAAATAAAATAACTGTTAGCATAGGCATAGCCGAAAAAGATGCAGTTGAAGATTTTCATAGCTGGTTTAGGCGTGCTGACAATGCCTTGTATAATGCAAAAGAGAATGGAAGAAACGCGGTTTGTGTTTGTTATACAAATGAAGTTAAAAAATAATTCCTAGCATCAAACGCTAGGAAACCATAATTATATTTAAAGATAAATATTTATCACGTTTAAACTCTTTTATTTTGCTTCAGGTTTAACTTCATTCCTTATGTTCCGGCCATACTCTTTTTCCCCATTCATTAATGATTGCTAATGCAGGAAGTAACTCATTACAGTCATCTGTTAAAGAATATTCTACATGCGGTGGAATTTTATTATATTCTATTCTTTTCACAAGTCCATGTTCTTCTAATGCCTGCAAAGATCGAGTTAGCATAATATTAGTTATACCGGGTATACTCCTTTTAAGTTCATTATATCGAATACTCTTTGCAACTGATATCTCCCATATAATAGGTAGCCTCCACTTACCTCCTATAATTTCAAGAGCTCTAAGGACAGGACATGCTTTAGAATACTTGTTTTGTACTTTTTCTATTTCATTTTTCATAAGTAATCCTCCAAAAACCAAGGCACAAAAATGTGCGTACTTGTTACTATGTTCCCTATTAAATTATAATATTAACATACCAGACAAATGGTAATATGTAAATAAGTCAAAATGGGAGTGTGAATATTTTGAAAAAGTTATTCTCAGAATTTAGTATTAAAAATATAGAAATAAAAAACCGCATATGTGTACCTCCAATGGTTGTAGGTTTAGCCAAAGATGGATATGTAACATCAGAAAATTTAGACCGTTATAAGGAATTAGCTAAAGGCGGTCCAGGACTTATAATACAAGAAGCTACATGTATTAATAAAGATGGAAGATTATCAGAAAAGCAAATTGGAATTTGGGAAGATAACCAAATTGAAGGATTAAAAAACATAGTTAATGCAGTTCATGAAGAAGGATGTAAAATATTTATTCAAATTCATCATGCTGGAGTTACAGGAATCTCTAAATCTCCTCTATGTCCAAGTCCATATGAATATAAAGGTTTTGCCGGAACAGTTATTGGACGTGAAATGACTAAAGAAGATATAGAATCAATACAAAAAGACTATATTGAAGCTGTAAGAAGAGCTTATGAAGCTGGATATGATGGTGTTGAGCTACACGGATGTCATGGTTACTTAATAAGTCAATTTTTAAATAAGAATGTTAATAAAAGAACTGATGAATATGGCACTAACCCAGAAAGATTTGTACTAGAAATACTAGAAGGAATTAGAAAAGTAACTCCTGAAGAATTTGTTATTGGAATTCGTCTAGGAGGATTTGAACCATCAATAGAAGATGGAGTAAGTTATGCTAAAATATTAGATAAGAGTGGAATAGATTTTCTTGATATTTCTTATGGATTCTTTAATGAACAAGAAATTAATATAAGCAAAAATTATAAGTATTCCAATGCTGTTTATGCTGCTGAGAAGATCAAGCAAGAAGTATCAATTCCAGTATTTGCAGTTAATGGAATTAATTCAGCCGAAATTGCAGAAGAAATATTAAATGAAACAAATGTAGATATCGTTGATATTGGTAAAGGGATTCTTATAAATCCTAATTGGGCAAACCATGCTATGGATGGAAAAGATACTGGAAAATGTTTAAATTGTGCAAAGTGCATGTGGTTTGGCCAATCTGAAGTGTGTCCTGGAAAAGTTATATTCGATAAGAATAATAAATAAAATGTTTTCTAAACTGTAAATTTAATTACAGTAAAAAAGATACAATGCTTATGTATTATATGCATTGTATCTTTTTCGCTACTTTTTGTTTTTAATTATTTTAATGCTGAAATTACTTCTTCGCTTGTTCTAATTCTTCCAATCCTAGGAAGTGAAAGTTCTCTATTTACGATTCCATTTTGCAAATCTATAAGAACTAATGCAGTTTTTTCTATATTAATAAATTTATTTTCCACTGACTTGAAGTTTTCCATTTCTTATCCCCTTTTCATACTTCTCCATTCTATGATTATTATTTATATTAAGTTTATTATACACTTTAAAATATACTAGCACTGCATTAATTAATAACAATGCACTCGTTACAAAAAATACGCATTTTATTCCTAAATATCCTGCGATTTGTCCTCCTAGAACTGATCCTGCAAATACACCTAGATATCCTGCTGCCATACTAAAACCAAATACTCTACCTGTAAGAGCGGATGGTGTAATTTTCTTAACCAATATATTAACAGAAGGGTTAAGACCACCAACTGTGAGTCCTAGTAAAAACCTAAGCCCCATAAGCTCCCAAGTGTTCGTTACAAAAGCTTGAGGTATGAATATTATTCCAGCTATTATGAGACATATTAGCATAACTTTATGTGCTCCTACTTTATCAGAGATCCTTCCAAGCCTTGGAGCTGCAATTATATTAGCAAACCCTGATGCAGAAAAAGTTATTCCCGCTATTAATGCAATATGACTCGCTTCCTTAGATAGTTGGGTAACATAAACTGTTACTATTGGCTCTACCGAATACATTGCTACAGATAATATAAAAAAAGTTATAAACAAAGTAATGGTTAATCCTTTTTCCGGAACTGTATTCCAAACTTCTTTGAAACTTAAAACTTTATTATCTTCACGACTAAAAGATTCCTTTACAAATAATACTGTAGTAATAAATGCAATGAGCATAAGCCCGCCTGTTATAAAAAATACATTTTGCAGACCAAAAGTCTCTCCTACAAATCCTCCAATTGTAGGTCCAAGTAAGGAACCTGCAATATTCGCTGTTGAAATAGTTCCTAGAGCATATCCTGCATGTTCTTTATCTGTTTGAGTTGCAATTAAGGTAGTACAGGCTGTGCTATATCCTGTGATAGCTCCTTGTAATAACCTAAGTGCTATTAATACATATACATTAGGTGCAAATCCCATGCAGCTTATAACTATAGCCATACCAAGACTTGCCCTAAGCAACATTGGTTTTCGCCCAAATTTGTCAGCAGCATGTCCCCAAATGGGTGAAAAAATAGCTGAGATAATAAACGTACTACCAAAAGCAATTCCAGAAAGCCTCTCTATCGAAGCCGCATCTTGAATTCCTAAATGCTGTATATATAGTGGTAATACTGGTGCTATCTGACTCATGCCTATTCCTGTCACGAACATTCCGAACCAACAAACTTTTAAATTTCTTTTCCACATTTCCATAATAAATTTATTCCTTCTTACTAATTAGTTTTGTTATTCCAATACAATAACTTGTATATTGTCTTCTAAATATAAGAATAAACTATAAAATATAATTTGTAAACTACATCTTATAGTTTAATAATCATTTCCAATTTGATAAAAATAACCTATCATGTTAAACTATCTTTATTAATCAGAATTATAAGAGGTGATAAAATGGTTCAGAAACGAAATTTAACTAAGGAAAAAATTATTGAAGCTTCTTTTTTACTAGCTGATGAAATTGGACTTAATCAAATTACTTTCCAAAAGATTGCAGAAAAACTGGATATAAAATATCCGTCTTTATATAATCATTTTGCCAACATTGAAGAGCTTAAAATAAAAATGACCATATACTTTTTAAATAACTTAAATTCAACTTTAATGGAACGACTAATCGGGAAAAGTGGAGAGACTGCAATAAGAGAATTTGCTTATGTATATCGAGATTTTGCATTTGAAAACAAGAGTGGCTATAAGCTTTACGTGAATATCCCAAGTACTGAAAGTGATGAAGTTAAGCGCTTAGCTAGTGAAAGTAATGCAATAATACGTAAAATTTTAGACTTTTATAGCAGTGATAAAATATTTATAATTCATAAAAGCAGGGCTTTAAGAAGTTTATTACATGGATTCGTTTCCCTAAGCTCTCACGGATATTTTCAAAATCCAGTCAACTTAGAAGACAGCTTTAAATTAATGATAGATGACTTTATTTTATCAATATCAGAAAAATAACTAAAAAATTTTTAAATCTTAATTCAAAATGTTAACTACATATCTATATTACAAATGATAAATTCTATGTTCAGTTGTTATTTTGCAAAATAAAGCAGTATATCATAATGTAATTTTTGCTGTTCTGCTAATTTTTATATTATGACATGCTATATTTTACTCGTTTATAAGGTATACTGTAAAAAAAGTCAGAACAATAGCACATATTTTCAATATATTATAGTGTACTAATTTTTCAGGTGATAATATGCAGGAGAATTATAATGCTACCATACATTTTCTAACTGGTAACGATCAATTAGATTTAGAATTGCTTAATATAGAACTGCAAACATCATATGTTGATTTACTGGCGACTGTACTTGGTATCATTTCAGCAGTAAAAGCTAAGCAGATAATAATTCAAAGAATGATGCAGCAACAGCAATCCCCAAGTCAACAAGAACAACAAAACCAGCAGAATCAGCAACAAGACCAACATCAAAATCAGCAAAATGGTCAGAATCAGCAGAAGTCTGATGTACAACATCCAACTCCAAGTGAAATAGCCGCATTTGCAAGCTGTCTTGGTGTATATGTGATTCTTTCTTATACTAGAGTTTCATTTATAAGGCTTAACGAACTATATAATAACATTCAGTCAGGTAAAAGTAACTTTTCTATTACACCTAACATAAATATAACTACTGGTTTTGTATACTCTTGTATTGGCACTTTATTAAGAACAGTTGGAGCTATTCAAAGAGTAGAAGAAGAAGCCCAAATAACTATTCTATAATTAAAGTCATAAAATAATCTAAGAATTATTTTATGACTTTAATTATTTTTCTAACCAATATTCAAAAATATATTGCCAGAATTTCAAATAAACCTAGCAATATACCTATTATTCTAATTTAACTATTTACTCTATACATTAAACTTTCCAACTATTTGTTCTAATTTATCTGCAATATTCTTAAGCTCTATTACAGAATGTGATATCTTTTCCATAGAATTAGATTGCTCTGAAACAGTTGCTGAAACTTCTTCAATTGAAGCTGCTGACTGCTCTGCTACAGCTGAAATTTCTTGAATGCTGCTTATTGCTGAATCTTTATTTTCATCTATAGACTTTATATTAGAAGTTAACTCTTCTATATTTTCTATAGTATCATCAAATGTACTATTTATAAGTTGGAACGTATTAATAGCTTCTTTAGTAGTTTTGCTTACTTCTGTCATTATGTTTTTTTCTTCATCCATACTTTTCTTAGCTGCATTTATCTCTCTTATAATTTCATTTACAATGCTTTCTATCTCCTTAGTGGAATTTGAAGTCTGTTCTGAAAGTTTTCGTATCTCATCTGCTACAACCGCAAATCCCTTACCTGCTTCCCCTGCTTTTGCTGCCTCAATTGCTGCATTTAGTGCAAGAAGATTAGTTTGTTCTGAAATCGCTTGAATTGTATTTATTATTTTGCCTGCAGATCCTGATTTATTAGATAATAAGTCTATATTTCTAATTACTTTTTCCAAAGCTTCATTATTAGCATTGATATTATACATAAGATCCCTTGAAGCACTAATACCTTCTTCGCTAATATGATGCGATTTTTTTGAAAACTTTGTTACTAAATCTGCATTATTTGATGAGACATCTATTTTCTCTCCAAGATGCAATAATTTTTCAGAAGTAAGTTCTGTATTCCTTGCTTGGTCTAATGCGCCAACTGAAAGCTGATCCACCGTTGCAGAAATACCTTGAATTCCCTGAAGCGTTTCATTAGTTGAAACTGCAATTCCTTCTGAATGATCAAGTAACTCTTTTGATTTTTCTTTAAGAACTTCAATAGTTTCCCTTAACTCTTTTCTTAGCGATGTTACAGCTCTAGCAATAATTCCAATTTCATCTTTACTTTGAAGTAATTTCTCGAATTCATCTTCTTTCTTCATTTCTAAATCTAGGCTAGTAGTTTTATTTATTAAATTAGTTACCAATGAAATCGGTCTTGATATTTTACTTGCAAAATATAAAGCAACCATAGAAAAAATAACCATTAAAAATACAAACATGGCAATAAAACTGATAATTAAACCGGTTAGCGGTTTTAAAAATTCAGCATTTGGAACTGCAATACCCATTGTCCATTTTGAAGAAGTAATAGGAGCTGTTGCAAAATATTTATTTATTCCATCATAATCTTTTAGCTTTACAATATTAGATTCAGAACTATCCTTTCCAACCATGCTACTTAAACTTCCACTTAATACATCTCTAATATTCTTTAGCTTATCTGCACTCGGCTGAAAATCTTTATTGGGATGAATCACAAATTCATCTTTTTCATCTAATAAAAATCCATAACTGTTATTTATAGGTTGTGCCTTCTGAACCTCGTTAGAGATACTTTCCATATTTATGTCAGTACCTAAAACGCCTATGACTGCTCCATCTTTTTTAACTGATTTTGCAACTGTAACGACTAACTTCTTAGTTTCAGAATCTATGTATGGATCAGAATAAATTACTGAGTCACTTTTTAAAGCATCTTTATACCAATCTCTCTCTGTACAATTAAAGTCATTATCCGGTATCCATCCATCTTCATCAACAAAACTTTTATCTTGAAAACCAAAATATATATCCATAATATCGGTATTTGACTCTGCTTTAACTTTCATATATTTCAAAAGGTTTGTACTATCATAATTATTGTTAAATTCGATGTTTTCAGCTGTTTCATTAACAAAGTTTCCTTGATTAGCTATCCATTTGTCTATAGTTTCTGCATATTTTTCAGATAGTACCCCTAGTTTATCCTTTGATTCAACCACAGTGGTTCTATAAAACAGATAATAACTTATCGTCGAAGAACATAATAAACTAAAAAAACAAACTGCTACGACCAATAGAATAACTTTTGTCTTAATGTTTTTCATTTTAATTCACTTCCTGTTTGATTTTAAAATTTGTATAACAATGTTAAACATAAATATTCCTTATAACCAATACATTATATGTATTGATTTCTTTATCTTTAGTAACATGGAAAATACCATTAACTTAAGTTACGCTTCTTATATAGTTAATATATTTCATATAATTCGCCTTCTTTCTACAAAACTGTTTTAATTCTAATATATATTCTAGAGTATACTCAAAGTCAATGTATAACTTTTACATATTTGGATTTTACAATAATGTCTCTTTTATAAAATAATCCTCTATTTATTGTTTTATAAAATCACAAAACCAAGAGTAAAAATCTCCATGTTCACAGAGATCTATACTCTTGGTTCTTATTAGGCTTATAATTAGAAATATTAATTTTACTTAGGTTTAATAGTTGTTTGAATAATAAATGATTTCCTATTATTTAGCTAACTATTTCTATTAATTAAATAAAATAGGTAATTCTATAACAACTTTAGCCCCCCCAAGCTTTTCTGATTTTCCAAGCGAAATATTCCCGTTGTGTTTTTCCATAAATTTTTTTGCAATATATAAACCCATACCATAATGGTTTTTAGAATTTCTACTCTTGTCGCCTTGGAAAAACTGCTCTGTAGCTAACTGTAATTCCTCTTCTGTAAATCCTCTTCCTGAATCTTCAATGGTGAATCTTATATTATCATTATCTGAATCAACCCCAAATGCTATTTTCCCATTTTCAGAGCAATATTCAACCGCGTTCGAAATAACATTGCTTAAAGCTCGCTTTAAAGCCAGTTCATCTCCTATAATAAATTCTGGAATATGTTTAATTTCACTTCTAAACTCTACTTTTTTATTTATACCTATGGAAATTCCTTGTTCAATTATATCCTGTATAAATTCTTCTAACTTTATTTTCTTTTTTTCTAATGTTGATTCTTTCTCGGTTTTCATAATTTCTATTAATGATTTAATATAATCTTCTATATTCTTAATCTCGTTTAATATACTATCGTTAAATTCGGCTTGATCTGCTTTTAAATTAAGTTCACTTAAAAGCTCAGAGTTTCCCTTAATAATTGTTAATGGTGTCTTTATATCATGAGCCAATGCTGCCATTTGCTCTTTGCGTGCTTCTTCCATCTTCCATTGTTTACTTAGAGAATCATTCAACTCTGTCTTCATCTTATCAAGCGCAGAAATGACTTCATTGATTTCTAATATATTCGAATATTTCACCTCAAATTCTAAGTTTTCCATCTGTATATTTTCTGTAGTCTCTTTTAAAATCTGTAGTTCTTTAGATATTCTTCTTCTAAAGCACCTAGATAGAATTATAATTTCAATACTAAACAAAACAAAATATATAAAAACAAAACTAAGCTCAGCATTTTGAACATACTTTTTCAAAGCAGGGCTAACAAAACTTGCCCCTATGGTGTATTCAACTACACAGATTCCATTCTCCCTTGAAATAACTTTGTAATAATATTTTCCTTCACTCCTCTTATCACTTTGCACAAGATTCCAAATATCTATAGCTTTAGTTTCTGATACATTGCTATAAAATACATTTCCAATAGAATCATACACTATATAATTACACTCATCCGGTATAAAGTCTTTTACTTTAACACCCTCTACTTTTGCTATTTCTTCTCTTTGTTTTTCAATTTTCTGCTCATAGTAGTTTGCTGGTAAAATAAACCCACTATTCAAACCAATTTGAAATAGAATAAAATCAAATATAGCTAAAAGAATTGTAACTATACAAAAGAACATTATATATATTGCGAAAATCTTAGAAATGCTTTTTTGCTTCTTCATTCTTTCCATTTATATCCTATCCCCCAAACAGTTTCTATAGGGTTTATTCCTACCTTCTTAAACTTATTTCTTATATTTTTAATATGCTCCACAATCGCTGTAGTATCGCTATTTCCATCAAAACCAAATACACTTTCATATATTCTCTCCTTGGAAAATACCTGCCCATGATTTAGAGCAAGATACTCGCATATATTATACTCACTTTTTGTAAAAGGTACTAATTCTTCATTATAATAAGCCTCTTTTGCAGTTATATTGAATTTTATATCAGAAATAGAAAAAGCATTTTGTTTTTCCCTATGTTCACGTCTTAAATGTGCAGCTACCCTTGCTCGAAGCTCACATATACTAAAAGGCTTTGATATATAATCATCTCCACCAATACTTAATCCCATTACAATATCTTGTTCCATAGTTTTTGCTGTCAAAAATATGATTGGACAATCAACCAGACTACGTATCTCTTTGCACAGAGAAAATCCATCTATTTCTGGCATCATTACGTCAAGTAAAATTAAATCGTATTTTACATACTGATCCTTTGATATATCCGTAGGATTAGAAACTATAGTTACATTATGTCCTTCTCTTTCTAATGCACCTTTTATAACCTTTAATATGCCTTGCTCATCATCTATCGCTAGAATATATGCCATTTCCATCCCTCCTACATCTATTATACCCAATATTACCAGCTAATCTTTATTATTGTATAAATTATTGTTACTTCTCTCCCCTACCTTCAAAAAAGTTAAACCAAACTCCAAGATAAATCCCAAAGAAGATTGTGAATAAAACACAATTTCTAACCCCAATAGCGCTATTACCAAATACAGTATTAATATCAGCCAGCTTATTAAAGTTGTCTGCGGAATCAGAAGCTTTCACAAAAAAATTATCACAAAATTTAACTGACCATCCACAAGGTATCCATTGCCATATTCCATCTCCAAGCCCTGTAATCAGCAAAGCTGATAATAAGCTTTCAAGTATGCCCATTCCTATCGATGCTCCACTTCCTATTTTAATACTCAACCATAAGTGAAATAAATAAAAGAAGATTTGAGCTCCAAATATAATAAAAATTATATTTAAGTAAAAATTTAGTGGTAGAGTATTTTGCCTTAAAATAAATTGAAATCCAGCGAAAAAAATGCCAACCGCTAAACTAAGCGAAAATAAACCTGTAAGAAGTAGAATTAATATTTTACTCAAAAGACACATTCCTTTTCCATATTCTATAGATAGCATTTCTTTAAATTTTCCAGCCATTACTTCTTGTTCTATAGCCATTGAACAAACAATTCCGATTAATACAGGAAATGTTAATGATAATACTTCTAAATATCCATTTATTTTGTTTACAGAATTCCAAGTTGAAAATGAATAATATTCCAAAAATATTATTGTTCCTATAATTGGTAAACAAATATGAATCCAATAAAAGGGTGTGTGCTTCATTTTTATAAAGTCTGCCTTCAATAAGCGAAGAATTTTCATTATATTACTTTGCCTCCTGTCTATCATACCATTTAGCTGTTAAATAAGTTATCAATATAAATAAAACTATTGAAATTCCGATACCAAGAGGTATCCCCCAACTCTTAAGTAGCTCTGGTGTAAAAGTTTGACTTTCTGGTTTAGCTATTAAACCATTTGGTAATAATTTTAAAATTGGACACATTAGTCTCGATGTATACGAAAAAGGATTTATCCACCAAAACTCCTTTACTGCCATAACTATTGAAAATATATTAACTGCTAGGCTTAATACTATAGTTGGAAATAGTCCTATTTTATTTCCAAGAAAAAAGTATAATGGAACCTGCCACATTGAGGTTATAATGATCACTAAAGTTCCGGCTGAACCACTTAACATCGAAATATGTGATATGCTATCCATTTTAATAAAGTAGACACTTAACTCTCCAGCTATAAAAATAACTATACAAGAAATAGCGATATTCTTTACTCCCACCAATATTTTAGCAATCCATATTTTATCTAAATCCACTGGAAGTGATATAACCGCTTTATTTTTCATATAACCATCAATCCTTGATAAAAGGCAACTTCCTAGTGAGATAGCTCCAGGAAGTATTAATGTATACCACCAATTATAAATATCAACCTGAAAATAGTTTGATGCTAAAAATCCTGAAAGAAGAATTACCATAATTGGTGCTATCCATACTAATTTCTTTACAAACGTATGATTTATCTTCATATTTTCTGAAATAAAATATTTAAGCATCATTATTTCTCCCTCCTATATTGTTTAGCGATATCTATAAATAATTTTTCTAAATCTTCACCTTTTTTTAATTCTCCTTGATATCCTAAAATACCGCCAGATATAATTCCAATATGATCAGCAATCTGTTCTACTTCACTTAACATATGACTGGATAATATTACCGTAATGCCTTTCTTGGGAAAGGATCGTATTAACTCTCTTAATTCTTGTATTCCAAATGGATCAAGTCCGTTAGTTGGCTCATCTAAAATTAAGAGTTTAGGATTATTAAGTAATGCAATAGCAATCCCCAATCTCTGCTTCATTCCCATAGAAAATTGTCCTGCTCTCTTTTTACCTGTATTTTCAAGCTCTACTACATGAAGAACTTCTTCAATTCTTGAGTCCGGTAATCCAAGTACTGTAGTACGAACCTTTAAATTCTCTTTTGCCGTCAAATTTTCATACAAAGGTGCTGATTCTATTAACGACCCAATTTCGCGTAAATCCTTTCTACTCCATGTATGTCCATCAAATAAGATTTCTCCTGAATTTGGTCTAAGCATTCCCGTAACCATCTTTAATAGTGTTGACTTTCCTGCTCCATTTGGACCAAGCAAACCATATATTGAATTCGCTTTAACTGATACTGAGATATCTTTAACTGCCTCTTGCCCTTTAAATGTTTTACATAAGTTTTTTGTTTCTAAAATAAATTCGTTCATCTTTAATCCTCCTCTTATAATTAAATAATAAACGTTAATTATAAG
Source organism: Clostridium sp. YIM B02569 (assembly GCF_022320765.1). Classification (NCBI taxonomy): domain Bacteria; kingdom Bacillati; phylum Bacillota; class Clostridia; order Eubacteriales; family Clostridiaceae; genus Clostridium; species Clostridium sp. YIM B02569. Next base: position 79,139 of record NZ_JAKJJX010000005.1, on the reverse strand, counting down.
GAATTTATAAGGAACTGAAATTTAAGAAACTGACTTGTATTTAAAAATAAAAAATCCCTCAGTAACGCTTTCGTACGGCATTACTGAAGGTATAATTTCTTTAGTCTTCAATTTAACATATATAATATTTTATAAATATATATGTCGCAATTCACAATGCACAATTACAGCTAAAATTCTTACAATATTTTTAGAATTATGATAAAGAATTATTTTTGCAATATATATATTTTTTCTGAATAATAAATTATTGTTCTTTATGCTATTTTATCATTATTATTATAACTATCTCTAAGTTTTAAGTAATAGGTAGCCACTGTGACGTTCATATAAGGAACCACCCATAATAGCCCTATACATAGTGGAATCATTCCAAGTATTATCCACCCTAAAAAACTTAAAGTAAGGACGAAGTACTCAAATTTATGCCCTTTCATAATAGCTGAGCTCTCTTTTAAACATTCAATTATTGACTTATTATTATCATCAGCTAAAATAAAAAATGATTGTGAAAACATATATATAAATATAATGCCTGGAACTATCACTAAAAATAATCCTATGGTAACAATTATAGTCAATAAAATATATAGGCCTACAGCTTTATGAATTATTGAAAATCCTGAAAATATATCTGTAAATTTAGGGTTACTATCTCTTTCAGCATAGTTTAGAGAAAATTTGCATATGCCAACTCCTATTGCTGCACTAACAAATATTGTTACTAAAAATACTATTAAACTCAAACCAAAACTTTCTCTAACAACTCTTAAAATTAAATTAAAAATAATTGGAATTAGAAATCCAGCAACAAAAATTCCTCCAATAGCCAGTCCCCACCTCCCTTTTAGTTGATATTTGGCATATCTCTTCAGTTCTGCCCTAGTATTCATAAAAATTCCTCCTTAAATTGAAATACCTTTGATATTTATGCAGGGAGATTTAACATTATGCTATATTTATATTTTAATTTACAGTAATCGCATGAATTTATAAATATACATTAATCTTTTGTATAATTTATATACTTTTTGTAAAAGTTTTCATTCGAGTAATTCATAATTTCAACATAATTATCTATCTTGCACTTAACTTCTATATTAATATTTCATAATTAAGGATATATCACACAATTTGCATTAAATATCAGTTATAAAACTGCAAATAAAAAGACTGTTATAAAATAAATTTTTAGAACAACATAAATAGTCTTTAATAAAAAAACAGTACTTATATTGTTCTATCTTTTATTCTAAAACAGCCACTTTTATTTTATATTACAGCCTTATAATACAGCTAAAATTTCATCATCTTTCTGAATATAAAGCTTTATCTTACTAATTCTTTTTTCCTTTACTTCTTCTATTTTAAAGATCAAGTTTTCATATTCTATCTCTTGTTCATCTGTATTACTAGGAATACGTTCGAGAATTTCAATAATAAAACCACTCATAGTATCATAATTCTCACTTTTAATATCTGTATCGAAGTAATTATTAAAATCATTAATTGAAAGCATACCTGATATCATAAAAGTGTCATTATCCATTTCTTCTATTGATGGCTCATCCTCATCATATTCATCATCTATATTTCCCATGACTTCTTCTATTAAATCCTCAATAGAAACTATACCTGAAAATCCCCCATACTCATCTACTAATACAGCAATATGCTTTTTAGTACTTTGAAGCTCCTTAAATAACCTATCAATATTTCTATTTTCTGGAACAAAATAAGGTGGATGCAATATGCTTCTTATATCCACATTTTCAAATCCATATTTTCTTGCTTCACTAAAGAAATCCTTCATATAAAGAATACCAATTATATTATCAGTATCATCTTCGTAAACAGGAACTCTTGAATATCTTTCATCAATCAATTCATCCAAATATTCCATTAATGGATCTTCTATATTAATCATATATACTTCTGTTCTCGGTGTCATTACTTCGCATGCTAATTTATCATCAAACTCAAATATGCTATTTATCATTTCTGTTTCAGTCTTATTTATGACTCCATGTTCTAGTCCAGCTTCTACATAAGATTTGATTTCCTCTTTTGATACTTTTTCACCTAAATCTTCTTTATCAAGCCCAATCAGTTTAACTAATATATTAGTTGATGCTGAAAGCAACCTTACAAATGGAACTGCAATTTTAGCTATAATCACTAATGGCTTTACACAAAACATTGCAATAGCTTCTGATTTTTTAAGTGCTATTCTCTTTGGAAAAAGTTCTCCAAATACCAAGGTAATATAAGATAATACAATTGTTACTAATGCCAAGGCAACTTGTCCACTGTAAGGAACATTAAGTCCCTTTAAATAAAGAGCTACATCCTTTGATAGTCCTGTTGCTGCTGAAGCACTACTAAAAAATCCTGCAAGAGTTATTCCTACCTGTACAGTAGATAAAAAATTAGTAGGCTCTTCCATAAGTTTCAATAAAAGCTTGGCCTTCTTATTTCCTTCTTCCTCAAGAAGCTTTATTTTATTTTTATTTAATGATACTATAGACATTTCTGCTGACGCGAAAAATGCATTGATCAAAGTCAATATGACTATTAAAATTAATTGTGACGTGATACTCGTCTGTTCCGGGTCTAAATCCATAAAAATATTTCCTCCAACATAAAATTTTTTTAATATAATCATATCACAAGAAATATTTAAAGTAAAATTTCAATTAATTCAAATATTCCTTATTTACATATAATATTAAGTGTTATAGCAATTTGATTCACTAATATTTAAATTTTATAAAATATTATATTAATACTGGGAGTTGCATATGCATTAATTAACTTATTTCCTTATATAAATCTTTTATTATATTCTCTTTCATTAATACTGAACTCAAGTCCTGTTACTTCTTAGTATTTATACGATACATTTATATTCTTATTTGTTGGTGAAATAAATTTTACTGACTATTACCATAAAGATGACAAGTTAGGATAATTGACTTTTTAATTGTTCTTTATCCATTGTATACTTTAATCTTTTAATTTCATTACCATGATCTAACACAATTATTTCAGGCACATTTCTAACATTATATTTTCCTATAAGATTTTTCTTTGTGGCTATATTTACTTCTTTAATCCTATAGCAATCAACTAATTCCCTATTTACCTCTTCTAGCAGTGTTCTAAATCTTAAGCTTTCATTAACTAAAGCATCTAAAAATAGTAATAATACTCTTTTTTCACTTTTTAAAATACTTTCATTAAAATCATTTAATTCTTCAATGTAACGTTCAGCCGCCACAGCCGCAGTTGCTCCATCACCAGCAGCGGAAACAACCTGTCTTAAATATTTAACTCTATTATCTCCTATTGCATAAACTCCTTCAAAGCTAGTTTCCATAAGTTCATTTGCAGATATATACCCTCTTGAATCAACTTCAAGACCGCTATTTTTTAGAAAATTAGTTGATGGTACCATACCTACAAAGAAAAATACACCTTGGCAGTTTACCTCTTCTATATTTCCAGTCTTTAAGTTCTTAATTTTTACTCCTTCTACATTTTCAGTCCCAAGAACTTCCTCTATTGTTGAATTCCAGATAAACTCTATCTTTTCATTATTGAGAGCCCTTTCGCTACTTACTTTATTACAATCTAGAATCCCTTCATCATGAAGCACTATAACAGTCACTTTACGCGCAAACTTTGTAATATACAGACCTTCTTCAATAGCCTGATCACCACTTCCAACTACTACAACATGTTCTCCTTCAAAAAACTCTGCATCACAAGTTGCGCAGTATGCTACTCCATTGCCTTGGAGTCTCTTTTCCCCAGAGATGTTTAATGATCGAGGTTCGCTGCCACAAGCTATAATAATAGCCTTAGCTAAGAATTGCTTTCCTTTTTTAGTGGTAATGAGTTTTTCTCTTAAGGACAAATTAGTATCTACAACCTCATCTCTTAGAAACTCAACTCCAAAGCTCTCTGCATGTTTCTTAAAGTTTTTCATAAGTTCTGGCCCGCTAATTTGTTCATAACCAGGATAATTAACTATTTCCCTTGTTGTATTTACAAGACCTCCAACTACTCCTTTATTAATTACCAGAGTTTTAAGTTTAGCTCTTCCACCATAAATTGCTGCTGAAAGTCCTGCAGGGCCACCACCTATGATAATCAAATCGTAGAAATTAGTCATATCGTCCATACTTTTAATCACTCCTCAAAAACTTCAACAATTTTTTCTTCAACTGCATCTTCTTCCACATGACCGGCTAATTTTCCTTGGTACTCACCATCTTTAAAAAACAGAATTTGAGGAACACCTTTTAAAGAAAATCTCTGAAATAAATTCTTTTGTTCTTCAACGTCAACATAATAAAAATTATACTTACCATCATATTTTAACTTTAAATCTTCTAAAATTGGTACTACACCTTGACATACACTGCAGCTTTCCCTAGAAAAAATCACTAGGCTGGATTCAGCGTTGTCATATATAATTTCATCAAATTCATTAGAATCTAAATGTTGTAAAGACATACTATTCACTCCTCTATAATTATTTTAAAACCGTAATTTTAAGAGACTATAATTCCGGACACCTTATAATCAATTTATTAAATAAATTCATTATAATAATAAGCAAAACTTCTATGCGCTTATTATTTAGTTTTCCTTATAAATTTTCTGCCCATTTTAAAAAGCAGCTATCAGAATTCTTACTTTCCGATAGCACTAATTTTTTATTAAAACAGATGAACTTGTTATTTTTTCGGATATTCCTAAATATCTTCTGAGAATATTTGATAAATTGGGGCTCCTTCACACTGTGCCGGGTAACGTAAACCTAGTAATACAGAAACTGAAGGCGCAACATCCACTTGCCTTATAATACGTTCAGTTGTAAATCCATTCTTTATCCCAGAACCTGCTGCTACAAAGATTGGTGATACTGATGTATCAAAATATCCTTCGGAAGTTGAAAGGCTGTCTCCATGAAGTCTATTATATTTTTCTTCAATAGAAAAGAATATATCTCCACATTCTGGTCCATGAGTACCAATTAAAACAGCATCTTTATTTCTAAGGCATATGCCCACAACTCTTTTACCAGTTTTATCATCTCTGTAATTATACAAGTCAGAGATTATTTGTTCTTCTAAATCATATTTATCTTTAGGATCTACAATACCATATTTATCACGGCCTTTTAGATTAATATAAATATAATTACTACGAATCTGAACAGCTCTTGTTTTATCCCAATCTACTTCTCTTGTTGAATTACCATCTTTATCTTTTTTCAAAACTGTATACCCAAGCTCTTCCATGACTTTTGTATTTAATCCGCCATATTCACCTAAAATTGGAGGTACATTTTCTCCAACCATAAGCCCATGATCACTTACAAGTAATACAGTCCATCCTTCATCTAATAGATGCAGGAATTCACCAATATAATCGTCTGTTTGTATATAGAATTTTTCAATAAATTCCTGATATACTTTTTCATCAGTGTAATCCCATGGCTCAAGCGTCTTAGCAAGATGCCATAATTGATGTCCTGCACAATCAATATTATGAAGATGAGAGAATACTACATCATATTTTTTCTCCTTAATGCAATAATTAAGACAATCCGCCTGCCACTTATCGTAAATTGCCCAGGATGGTTCAAAGATTTCTCTTACTAGTTCATCATCTTCTCCACCGATTAAGCTAACAGGCGGAACATGTCCAACATTCTCGGTAATATCTTTATATAAAGATTTTTGATGCCATAATTGATCATTTGAGATATCAAGAGCATTACTAATCCAGACTCTAACTTTATTGCCTTGTGGATGAAGTTCTAAAATCTTCATTGAACGGCATGCAGGCTTTGTCACTTCTTTTTTTGTAACATCGTCTATTATCCCTGTTACCATCTTATCTTTCTCTAAAATGACGATTGGTTCATCTGCTTTCTTATTTTTATAAATTGCTACTTTATCATATTCACCAGCTTCATTTTTAAGAATTAAGGCTGGACGACTAGTTACACCACTTGAAGTTATTATAGTGAATTCTTTTGCTCCTTCTGGCGCGTTTTTCCAACCTTTTGCATCTTTAAGTGGAGAATTTACAATATCATAAGCCACTTTACTTCCAATAACAATTTCCGTATCATTATCATCCATAACATAAGTACGTATTTCACCGCCTTGACGGGCTGTATCTCCCCACCAAAGTTCCATCATTTCGTCATCAACTTCATCGTCTAAAGTGCCTTCTAAATCTGTAATTATGCAACCAACACCTGCTGGCTTTTCGACTCTTGGTGCATAACGAACCTCTTCGATTTCAGGCGAAGCAACAATAACTTTTTCCCAATCAAGTTGTGCAACTCCCATATTAACAGATCCTGGCTGAGTTCCATCAACAACACTTAAGTTTTCACTATGAGAAGTTGGCGGCCAAGAACTGCCTGGCCAATGCCAAACTAATGTTTTTAAATCAGCTTCTGATGTGATATTCCAAATCTGTTCAGCAGTGCAGTTACGCGAATCCATATTATAAACAACTGCATCAAGACTTTCAGGGGATTGTCTCCAATAACAAGTAATTCCATGTGTTCCTGGATAAGCACCTGTAGCAAGTGTTGTCCAACAAGGCGGTGTAATTGTTGGAATTGCACCAATTTGTCTTAAATCATTTCTAGCTGAACCACGTTCAATCAGCTTTTTTAAATTTGGCATTTTTCCTTCTTTTAAAAATTTTTGACTCACTCTTGGATCCATGCCATCTACACCCAAAACCAATAATTTTTGAGTAAGTGCTGCTCTTTTCATAATATTTATCTCCCTTCAACAATTCTGTCGTTAATGTACCTCCACCAAGAGAACAATCAACAAAAAAATTTCTATTACTCTTAATATTGATACTTATTTTTGTGAATAGATCGTGCGCTTTCTTTGATATATCATATAATTTGTTAAACTTCATTTTCTAAATCATTTCCCTGAATCAATTCTATTAATGAATCTCTAAGCTCTCCAAATTCTTCTGAAACTCTGATTTTTTTAAAGCTATTATCATCATATTGTTGAAGTGGATTTTTAAAATCACTCACAATTCTTCCCGGATTAGCATTCATTACAATAATCCTGGTTGATAAAAGAATCGCTTCTTCCACATCATGAGTAATAAAGAAAAAGCATTTATTAGTTTCTTTCCATATCTTCTTTAGATGTTTTTGCATAGCTTCTCTCGTTAATGCATCTAATGCACTAAAAGGTTCATCAAGCAGAACTACTTTTGAGTCTGCCGCTAATGTTCTTGCAATTGCTGCACGCTGCTTCATACCTCCAGACAATTGATGAGGAAGCAGTTTTCTAGCTTTTTCTAAACCAACTAAGTCAACATAATGATTTACGATTTCTGCTCGCTCTTTTTTAGGAATCTTCTTCATCTTAAGTCCAAATTCAATATTCTTTTCAACACTTAACCAAGGAAAGATGTTAGGCTGCTGAAAAACAACTCCTACATCTGGATTTGGCTTAGTGTGCGGTGCTCCATTTATAAGTACTTGCCCTGAGATATCTGTATTATATCCAGCGATAGCATTTAATAATGAAGTTTTCCCACATCCAGATGGCCCAAGAACACAAACGAAATCATCATCAAATAATTTAAGCTCAATGTTATTTAAGACATTCGAATACTCTTTTCCATTTTTATATATTAAATTAACATTCTTTAATTCAACAGAACAATTTGCTTTTCTCTCTTCTGGTCTATTTATTTCAACTAACGATTCCATATTATATCTCCTCTATTAATTATATAAATCGTTTCTTACCGCCTTCTTGAAAGTTTCAATATCTGGTGAAGTAGTAACTGCTTTTTGAGTTAACAAGAAATCACTTGTATCCTTTAAAATTTGTGGTAGTGTCCCTTGCTTGTCCGCTGTTCCTATATATTTTGCCTGCTCAGACTTATCTAAAACAGAAATTTGATTCATAGCTTGCTTTGTATCCTCAGCGCTTAATCCAAGTTCTGCTGATAATGTTTTTACTACATCATCTGATTGAGTTTTATATGACTTAGTAGCTTCATCTAATATATCAATATATGCCTTAACTACATCTGGATACTTAGCTGCAAAATCATTATTTACAATACCAAATTCACCAGTAACAGCTCCGCCTTTAGCAACATCTTCAGATGAAAGTATTACTTTTCCACCATCTGAAACTAGCTTTGATTGTGCTGGCTGCCAAATATAAGCTCCATCAATTTCCCCTCTGCTCCATGCCGCTATAATGTCTTGTGCACTCATATCTAAAATAGTTACATCATTTTCTGAAATATTATTTTGTTTCAATGCAGCAAGTAAGCTATAGTGTGAAGTTGAACCAAATGGAGTTGCAATCTTTTTCCCCTTTACATCTGCTATTGAATTGATTCCAGATGTATTTTTTGCAACAAGTGCCTCACTTGAACCGATTATATCATGTAAATAATAAATTTTATAAGGAAGGTCATTAACAATTCCAGTTGTTCCTGGAGGTGTACCAATGGTTGCAATATCTATAGATCCACTAGCCATTGCAGCATTTACATCACGCCCAACATCAAATTGAACATACTTAATTGAAATCCCTGGGAATTTTTTTTCAAGTAACTTTTCACCTTTTGCAAGAAGTTCTCCATTTGGAGACTGAAAATATCCCAAACGTATTTCTTTTGGCAGCGCTGAATCTGAAGCTTGAGTATTCCCTGTTGTACTAGCTGTTTTTGCTCCTGAGCAGCCTGTTATTAAAATACCAACGGATAAAATAGCTGACAGAAGTACTGTATATTTTTTAATTTTCATAAATAACACTCCTTTAAATATCTCTATGTACCTGCTTGTACATTGATTGATTTTATTAATAATCCACTATTACTCAATATAAAGAACTTTCTATTTTTTTATTTTTCTAGCCATGGTGAAGCTTTTCTGATCAAAAATCTCACGAAAGAATCTAATATAATTGCTATAATTCCCATAATTATAACTCCAACATATACAATATCATTTCTAAGATATTTACTTGCATCTAATACCATCCAGCCTATTCCTGATACAGCTGCAACCATTTCTGCTGCAACTAAAGTTGCATAAGCAACACCAATAGCTGTTCTAAGACTAGTTAATATATCTGGTAAACATGATCTGAAAATAACACTAATAAAAAGATTTATTCCACTTGCCCCTAAAGATTTAGCTCCATTAATTCTATCTATTGGTACCTTTTGAACGCTAAATATAACCCCAATTAATAAAGGTGCAAATGCATTTAAAAATAATAAAATAATTTTAGATTCATCTCCAATTCCAAACCAAAGCACAATTAATGTATAATACGCTAGTGGTGGAAGCGGACGATAAAATTCAATAAACGGATCTATAATCGCCCTTACAATCCTTGAACTGCCTGCAATAAGTCCTAAAGGAACACCAATTATTATCGCAAAAAAAATAGCAATGAAAAGTCTCTCCATACTTATTGCAATATGAGATAACAAGCTTTCTCCTTTATAACCTTGCTGAACTAATTCAATAAATGCCTGCCATACTTTTTGAGGAGATGGAAGAAATACTTGATTAATCAAGCCTTTACTTGTGGCAATTTCCCATACAATAAAGAAAATGACTACAGAGGTAAAAGAAATGCCAATATAAAAAATTTCACCTCTTTTTCTTTTCACTATTCTCGCAGCTGTGTCTTGATTATTCATATAGATTAATTTCCCTCCCCCATTTCTTTTTACAGCTATTTTTTAAATTCTTATTTTTCATACACATCCCCCTTCTTTACTTTTCCTATAGAATTACTATGATTTAATTTTAAATATATCTTACTAGACCATCCAAGTATTGTCAATAAAAAATACTATAAAACATATCAAAAAAGTAAGATTTATTTTTCTAAGGAATATATGGTAACTTACAATATGTTTATATATTAATATAAATCCTGATAATATTACGCTGTTCAGTAAGTTCAATTATTGAACAATGTAATACTATCACTGTTCAATGTTCAACGCAATAAGTTCATGTATTTTTTTCACTATTGGATTCCAAATTACGTTTTATCATAAAAACAAAAAATGCTTAAAGCCTCTATTTTGCTCTAAGCATTTTATAACTTACTTTTTTCACGGTATTAATATATGAAAATCTTAAATTTAAGTATCATCCTAGTTACTTTTCGAATAACTCATTGGTTTTTATTTCTTGATGACGATATCGACCTCTTTTAATGTTGATTTTTTATATTATATAACCTTTTGCGGACACTACTGAATACAAGCAAGGTAAAATTCACACTTATGTTCCCACTTTGGCTTTTCATTAACTATGATAAAAATTACATAAAAAACAATAGCAATATCAAATAGAGACAGCACTGTACAACTACCTTGCTCTCTCTATTTCTTAATTTTTATTATAAAAAATCTATTACTCTAATTACATCTAATACTATTTATGCACCTTACAGCAGCTTCTTTTGCATCTTGGCACCCTTCTTGTGCACCTTCTTGGTATCCTTGACAATATCCTTCTTCACGCCCTGCTTCTACTCCTGCACAATATCCATCCTTATATCCTTGGTTATAAGCATCTTCTAATGCACCAGCTGAAGGATAATTTCTTCTACAACGGCATTGAACATTTTCCCCAAGAGTTCCATTACAATTACATCGTACATTTTCTCCAAGAGTTCCGTTACAATTATTATTATTATTATTACTTACAGCTCCAAGAGTATTAGAATTTCTATATCTTCTTCTATGACATCTGTATCCCATTTCTTTTCCTCCGTAAATTATCAAATTTATAATCTTTTGATTAAACTTCTAATTATATACTATGCTAATTTACTATATTTGTTATTGCTTTTACAATATATACTCCAATAATTGCTCATAAAATAGAAATTCCGCATTTTCATAAATATTAATAAAAGTTCAACAATAATTTCGTATAAAAATTTCAACTTTACGTATACTAAAAATGGGTTTATTCTTAAACCTAGGCATTCATTCTTTGCCCCTTTATCGGGGCTTTTTTAATATATACAAATAATATTAATACTATAAATTTAATCTATATATAAATAGTATGTACTTCTATGAAGAAAATTTTTCACTATACTAATCATATCGTTATCTTTATGTTAAAAGATAACGTTGACCATAAAGCCACTCGTGCCAGTAAATTAATATCCTATGTTACCTTTATATAATTTGTACAATCTTTAAATAAGCAATATAGCATATTAACACATTTCTCAATGCACAAATCTATGTCTTTAATTTCATCATCAAATTTAATCTTATGGCATACATCATCTGTTATAAAAAATGAATAATGGTAGAATAATCTTTCTTCCTCTTCGCTGTTAAAAGGTATAGATAAAGCTTTGAAAATTTCTTTTATTTTATCTTTTCTCTGCTCATCATATTCTTTCCTCAAAGCAGCTACATCTTTATCTAAGAGTGTTAATGCTTCCATTTCATCATGAAAAGTTTTAGAACAGTCGTGATAATCTAACATCATCTTTATAAATACTTTAAATAGTGGTTTTACTACTTCAGCATTATCAAATTCCTTATCAGCATTTTCTAACCAATAATCATGACTTGGATAATCAAAACTTTTGTTAATTCTTTCAATTACCTTAAGATAAATTTCCTTCTTATCTTCAAAATAGGCATATACAGAACCTGTCGCTACATTGGCTTCATTAGATATATCTGCTGTCGTAGTATTATAATAACCTTTTTCATTAAATAGTTTATAAGCTGCTTCTAAAATTCTATCATATTTTTCTAAAGCTCTTTTTTGTGTTGGTATTCTTGTCTTTCTTTCCATCTTTATCACCTATTTAAATAATAAAATATAAAAAAATAAAAGTCAATAAAATATGAAATTCATTTCATGTATTGACTTTTAATTTTTTCCAGTATATTATATAAACATGAATTTAATTTCATATTCATATAATAAAGATTTTGGAGGTCATCATGAATAAAAAACAAAAAGTATTAGCATTTATTTCACTGGCAATAGCTTGCTTCTTAACAGTATTAGATTCAACCATAGTTAATGTATCTTTGCCTTCTATGGCTGATTACTTCAACACAGATATAACAGGAATATCATGGGTAAGTACCGCTTACTTGATTCCATTCTCAGCTCTTTTAATAAACTTCTCTAAAATCGCAGATATTTTTGGAAGAAAGAAACTATTTATAATTGGTCTTATAGTATTTGGTATTTCATCAATACTTTGTGGTCTTTCCACTTCCCTTTCCATGATTATAATTTTTAGAATCATGCAGGGTATAGGAGCTGCAATTCTTGCTCCATTAGCTATTCCTTTAGGTATCGAATTATTTGGTAAAGATGCTATGTCAAAACTTGCCATTGTAATTGGTATGACAATTTCTATAGCTGCAGCTTCTGGTCCTGTTGTTGGAGGAATATTAAATGAAGCCTTTGGTTTTAAAGCAATATTCTATGTAAATGTTCCTTTTATAATCATCTCTTTAATCTTTGGAGCTCAATGTCTTACAGAATGTTATGATAGAACAATTGAAAAGCGAATAGATTTTATTGGTTCTATATTATTAGCTTATGGAATCGGAGCACTAACCTTTTTCCTTGTTAAAGGAAGCTCATATGGCTGGGGCAGTACAAAAATTGTTACTTTAATAATAACCTCAGCAATTTCAATTATTGCTTTCCTAATATATGAATTAAGATCAAAAAATCCAATGATAGAATTTAAATTATTTAAAATAAGAAGCTTTACTTCTTCAATCATAATAGTCGGAGTAATATTCTTTGCTTATATGCCTATATCTTATTTAATGAATTTCTATCTAGAAAACCAATTAGGTTATTCTGTCTTAAAATCTGGACTTATTTTAGGTATAGTAAGCGGTGTCTCATTTCTCACCTCTCCAATATTCGGCATTATATCTAAAAAGTATGGTGCTAGAGTTATTTCATTATTAGCAATAATTTTTGTATCTTTAGGTGATCTTATGTTTGTATTTATGAATAGTTCAAACAATATGAAGATAATTTATGGCTCATTCATTGTAGTAGGACTTGGTGTTGCTTCAACCTCTCCATTATATAAAAGTGCATTTGACGAGGTTTCAAAAGATAAGAATGGTATGGCTTCTCAGGAATATTGAACAGCTTTAGGCAACTAACTGCATGTTTAGCTATAGCCTTAGTTTCAACATTAAGCAGCTATTACACTACTCAATCTATAGATAATTCAAAAAGCAGAATAATCGAACTTGTTAATAACAATACAGTTCTTGAAGATCAAGTGAAATCTACGATAATTGATAAAATAAAGACTGCATACACAAGCAAAAATACTTCCTTTTCGAAAGATATGGTTGATAAATTAATTAAAGACAAAGAGGATACTGTGTTAGCTTCTGTTCCTAATAAAATGAAGCCATCTATAGAAGAGAACTTTAATACTCAAACAAAAGAGATCCATAAGGTCTTAGATGACATGACTGTCATAAAAAATGATGAAAGTAATAAAGTTTATAATAAGTGCTTCTTGCTTACAGCAGTTATTGCAATTTTAGGATTAGCAGCAGTACCTTTTAATAAAATGAAAGAAACTGAACTTGCAAAAAACAAACCAGAATTCGTAGTATGAATATTTCGAAACAATCATTGAAATGGCATTAATATTTTCAGTAAAATAATTCTTATCATATTATAATATAGAAGTTTTATTTCTCAATATAATATTTATTTTTCAGCATTCTGTTGATAATTATGATGCTTAATTTCAATTACAGTAAATAAGCCCAAGACAGTTCGATATGTCTTGGGCTTATTTTTTACCATAGCTATTGACTATAGATGCATTACTATCTATAGTCAATTCTTCATTCTATCTAAAATGATATGCACTCATTTAAATTATTTTTACATAATAAATTTATTATTCACTTTTTATCTATTAACCATTAAATCATAATAAATATAACTTTAATTTATAAATCGAAATATTTACTCCATAAATTTCGGTTAAATTGTTACTCCAAACTGTGGCGAATGAGTAACTATAAATTCCGCTCCTCCCATTCCCATAGCAAAGAACACTAAAATAATAACTAATATTATTGCACTAAAATCATATTGCATTTTTTCTTGATTATTTATTATATAAGCTGCGATAATCTCTATTCCAACACTTACTAAAATAAGTGGCCACATTGATACAATTAAAAGAACATTGAGATTAGTTATAAACAATCTTAGTAAAAACATTATCCCAAATATAACTAAAGCAAGTCCTGAGGTTAATGTGCCTACCTTACGCCCCTTAATCATCTATCTCACTCTCCATTTTTTTCCCTTTGATAAGTTTTATACCAAGTGTAACTATTGCTACTCCTATGATTACTTTAGGAATGTCCCTCATTAAATCATAAATAATAAAGCGGCGTAGTTCGTATGGAATATATGGTTCTAAAATACTCATTATATTTTCTATAACTAAATATACACCTAAAAATAAGCATATAACACCTACTGCAAGCCTGCGTTTCTCAAATATATCTTTGTCTAATTTTGCTAGCTTATCAATAGAAAACAAGTACTTATCCTCTAAAAGTAAAAGTTCGTCGTCATTTAAATTCATTCTATTAGTACAATCAAAGAAAGAATAAAACCAAATAAGTGGTGCTATATATAATAGCGGTCCTATGTTAAGCCAAGAAGAAAGAAATATTAAAAAGAAGAATACAGACATAAAAGATACTCCTATTTTCATAAATCCCATATACATATGTCCTGCACCTGGCAACATTGAAAAAACAAAAGTCAAAAATCTACTTTTTCTCTTGATCATTATTAAAAACCTCCAGTTTAATTATTTTTTCAGAAAAGTTATTAAGATTTACATTAACCGAATCTACAATCCTAGAATCCAATGGTCTAACATGATTTGTCGCTGTATTAACCAAAGAATTTAATCCATTTGAAAAAACCAATACTAATGCCACACTAGCTGCAACTGCAACTTTAACACAATAAAAACGGAACTGAATCTTGCTTTGCCTCTTACTTTTTATTTTAATTTGTACTTTTTCTTGAAAACCTAAAGGAGCTTCTGCAAGTTCATCTTCTTTAAAACTATCAGCAAATTCACCAGCACACATTTGACAATCACTAATATGTTCTAATATATCTATCATTTCTTCGTCGCCCAAAATATCAAACTTTAGCATGGTTAATGTTTCTTCAGTTAAATGACCTTCTTTATCAAATAATCCATTATTCACATGAACTCCTCCTTCCATAAATCCTTTAACATTTTTTTTGACCTGTAAAGTTGCGTTTCCAAAGTTTTAATATTCTGCCCGGTTTCCTTTGCTAAATGTGATAGTTTGACATCTTTGCAAAAATAATTTATAGCTACAGTTCTATATGGCTCTTTTAGCTTGTTGCATAAAATTTGTATTCTCTCTGTAGTATTCTTTTTAACTACTGTTTCCTCTGGCGAATCTCCTCTATACTCAAGATCTTGATATTCATCTTCTGACAAGCTAACTGTTTTTCTTGCCTTACTCTTAAGATAATCCTTACATTTATTTGCAGCAATTTTAGCAAGCCAAGCCTTAAGGTTATCACCATCAAAGCCTTCCCAATTTTGATATGCTGATAAAAATGTTTGCTGAGCCAAATCTTCAGCATCAAAATAATTTTTTGTGAAGGATAAACAAATAGTGATAATTAACCTTTCATATTGTTTTATGCAATTTGGAAATTGTTCTTTTTCAATATCTATCACCACCTTAATTAATCCTTACATTAAATATAACGATTAATAAATAAAAAACACTTCAACTTTTTTAAAAATTATAAAAATTTTATTGATTTAAGTTAATTATCTTTGTTTTCTCACTATAAAGAGTCTTATTCTTATAAACCATTTTATAAGAATAAGACTCTTAAAGTTAAAATGTCACTATTTATTTCTGCTACAGACTTAGCATTTGTTTTTTCAGCCAACAATTTTACAATAGAAAGTCCTAATCCAGTACTCCTTGAATTTCTTGATTTATCAGCTGCATAAAATTTATCAAATAATAAGATTATACTGCCATTTGAAAAAAGCATATGACGTATTGTGAGTTCCACATGAATAAATTTTTTTAAACGGGACAACCTAACTCTATGTGTATTTCAAATAATTTACTAACTATGGAGGACAACAATGAAGCTTTTTAAAAATGCACTATCTCTTATAATAATTTCAATATTACTCTTGCATAACATTGAAATCTCTGTATACGCCAGCCCAAATGTTAATTCTCAAAATCAAGTTAAGATTGCAGTATTCTTAAGCAATTTTAGTTCACCGTTTATTTCTAATTTAAAAAAAGATCTAGAGGAAGTTGAAAAAGAAAATAAAAATAGAATCCTGTTTACATTCTTTGATTCAAAAGGTAATGAAACTATTCAAAATCAAAATATTGATGAGTCATTCAATCAAAGCTTTGATCTTTTTGTGTTAGACTTGATTAACTCTAGCACAAATTTTTCACAAAGTGCCCTTAGCAAAATATTCAGCCGTAATATTCCGCTAATTGTAACACTAATTCCAAGTAAACCAATAATAAATTGCATTAGAACTTATAATCGAGCTGTTATAATAGGTGCGGACGATGCCCAATCTGGTTCCCTTCAAGGAAAGATTCTTATTGACACATGGACTTCTAATAAAGAAACCCTAGATAGAAATAAAGATAATGTAATTCAGTATATTATTCTAAAAGGACCCATTGGCGATCCATCAACACCTTTAAGAAGTAAATATTCTATTCAAACAATTAATGATGCCGGTATAAAAACAGAAGAACTCTTATCGTCTACATGTAATTGGAATAAAGATTGTGCAAGAGACGACATACAATCTTCCATTCTAAATCTATATAGTAAGGTCGAGGTTATAATTTCTAATAATGACGCTATGGCTATTGGCGCTATTGAAGCACTTCAAAAATATGGTTTTAATAAAGGCGGCAATTCAAGATGCATTCCAGTTGTTGGTGTAGATGCAATACCAGAATCTAGGAAACTAATAGATCAGGGCATTATGACAGGTACAGTTATTCAAGATACTCGTGCTTATGCAGATGCCATACATTCTGTAGGACTGAATTTAATTTCTGGTGCTCATCCACTTAGTCATACAAACTATGAATTTGATGGAACTAGTCCTATAATCAAATTGACTTTTCAAGAATATATAAAAAAATAATAAATTTCTATTTTTATAAACTTTATTCTATAAATAATTTCTTATAAGTCATATAAATGTTTATACTCTCATAAAATTTATAATTAACATTTTCTTAAATGCAAATAGGAGAACTTCCTCCCATTCAGGTTTAGTTCTCCTATTTGCTCATAATATGTCATCATCTAAATTTCTAGCTGTTTGTTTCTCTAATTGTTTTATTGCATTTTTGCCCCCATTTTTTGCAATCTCTAATAGCTCTGAAAGACTTGATGAAATATCTCTACTTGCAAAAACTTCTAATAACATTGGCATATTAACTCCAGTTATGACCTCCATATCTTCCTTTTCTAATGCAATCATACTAGCAGCATTAAATGGACTTCCCCCGAAGAGATCAACCATGACTAAAATTCCTTCTGTACAATTTAATTCTTGTATAAGTTTATTGTATTTATCTAATAAATTTTCAATTCCCTCTCCTGGCTTAAACGTAACATATCCAATATTCTTTTGTTCTCCATAAATCATTTCTGCCGATTTAACTAACTCTTTAGATAAATCTCCATGAGTTCCTACAATTATTCCTATCATTTAAATTACCCCTTTTAAAGTTTTTTAGGTTAAGCTCTCTATATTAATGATATAATATGACATTATGTTGTCAAGTTATATATTATATATTTATATGTGAGGTGATATTATGCAAATTAGCAGATTGTTTCAAATTATATATATTCTACTCAAAAGAAAATCCATAACAGCTAGGGAGCTATCAGAGCATTTCGAAGTATCTGTCAGAACAATTTATAGAGATATTGATGCTCTATGCCAAGCTGGAATTCCTATATATTCAAGTCAAGGTAAAGGAGGCGGTATTTCATTAGTAGATAAATTCATTTTTGATAAATCACTATTTTCTGAAGTTGAACAGGATAAAATTCTACTTGCTCTACAGAGCCTTTCCGCTGTAGGATATGATGATATTAATGACGTATTATCAAAATTGAGCAATCTTTTTCAGAAAAGTGATGTTAATTGGATTGAAGTTGATTTTTCTAATTGGGGTAGTGAAAGAAAACAAAAAGAGATCTTCAATCTAATAAAAGAATCAATACTAAAGCAAAAAGTAATCAATTTCTCATATTTTAGTGCTGACGGTATGAAAAGTAATAGGTATGTTGAACCTTTTAAATTGTTATTTAAAGATAAAGCCTGGTATCTACAAGGATATTGTCTTGAAAGAACAGCGTTTAGAACCTTTAAGATAACTCGAATGAATGATATTAATATTACAGATGAAAGTTGTATACATCAATATTTACAAGATCTTATGGATGATTCACCATCAGAAAAATTCAGTGAACTAATTCATCTTAAACTAAAAATATCTTCAGAAGGTGCCTATAGAGTATACGATGATTTTGATGAAGAAAATATAACTATCGATAAAGATGGCTCTTACTCCATAGACATTTCGATGCCTGAGGGTGAATGGATTTATAATTATCTTCTTTCCTTCGGGACAATGTTAGAAATTATAGAGCCTATAGATATTCGAAACGAAATTATCAACCGCTTAGGTAACATGATAAATAAATATACTTCTAAAACTTGACATAATGTAGTCAAGTTTAGTTTATTACAATAATAATAAATAAAATTTAACTGTATAAGGATTACGTCATTAAAATATTTTAGTATATTTTAAATTCAAATTATAATAAAATATCAAGTTTTTTGATACAGTAGTTACAAGGAGATTATGAAATACTTATGAGTGAACCACTAAAAAATATTTATACGTTAGAATTTTTAAATGATTTTGCAAATAAAATACACAATATTTATGCAGAATTTAATAAGATCGATTTTGTTGCTTCAGTTTTAGCTTATCCGTGGGATGAATTACCTTTAAAGGCTCGTATTCATAGAATAGCTGAAATATTAGGTGACTACCTTCCTAATGATTTTGAAAATGCCCTAAATATCTTATTCTCCATTAATAAGAGTTGCGTAGGTTTTCCATATCTATTCTTTCCAGATTTTGTTGCTACCTATGGGAAGCAAGAGAAGTACTTTGAGCTCTCTATGGATGCCTTAGAACGTTTCACTGAACAGTCATCTTCAGAGTTTGCGATTCGACCATTTTTATTGAATGCCCCTCGAGGTGTAATGGAATATATGATGAAGTGGTCATTATCTCCTAATGAACATGTACGACGTCTTTCAAGTGAAGGCTGTCGACCACGTCTTCCTTGGGGAATAGCTCTTCCGATGTTTAAAGCCGATCCATCGCCTGTTTTTAAAGTGTTAGAAAATTTGAAAAAAGACGACTCTCTTTATGTTCGTAAGAGTGTTGCTAACAACCTTAATGACATTTCAAAAGATAATCCTGACGCTGTTTTAGCGATAGCGGAGAATTGGATATGTCATAATCAAAATACTGATTGGATTTTAAAACGCGGCTGCCGTACCCTTATTAAAAGAGCTAATCCCAAGGCAATGTCACTCTTTGGTTACACTAACTCTTCAGCTGAAAATCCCATATTTAGAAATGCCTCAATCTCTGTTCAACCTAACCAACTTAAAATTGGAGGCAGTTGTGAGTTAAATTATTCACTGGATATAGACTGGGGTTCTCCAGTACATATCCGCTTGGAATATGGCATTGATTTTATAAAATCAAATGGTAAATCATCACGTAAATTATTCTTTTTATCTGACAAAACATCGTTACCTAATGCACATTTACAAGGTACGCGTATACATAGCTTTGAAGATCTTACTGTTCGTAAGCACTATCCTGGCATTCATAAAATTGTTCTTATAGTTAACGGCATAGAATCTGCGCAGACTACATTAAATATTCTTGGATGCAAATATGATTATAAATAATCTACTATTGAAATTAAAAAGCAGGGATATCAATAATATTAAACAAACACTGTAAATGTATTATCGCAATATATATTGCATTCAAATAATATCCATATTACATGAATATTTTTACGAAGATTTCATATAATATAGATGTTTTCATGATTTAAACTATCCACTTTTAGCCCCATTATTGGGGCTTTTTTATTTATCCTGAAAATCATTTTTAACTTATAGATATACTTAGATTAAGTATAAACTTTTTCTTAAAACGTATAATACATTTATAAGTACACAGGATTGGAGGATTTAAATGAAAATATTAAAAAAGATATTAGCTATAACTGCAATTACCATAATATTTAGTACGGTACTTAGAAGCATCTTTCTCAATAATACAGCTATTGCAGAAGATTCTAAACAAAGAACTACTATTAGAGTTGGCCTGTTTTCGGCAGATCTTAATGATGATTACCTTATATTTCTCCGTAAAAATTTTGAAGATATACAAAATCAACATCCGAACGAAGTCATCTTTACATTTTATGATGCGAAATTCAATCAATCAACTCAAAATGCCGAACTTGATACCAAACTTAATGAAGGAATTGATTTAATATTGCTAGATATGGTTAATGTTAACGATATAGGAGACTTAATTAATAAAATATCAAAATATGAAATTCCAGTAATAGTTTTTAATAGAGAACCACTTACAATGGATGCTATAAAATCATATAAAAAAGCCCTATATGTAGGTACTGATTCAAAACAAGCTGGTACTTTACAAGGTAAAATTATTACTGATGCTTGGAATAATCATAAAGATTTAATTGATAAAAATAAAGATAATGTATTACAATACATTATGCTTATTGGTGAAAGACTTAATAAAACATCTATAGATAGATCTGCATATTCTATTTCAACTATACAGCAGGCTGGAATTAAAACAGAGGAACTTGCGTCACCTGTTTTAAATTGGGATAGAGAAACAGCGCAAAATACTGTTGATGCATTATTCCTAAGACTTGGAAGTAAGGTGGAAGCAATAATTTCAAATGATGATTCTATGGCAATTGGTGCAACTAAAGCATTACAAAAATATGGCTATAACATTGGAAATAAATCTAAAGTAATTCCTATTGTTGGAGTGGATGGCGTTCCTGAAGCTAAAGAATTAATTTCAAAAGGCTTTATGTTAGGCTCTCCTGTTCAAGATACTAGCGTTATGGCTAACGCTATTTATACAATAGGTTCTAACTTAGTTCATGGAATAAATCCTATTGAAGGAACAGCATACAAATTAGATGAATCGGAAGCTGCTATTCGTATACCATACGAAGAATATACTGGCCCAATGTTCCAATAAACAATTAGATAATAAAAGCATATAATTTTTATAAATTTATTTTATTAATTAATAATTATTATTGACTAATATAATTATTATGTATATAATAGTCTTAAAGATAACACTCTCATTTTTTTCTAATTATGTCAGCTAAATTTTAAACACATTGATGATTTTAATCTTAAAATATACATAAATAATAATTTTAAGATTCTTAGTCATTAAAAAGACATTTTAGAAATAAATTTAAAGAGTACAAGACTGTTGTAATGACAATTAAACTTGGTTATTTAGCAAAAAGTAAAACTTTATATCCAAGGTCTTGCAAAAAAAATCATGAAGAAATAGTCAAATAATTATAATTAAATTTAGGAGGTAATAAAATGACTGAATTGAAACAAGTTTATAAATGTGAAATTTGCGGTAATATTGTGGAGGTTGTTCATAATGCTGGAGGTACACTAGTATGTTGTAATCAGCCAATGAAGCTTAAAGCTGAAAATACTACTGATGGAGCAACAGAAAAGCACGTTCCTGTAATTGAAAAAGTTGAAGGTGGAGTTTTAGTAAAGGTAGGATCTGTAGAACATCCTATGCTTGATAACCACTATATAGAATGGATTGAAATTCATACTGAAAGTAACGTATATAAAAAATTCTTAAAACCTGGTGAAAAGCCTGAGGCTTTCTTTAAGGTAGATGAACCTGTTCTTTTTGCTAGAGAATATTGCAACTTACATGGTTTGTGGGCTGAAAAAAATTCTTAATAAAAAACTTTTTATTTAAATGAATAGAAGTCTGTAGTCATTTGATTATTACTTACATATCTTAATCAAATGACTACAGACTTAATATTTTACTTAGAAAACTTCCACTTCAACATTAATACATAAATCCTTCTAAGAAAATAATATACTTTCATATAATACAAAGCAGATCCATTCATTATTTTTTATATTTTTAGTTAATGTATAAAAACAATATGAACTTCAAATTAATGAAATTCACATTGTTTTTGAGCTTGTCTTTATTTAGGAGGCATTATTGTTGCTATGCCTTTAAGCACTTGAACACCATCTTGATTTGTACATATAGTACTTAATTTTATTCTATTTTTATCTTCAATTCTTTCTATCACTTCTACTTCAGCCTTAATTGTATCTCCTATTTTTACTGGAGCCGTAAATTTTAGTTCTTGTCCAAGATAAATTGAACCTGGACCTGGCAATTGCATTCCTAATACTGCAGATACTAAGCCAGCAGTTAACATTCCATGAGCAATTCTACCTTGAAACATTGTTTTTTCTGATTCAACTTGATTTATATGAGCCGGATTTAAATCTCCTGTTATTCCGGCATATAAATATACATCAGTTTCTGTAATAGTCTTTTGAAAAGATGCCTTATCTCCAATCTTTAATTCCTTTATAGTTAATCCTTTCACTAGTACTCCCCCTTCTTTGCTATATAATTTTCAAAATATTATTTGTAAGTATTTTCAATTCTAATTAAACAAAATGTAATAAGCTTTGTAATGCTATTAATGCAAATACAGTTCCTGTCTTTATGCAAGTGATTACAAATATATCTTTATATGATTGTTTATGAGTTAACCCTGCAATTCCAAGTAAAGTTATAACTGCACCATTATGAGGTAATGTATCCATTCCACCTGAAGCCATAGCAGCAACACGGTGAAGTAATTGTGGATCTATTCCAACACTATTTGCCCAAGTTAAATATTGTTTTCCAAAAGTATCAAGTGCTATACTCATTCCTCCTGAAGCAGAACCTGTAACTCCTGAAAGAACATTTACTGTAACTGCCTCTGAAAGTAATGGGCTTCCATCTGGGTTAATATTAGTTAAGGCATGAGCTATAGATTGAAATCCTGGTAAAGTTTTGATAACATTACCGAATCCTACTTCTGATGCTGTGTTCATAACTGCTAAAAGTGATCCAATTGCACCAGCATTAATTGCTGCAGCAAAGTTTCCTTTCATACGTTTTGGGTTAATTGACACTGCAAGAGTAATACCAATTACAAGTGCAATCATAAGAGCCCAGTTATTCATTGAACCTACAACACCAGCTTCCGGTATGTTGTATGGAGCTTTAGTTACCCAAGAAACGATATCCCATTTAGGAAATACAACTTTTTGAAGAACTAGAGTCACTATAAGTACCGATGCTAATGGTAATGCTGATATAAATGGATTCGGCAAGCTGCTGTCTTCAACAATTACAGGCTCTTGCTTATGGTTTGTTCCATATCCTTCTCCTTTTGCCTGAGCTTTGCGTTTGCACCATTCTAAGTAGGATACACCACAAACTAAAACCATAATTGCACCTAGAGTTCCAAATATAGGAGCTGCATATAAATCTGTATTAAAGAATTTCATTGGTATAGAATTTTGAATTTGAGGTGTTCCTGGAAGCGCGTCCATTGTGAATGTGAAAGCACCAACAGCAATAGTTGCAGGAACAAGTCTCTTTGGTATATCTGCTTCTTTAAATATAGAAGCTGCAAATGGATAAACAGCAAATGCTACAACGAAAAGACTTACTCCACCATAAGTTAGTATAGCTGCTGCTAGTATTACAGATAGCATAGCTCGTTTTTTTCCTAATTTATCTACTATAAATTTTGCTATTGATTTTGCTGCACCAGATTGCTCCATAACCTTACCAAATACTGCACCCAGTAAGAAGAACGGAAAGTAAACTTTTACATAGTTACCCAAGTTAGGTAAGAATATTTCCGTATAAGTTGGCATAATCGCCATTCCTGAAAATATAGCTGCCATAATCGCAAATATAGGTGCGAAAACAATAACTGAAAACCCCTTATAGGCCATAAACATTAAAAGTGCTAAGCTTAATAAAATTCCTATAACTGCCATATACAAAACCTCCGTTATTTTATTATTTTTCTTTTCAAATATTTTATCCGTATCCTATTCACTTATATTAGTTGTTACTTCAACTTCATAGGCTTATCTTTAAAAATTCTTTCATCCATTGTCTTTAAATTATTTGATATTATTGGCTTAAAGTCCATTTGATCAATAATATCCTTTTGTAAATCTACCCCTGGAGCTATTTCTTCTAATGTTACTCCATCTTTTGTTAATCTGAAAACTGCCCTTTCAGTTATATATAATACTGGTTGATTCACATCTCTAGCGTAATCTCCACTGAATGTGATTTGTTCAACATTCTTAATAAACTTCTTTGATCTTCCCTCATTTTCGATTACTAGCTTGCCATCAGCAACATTAATTTTAAGTCCTCCTGCTGTAAATGTGCCACAGAATATAACCTTTTTTGAATTTTGAGTTATATTTATAAATCCTCCACATCCAGCTATCTTAGGACCAAATTTACTTACATTTATATTGCCTTTTTCATCGCATTGAGCTAGTCCCAAAAATGCTACATCTAACCCTCCGCCATCATAAAAATCAAATTGAGATGACTGATCTATAATGCTATCTGGGTTTATAGCTGCACCAAAGCTCAATCCTCCTGCTGGGATTCCACCAATTGGACCAGATTCAATAGTTAATCTCATTGTATCTCCTATTCCTTCTTCATTGGCAACCATTGAAATTCCCTCCGGCATACCTATACCAAGATTAGTTACTGCATTTGGTATAAGTTCCATTGCACAACGCCTTGCTATTATTTTTCTCTCATCCATTGAAAGACATTCGATAGAATCTACTGGCATTCTTATTTCTCCACTATAGGCTGGATTAAATGCTTCAGCAAATGTCTGCATATGGTCTTCACTGTTAGCTACAACTATAGCATCTACAAGTATTCCAGGGATTTTTACAAGCTTTGGATCTAAAGTTCCCTTAGAGACTATTTTCTCAACCTGAAGAATTACTTTTCCACCAGAATTTTTTGCTGCCTGTGCCATAGCTAAACCATCTAGTGTTGCTGCTTCCTTTTGAAGAGTTGCATTTCCATCTTCATCTGCATATGTTGCTCTTAATATAGATACATCTATAGGAAATGCTTTGTAGTAGAGATATTCCTTATTATCAATTTCGATAACCTTTACAATATCCTCTGTTGTACATTCATTTAATTTTCCTCCCTCAACTCTTGGATCTACGAAAGTCTTTAAACCAACATGAGTAATTGTACCTGGTTTACCTGCCGCAATATCTCTATAAAGACTAGATATTACTCCTTGTGGAAGATTATAAGCCTTTATTTTATTTTCAATTGCGAGTTTTTGGATCTTAGGAGCTAATCCCCAATGTCCACCTATTACCTTTGAAAGAAGGCCTTCTTGTCCTAAATGATTCAAACCTTTTTCTTTACCATCTCCTTGTCCCGCTGCATAAACAAGAGTTAAATTATTAGGGGCACCTTGTTCTAAGTATATTTCCTTAAGTTTCTTAGAAACCCCTTCTGCATGCCCAGCACCTATAAATCCACCAAATGCAACTGTGTCTCCACTTTTGATTAAGGCGATTGCTTGTTCTACCGACATTATCTTGTTCATCTTTACTCCTCCTTTTCACACTTTTATATACTCCATAAAGCAAGAGTGTAATATTTTATTTATAATTCCTTTTACACTTATTTATATAAGCAATATCCGTGCCAAGATTTCGAGCATGTATTCAACGTAAAACTGCGCTTTTCTATAAGTAATTTCATAAAAAATTCTTAATAATAGAAAGTTTTTGTTCGTTATTCCGTACAATTCCTTAAGTAAACATTTACATTATGTGCGATTTTCCGTACAATTATTTTTCATAAAAAACATAGTTGTTCGTAAGAACGAACAACTATGTCTGTATTTTATATTTTTCTATTTTCTCATATAAACTAGTACGCCCTATATCAAGAATTTTTGCTGCCTTAGTTTTATTACCATCCGCAGCCCTAAGGGCAAGAATAATAGCATTTTTTTCACTTTCAGCAAGAATATCTTGAAGCTTCTTAGGAACCATTGAAACCTTTTTGCCTGTGATCTCTTTCGGTAAATCTTTCACTTCAATAATCTCACTATTCTCCATAATGTTTATAGCCCGCTCTAATATATTTTCTAATTCCCTTACATTACCCTTCCATTCATAGGTTTTAAGATATTGTTCAGCCTCCTTAGAGATTCCTCTAACCTTCTTATCTAAATCAACTGAAAGCTTTTTTATTAAATGATTAGAAATAAGTATTATGTCATTTCCTCTTTCTCTTAAAGGTGGAATTTCGATTGTTACGACATTAAGTCTATAATATAAATCTTCACGAAACTTACCTTCTTCAACTAATCTTTCAAGATTTCTATTTGTTGCAGCAATTATTCTAATATTAATCTTTTTACTAGCTACGCCACCAACCTTTTCAACTTCTCTTTCTTGAATAACTCTTAATAGCTTTACCTGCATATGGAGAGGCATATCTCCAATCTCATCTAGAAATATAGTACCTTCATTTGCAATCTCGAATTTTCCTATCTTACCTTCTTTTTTGGCACCTGTAAAAGCTCCTGCTTCGTAGCCAAATAATTCTGATTCAAGTAAATCACTTGGAATTGCTGCACAATTAACTTTAACAAATGGCCCTTCATGTCTATTACTTTCCGAATGTATTGCATGTGCAAAGATTTCTTTACCTGTCCCGCTTTCCCCTAAAATTAGAACATTTGAATTTGTATGAGCTGCTTTTTCAACTATGGCTTTAGCCATAACAATAGGTTCACTCTCACCTATAATATTTTCAAGCGAATAATTTGCTTTATTGAATTCTCTAAACCTTGATTTATAAGTAGCTAATTCCTTTTCTATAACGCTTATTCGTTTATAAAGGCTATTTAATTCTTTTACATTTCTAAATAAGACCTTACCCACTACCCCAATAATTTCTCCATTTTTTACTATTGGTATTCTTGAGGCTATCATATAGCTTCCTTTTATCTTATGAAGTTGTGCTACTTCTTCTTTTCCAGTTTCTAATACTATTGGCATTCTAGTATTTTCTATCACTTCATTTACATGCCTGCCGATAGCATCCTCCCTCTTAATCCCTAAAAATTCTGTATAGGCATTACTGATCATAGTAACTATCCCCTGCTTATCAATGATAATCATTCCATCATAAGCGGTTTCAATTACAGTATTTAGTATTTCTTTGCTATCCCTCTCTTCCTCAAGCTTATGAATTAACTGACTATAATTTGTTACATTACTAAAAATCAGCATTGATCCTTGTGTATTAGTATTTTCTCCAAAAGGTATGATACTCAAAATTAAATTCAATTCATTAACTACTATTGGCCTTTTAATTTCCTCTTTTTTAGTTGACAGAAAGTATTCTATATCTGGATCTGGCATTATTTCATTAATATTCTTGCCTAAACCACCTTTACTATCTATATCAAAAAGAATACTAGCTGCTTCATTAATAAAAAATATTTTGCTGTTACTATCAACTGCAATTATTGCATTAAACATATTATCTAATATTACTTCAAGGTTACTAATATAATTTTTGAATAATGGTTTGTTGTTCATGTAACACCTTCTCTCTTAAATCTTATTTTTAAGTATTTTACTAAAGATTCCAAGTAAATACAAGGATTAAGTAATTATTTTAGAATATAATTAAATATAAATATTTTATAAGCATTTAGAAGGGACTGATTGAAATAAAAAGGGTAACTTCATCTTATTATTCCCCTAATATAGCTAAATATAGAATAGTAGGATATATACATGGTATTACCACTAATGTAAATCCAAACAAATTGACCCATATTAATTATGCTTTTGGAAGTATTATAAACAGTTCAATTTTCATTCCTGATGCTCAAAATTTAATGAATTTGGTATCATTAAAATCTCAAAATCCTAAATTAGCAGTTATCCTTTCAATAGGTGGCTGGGGAGCTGAAGGTTTTTCCGATGCAGCCTATTCAGAGTCATCACGGAATAGTTTTGCAAATAGCTGTCTGGATATCGTAAATAACTATGGTATAGATGGAATAGACCTTGATTGGGAATATCCTGTTAGCGGCTCTTGTAACCTAATTAAATGTACTCCTAAAGATAAAGGAAATTTCACGCTTTTACTTAAATCTATACGTAACAAAATTGGAACGAATAAAATACTCAGTATTGCAGCTGGAGCAGATAAATTTTACATTAATAATGTTGAAATTAATGAAATAGTAAATATCTGCGATTATATAAATTTAATGACTTATGACTTTGGTTATAATGCTCATAATGCAAATCTTTATCCAACTTCTTTCCCCTATGGATCAGGTTTTAGCTGTGATGAGTCAGTAAACATATTTTTGCAGGCAGGTGTTCCAGCTATGAAAATTAATTTAGGCATTCCTTTTTATGGGTATTATGGTCATGAATATCTTTCATATGGAAATCTACTTGAAAATTATATAAATAAAAATGGTTGGACTAGATACTGGGATTATGAAGCAAAAGCTGCTTATTTAAAAAATTATGATTCATTTATTACTTATGAGGATGAAGAATCAATTGACTATAAAGTTAAATATATAAAATCAAAAGGCCTCGGTGGCGCAATGTTTTGGGAATATAATCAAGATTACAATGATATTCTTCTAAATAAATTATGGACAGGTTTAAACGAATAATATTACATGCATAAAAAATAAAAATAGGATGTTACTTAATTCATCCTATTCTTATAAATATATATATTTTTTTAATACCATTTTATTGAATTTAATTTTTGAAATACTAATTTAATTAATTTAGTCATTATCATTTTAAACACTATCTAATAAAGTTAGTAAATATTTTCTCTTCACCTTTACTTTCTTCTACATTAGCTTTCCCAGAATCAGCAAGTTTTAATAGCCATGCCATGTTCTTTCCTAAAACTCTCATTATCTGCATTCCTTCTTCATCCTGAACTGCTTCTCCTGGTGCTGTACCGTGAACTACGTTCCAATAGTTTGATGTTGGCATTAACATCTCAGAATAATTAAGATAATTATTTAACTGAGTAAATGTTGGAACTCCACCAGACCTTCTAACTGCGACAACACTTGCACCTACTTTGTGTCTAAGCATGCCATTATTTACAGATGTAACATAAAACGCACGATCTAAAAATGATTTCATAGTTCCTGCTATAGCAGAATAATGCACTGGAGAGCCTAGAATGATTCCATCAGCTTCTTTCATCTTTTGAATCCAATCGTTAACTTCATCATTCTGCATAACACACTTTTCGTTCATATTTCTGGCACATCCGCCACAAGCCATACATCCACGTATAACCTTATTTCCAACATGAACTATTTCTACATCTATATTCTCTTTCTTTAATTCTTCTGCTACAGCTTTTATTGCCTCATAAGTATTTCCATTCTTTTTAGGACTTCCATTAAAAGCAACTACTTTCATAATACATACCTCCATAATATTAAAATCATGATGTGATTATATAACTCAGTAATGTAAGTAACAAGTACGCACTTTTTAGTTAGACAACTTACTTTTTGGTAAGAATTATTGAATAGCCTACATGTAAGGCCATAATAAATTTTTCATAAAACAATAATGTCCTTATTATAATTCGCAATATATAACTTATCTAATAGTCATGGTAAAATAACCATTATCTTATACAATCTTCTAAATTAGTACTAACATATATTTTACATTTTGCTTAATTGATTTGATATTATCAGACAGGTTGTTTATACTAATATCTAGTAACATTTATAAATATTTAAAAATGAAAGCGGGTAACTAAATGGTAAATTATAACGGAAGAAGTTATGTGTGTTTATTGGATTTTGCAATGGATTTTATAAGAGGAAAATGGAAGGCAGTTTTATTATGTCATTTATATAATGAACCAAAAAGATTCCTAGAACTTCAACGAATGACTGAAGGAATAAGTCAAAAAGTGCTAAATGAAAAACTTAAAGAATTAGAAAATGATGAACTTGTATGCAAAAAGGTCTATGCAGAAATTCCACCCAAAGTTGAATACTCTCTTACTGATAAAGGAAAAGAGCTTACTAGTATTATTAAGGAAATTGAGTCTTGGTCGGTTAAACACTACCCTGAATTAGATAATAAATGTGTTTAATTCTATTACTTTTCTATAATTAAAATAAAGAAGAACCTTCTCCTTTATAGCTGATTCTTCTTTATTCTTTAAATGCATCAATCTTGTCTTTTTACTAATTATTTTATTGCATAATTTATTTCAATGCCCTTCCTCTGTCTCATCTACTATTATACTTTTTTATGTCTTTAAATATGTTACTACTTGTTAGTATTATAACTATAGCATTTCTAAATATTTATTATTGATTTCATGGCTACCATCACTCATAATAATTTAACCATATTAATATTATTATAAAAAATTATTTAACTCACCTTAAATTTCAAGATATATTATAACCATATTTGGTTATATTTTTAGTTTTTTCTGCATTTTTCTTTATTTTCTCTCAATTTTTTAATTTTAATTTCGATTATTATAAATATATAGATTCTACATAATATAATTCATTTTACATCGTGTTATTTGGTTTGCAATAGCTGGTAGTTTAAACTAAATTTCTATGAATTAAAATCAAGGAGTATGTAGACTTTTAATTACAACTTTTCTCAAATATAAACTATTTATATTGAACTTTTAATGGAGGTGGGAAAATAAAAAACTTTCGCA
This sequence comes from Clostridium sp. YIM B02569, assembly GCF_022320765.1. Lineage (NCBI taxonomy): Bacteria > Bacillati > Bacillota > Clostridia > Eubacteriales > Clostridiaceae > Clostridium > Clostridium sp. YIM B02569. Next base: position 47,891 of record NZ_JAKJJX010000005.1, on the reverse strand, counting down.
TAAAAAAATAAAGAGGGGTTGATTTAATGATTTGGTTTAAAAATTTAAAAATATCGCATAAACTTATTTCTACTTTTACTTTTGTTTCAATTTTGGTATGTATTGTTGGTTTTATTGGATTATATAATATGAATATAATTAATAACAATGCAACTTCCATGCATGATTATAACTTGGCCTCAATAAATAACTTAACTACTTTAAAGCAAAATATTTCTGATATACGTTCAGATTTGCTAAAACTTGCTTATCAAAGAAATGTCAGTGAAAAAGATACAGTAAAAAAAGACATTAAAGACTTAATTGACGAGAATAATGAACTTATAAAAATATATGAAAGCACTTTAATCTCTGAATCTGAGAAACCTGCATTCTCAAACCTTAAAGAAAACTTTAATAAGTATGTTGATTTATCTAACTCAATAATAAAATACGTAGATGAGAATAATTTTAGTGAAGCTGATGAAAATTATTCTAAAGTTACCGAAACCAGAAAAAATATATATTTGAGCATGGATGAATTAATAAAAAATAATGTTAACCAAGCCGATGCTTCTTATTCTGAAAATAACTCAACTTTTAAAAGATCTTTATACATAACAATCTCAATAATACTTATTAGTTTACTACTAGCTGTTATTTTAGGTTTATCAATTTCATTTATGATTTCAAAACAAGTAAAAAGAGTTTTAATCTTTGCTGAAGCTATTGGTAGTGGTGATTTAACTAAAACTATAACTGTTGACTCTAAAGACGAAATAGGTAATCTTTCAATGGCATTAAACAATGCAAAAGAAAATATACAGAATTTAATTGTTGAAATAATGAACAGCTCAAGTGATATAAGCGCCACAAGCGAAGAACTTTCTGCTACTACTGAAGAAATTGCTTCTAAAATGGAAATTGTGAATGAATCCACAGAGCATATATCTAAAGGTGTTCAAGATTTAAGTGCTACTACAGAAGAAGTAACTGCATCAACAGAAGAAATAAGTAGCGCCATAAATTCCATTGCTAAAGATGCAGAAAATTCATTAGCATCAGTAAATGAAATAAAAGAACGTGCTTATAATATTAGAAATAAATCTTCAAAAAGTATTGAAGAAAGTAATTTAATTTATGATAAAAATCGTTTAAACATTTTAGAATCAATTGAAAATTCTAAAATAGTGTCAGAAGTTAGAATAATGGCAAATTCTATTGGAAGTATAGCAGAGCAGACAAATTTATTAGCTCTAAATGCTGCTATTGAGGCCGCTAGAGCTGGTGACCATGGAAAAGGTTTTGCAGTAGTTGCTGACGAAGTTAGAAAACTTGCTGAACAATCTTCCAATGCAGTTTATAATATTCAAACCATGGTATCACAAGTTGAAGCTTCTGTGGAAAGTCTATCAAAAAGTGGACAAGATGTTCTTGAATTTATGGCTGACAATGTTAAACCTAATTATGAACTCCTTATGAATACAGGAATTGAATATGAAAAGGATTCTGAATTTATAAGTAATATTATAGATAAATCTGCCACTTCTTCAAAACAAATGGATGAAGTTATAATGCAGATAAGCGGTGCAATACAAAATGTTTCTTCAGTAGCTCAGGAATCTGCTTCAAATACGGAAGAAATATTAAATAGCATTACCGAAGTTACCTTTGCTCTTTCAGATGTTACGAAATCTGCTCAAAGCCAAGCTGAACTTTCACAAAAACTTAATGAAATAATTCAAAGATTTAAGATATAATACAAAATCAAAATAATTTATGAAAGTTTAAAATTATCTTTGCAAATCTCATATAAAATGTAAAATAGCCTGTACAAATTTTATTTGATAATATAATAAATTATCAAATAAAATTGGCATAGGCTATTTCTTTTTTGTAATAGACATGGAAGCACAAGTTCAAGGCTTCTAGGCTCATACTCATGGAATAATTAGTATATCACGGGTGAATTTACTCCAGCTACCCAAACTAATTATCTGCTGATTGATTCATGGTATGCATTGGCAAAAATTTAGCTAACGCTTCAGTAATTGGTATCACAACATAGGAATAATCAAATCTAATAGAGTTATATATCCTGCTAGCATTAAAACTGGTGTTAATAACTTTCCAGAATATATTAATTCCGAATTAGGACTAGTAGCTTAAGGTTTTCCTATTTAGTGCCAAGCCTAGTTTCATTAATTTCTATACTGTATTCTAAATCTGCATATGCTTTTATCGAAAAACCATCTACCTTACCTGTATATGGACTAATAAATATCTCCACTTTTTTAGAAGAATCATTTTCATCTTGATAAAAAAGACGATGTCCACTCGCACCTGCTACAAGTATACATTTAGGTTTTTCTATATCCCCTAGCTTATGCTGCTTAATAAAATCTTCAGCTGTATTTTTTAATTGTTCTTGGGAAATTGTTAACTTAGGTTTGGATTCATCAAGATATCCTTCACTAATCAATACATTATCTATTTCCTTTGTATTTTCATTAAAATCAAACATATAGCATTTATCTTCATTAATTCCAACCCATCCAGTTTGAACCATTCCGTGCTTTAATTTTGCTACCCTATCCTTAAGTCCATTATCATTTTCTTCAGCATAAGCCATTTCCTTATCATATTCTTCCTTAGATATTTCTTTCTTATCGTATAAATCTTGTATAGCTTTTTTTTCTTTAGGCTTTATTTCATCCAAAGTTTTTTCATTTAATATACATGCACTAAATTTAAAATCTTCATTTTCTTCAACTGATGGTATATTAAAATATTCTTTTAATATACCTAAGGATTTCTGCTTATAAGCTTCCTCCTCATCACCAGTTATTTTTCCTGTACCATCATCTTGAGAAACTGATGAAGTATCCTCTTTAGTGTAGACAACATTTTGTTTTATAGTATCTGCAAAAGCTCCTTTCATATTAATTTGATTAAATATAGCAAAAGTAGATGCTACTACTCCTACTGTTAACAATACTGCTACTATTTTTTTAGAATGCACAATAATCCCTCCATAATATATTTTTTAATTGTGCGTAAGTACTTACCCCACTCTTTAAGTATAAAATTTGAATGTCCCAAAAGTTTATTATAGTTGTGAAATAGTTGTAAACTTACATATACTTCACTAATAAACTCAATCAAAAATCCAGAACTCTCTATTTCTATTTACGATTATTTTTATTCAAACTATCTAAAACTATTTTTAAGATATGTATATAAGTTACGTTCGTACCTTTTAATTCACATGCTTATCATTTATTTCAGCAATATGACTATTAAAAATTAAAGTAACTTCCGTTCCTATACCTAAATTACTATTTATTTTAATATCTGCATTATGAACCTCTGCTATCTTTTTACATATAGAAAGACCTATTCCAGCTCCATTATTTTTTCTACTTCTAGCTTTATCAACCACATAAAATGGCTGCCAAAGTTTATCTAAATGTTCTTTGGCTATTCCTAAACCTGAATCTACAACAGATAGGTGAGTTTTACTCTGAAAAGTGTATATTTTTATATATATTTTCGAATTATTTTTAGATGCTTTTATAGCATTTTCAACTAGATTAGATAATGCCATAGTAATTAGATCCTTTTCTATATCTAGTACGCAATCCTCTCCTTCAATAATTAGGTCTATATTTTTATCTTTAAGTTTACTAGATAACAATCTTCTAACCTCGTTTATTATAGTAGATATTTTTTCAGGCATTAACTCGATTTCTTGAGTCTTTGTATAAATTAAATCCATCATTTTAAAAGCCATCTTTTCAAGCCTTTTTCCTTCTTTATATATGTAATCCGAAGCTTCAACAAATACCTCTTCATTATATTTTGATGTTCTAATTAGATTTGCATATCCAATTATTGAAGTTAAAGGTGTCTTAAGTTCATGAGTCAGATTATTTATAAAGGTTTCCTTCTCAATATTAGATGTTTCAAGTTCGTTTATTTTATCTTCTATTGTCTGTGCCATAAGATTAAAATTATTGGAAAGCACGCTAAACTCATCTCTTGATTTAATTTTCACCCTTTCTGAATACTGGCCAAGGGATATTTTCTGGGTCGAAGCTATTAATGTATTTATTGGTTTTGTTATTAATTTGCTTATAAAAAACATAAATATAGCAAAAATAGAACAGATTAAAATATCTAATTTCATAAAGAGAGCATATTGATTTATTTTTTCAGAATATATATTTGAAATATCTTTCGCATAGTGTACTTTTATTGGATAGTCATATACATTAACTAAGCTACTAGCGTACAAATACTGTTTACCATCTACTGTCCTAATAATATAGTTAGTTTTTCCTGGCAAAAGGTCTTCTAGTTCATCCTTTTCGTTTGAAAATGGAAATTTCATGTCTGAAAATAATATATTATTCCTAGAATCCAAAATTTCTACGTCTCCATGCTGTTCTGCTCCACTATTAGTAGCCTTATTATATTCATCCATTAAAGTCCCAATTAATATATTTATATCGTAGGTATTACTTGAATAGATTTTCTGCATATACATAGAATTAACACTTAATTGTGAAGAAGCAAATTTTTGTTCTGCAAGGCATTTATCAACTTCTTTTTCTAGCAGATCATTATGAAGTTTTTGTATCAATATAAATCCAGCTATGTTCAAAGTGAATACAAGTAATAGTAACGAAAAAAGATATATTTTAAGCCACAACTTCATGTATTTCACTCCTCTAACCTATATCCAATTTTATATACAGTTTTTATGTTATCCCCAATATCAAGCTTTTTTCTTATTTTTTGTATATGAGTATCTATTGTTCTGGTCTCCCCCATATACTCATATCCCCAAATTTTTTCTAATAAATACTCCCTAGATAATGCCATATTTTTATTTTTCACAAGCAAAAGTATGAGCTCAAATTCCTTTAAAGTAAGATCAATTGTCTCATCTCCATTTTTTATAATTCTTTCGTCTTCATATATTTTTAGTCTTTTAAATTCTATACAGTTATTATTTTTTGAATATCTTCTTAGTACTATTTCAATTCTTGCTAATAATTCAACTGTTTCAAATGGTTTAACAATATAATCTTCTGCACCAGATTTTAAGCCAGTTATTTTATCAACAAGTCCATTTTTAGCGGTCAGAAATATTACTGGTATATTTAAACCTCTTATTCTCTTCATTAATTCAAAGCCATCCATACCTGGCAGCATAATATCCATAAGTACAAGATCAAAAGACTCTTTTTTAATTAAGTTAAAAGCCTCCATTCCATCAAATACCTGCTTGCATTCATAACCAGCTATTCCTAGGCTTATCCGTATTAAATTAGATATAGCTTCATCATCTTCTAAAATTAAAATATTTATCTTCAATTATGTATTTCCCCCTAATAACTAACGTGATATTTTAAAGTAAATTCTTCAATTTAGCTTTCATCTCCATTATATAACATAACTTCCAAAGAAATTGCAAAATAGTTGTAAAATAAATTTAGACCTTATTTCATATACTCACTCAAGATAGCTAAATCATGCTTACTTCATAATAGGCCTAAGCCCTTAAATTTTCACAATGTTTAAAATATTTAAATAAGCTTATTTTATCCCTTAAGATTTTATGATATATTTTGGCACTAAAAAATACTTAGAGTTCGTATTTCCCTAAGTATTTTCTGTTTGCATAATTAATCTAACTAACTTCATACTTTATCTTCTTAAGTTATACCCTTACACGTCTTAAAAGTCATCCATTATTTATATTAAAGAGATTTTACATAAATGTTTTTTGAAAGCTCATTTAATTTTTTCATATCTAGTATATTTATCTTCTTATTTTCACACTTTATGATTCCCTGTGATTCCAATTCTTTAAACGTTCTATTTAAATGCCTGTAAGTCGTTCCTAAAAATTCAGCAATCTCTAAATAAGATGAATTTAAAATTATGTAACTTTCATCTATTATATGTTCCATCAAATAACTAGATAACCTATTAATAAGTGGATACACAAAATTATATGAGCTATTATTAATAGTTACATAAAGTTTTTCACTTAAAGAATCTACTAAATAATGTAAAAACTTTGTATTATCGAAATAGTTTTCTCTTAATATATCTGATGGAATTCCTATTAAATAAGTATCTTCTACTGCAATAATATTGCAAAGTATAGGAATGTTTTTTAAAAGTTCTAAATCTCCTACAGTATTAAAATCTCTATAAAATTTTAATAGCATTGATTTACCATTTTCAAAAGGATAAAACACTTTAATTTTCCCATCTACAATTAGATAATAATATTCAAGTTTTTCTTCTGACTTCATTATATATTCTTCTTTTTCATAGAAATGAAGCTGAAAATGTTTTAGTATCGTGTCATCAAATATGCTTTGTATGTTATGCTTTTTAATATAATAATTTAAAAGTTTATTATCTAAATTTTTTTTCATAGACTCTCCTAACATGACTTATGTCATTTTCAAATTCCTATAAATATATTATTTTATTAACAGGACATTGTAAATAAAATTAAATTTTGATTTTTACAAATTTATATACAACTATACGGAGGACATATTATGAACTATGAAGTTATACTATTTGATGCAGACGATACTTTATTTGATTTCAAAAAATCTGAAAGAGAGGCTTTCAAAAACACTATACTCGAATTTAATATCAATTACGATGAAAATTACCACTTAAAAATATATCACGATATAAATACTGCTATATGGAAAGAGTTTGAACAAGGCTTAATTACTCAGGAAAAACTTAAGGTAGAAAGATTTAAAAGACTTGCGGATAAACTTAAAATTTCTTTTGATGAAATTGAATTTGCTAAATCATATATGAAAAACTTGTCTAACTGCTCCTTTTTATTTGATGGCAGCCTAGAGCTTATAGAGCATTTGAGTAAAAGCTATAAACTCTTAATAATTACCAACGGTCTCACAGCTGTACAAGAAAATAGAATTAGAAAGTCAATTATATCAAAACATTTTGAAGCTGTAGTGATATCTGAGGAAATCTCCATCTCAAAACCTAATCCAGAAATATTTGAACATGCTTTAAAAAATATACATCATACTAATAAAAATACGGTCCTTATGGTTGGAGATAGCTTAACTTCTGATATTCAAGGCGGGATAAATTTCGATATAGATACCTGCTGGTATAATCCAGATAAACTTGAGAATAATTCAAAGATAATCCCTAATTATGAAATCTATAGTTTTGAAGAACTTGAACATTTACTGCTTAATTCTTAGAATTTACTAGTATATTTTTAGGACATGCTTAATCTTTATGCACATATAATATTTATAAATAAATCTAAAGCAAAATGACACCAAACTTTCATTATACGAAATTCTGTAATTTTCTTTAAAATAAAGAAGACTAACAGAATAATTCAACTTCAATCTGTTAGTCTTCCAGATCTAAAATATTATATTAAATATTGTTATTTTCCTTAATTCTTACTTGTTGCATTGTTTTCAGATGATTGATTTACTTGATTATTTGCTGTGTTTTGACTATCTGAAATATTTTTATTGTCTGCACCAACAATATTTATATTTTGACCAGTAGTTAAGTATTTTGAGAATATAAATGTTAAAGTGGTAAAATCATATTTTTTATCTCCAATAATAATTGAATCTTGCACTAATTTTCCACTTCCATCAAAGTAATACCACATTCCGTTATTCTTCAACCAAGAATTTGATGCCATAACTCCATTTGTCCAAAAATAATACCAATTTCCATTATACTCCATCCATTGGTTTGTTATTGAACCATCTTCCTTAAAATAATACCAGTCTCCATTGATTTGTTTCCATCCTTTAGCTTTTACACCATTCTCTACCCAATAAGAATGTTTATATTTATCTTGCTTCCAAGTCGCAGAAGCTGATACTGGAATAATCCCTATCACTGATATGGCCAGTAATGATGATATTATTAACCTTTTTACCATTTTATCGTCCCCTATCCATTCAATTAATAATATTATTATATCATATTAATATTACATTTTATTCTAATTTTTTGCAATTATAATCAATTCTTACTTTAGTGTTTTATAACTTCCATATTAAAAATATAACTGCATAAAAATCCACTTACTATGTATATAAAAAATTTTTTTCTACTATTGACGGCTTATACCATGTCGTAGTAAAATTAAGGCGGAAAACAAAAGCTAAATAAAAACTTTGTTAGGTGAGGCTCCTATATAGATACATGCTGCTGCCCGGAAACGTCGAAAGACGCCAATGGGTCAACAGGTATTACCGGATTAAGGTTCTACTTAATGTAGCCGAAAACCATATGGTTTTCTATGCTCTATAGTGCTAAAACTCAACGAGTGAAGGTGTTAATACAACAAATGTACTTTGCGCTACTGCATTCCGTATATTTGTATAATGTTGTGTTTGATTATTGTGCCCTTCACTTATGGTGAAGGGCTTTTATTATTTTTTAAAGGAGGTGTATCCAGTGGATGACCATGATACGGAAAGTTGTAATATACATTTTTATTTAAATTCAAGCAATAATATTTTTAGGGCATTAATTGGATACTCTCTTTATGCCCTGAATTGAAAGGGTGAAAAACATGGAAAAAATAACAAATTTCTTTGTAAGTAAAATTATTCATAAAGAAATTCATAATATTTCTGGCCAAATAATTGGTAAACTAAATGACCTTATTCTTGATTTTAGTCAAGAAAAACCAACTGTAGTATATATACAAATTACAAATTGGAAAAAATCTTTTTATCTATCTGCTGATGCGCTAGATATATTCAAAGATGAAAAAGAAAAGTATCATATTAAAATTAATAGCGAGAGCCTTACAATAAAGTTTCCTGGTGAAGATGATATTTTTTTAGTAAGAGATTTCTTAGATAAACAAATAGTAGACATAAACGGCAAAAAAGTAGAACGTGTAAATGATGTACGACTTGGAAATATAAATTCCAAATGGCAGCTTGTTGCCGTTGATATAGGAACTAGAGGATTACTCAGGCGTCTTGGTGTAGAATATCCTTTTATAATATTAACAGAAGCTTTAAAGTATAGATTAAGAAACAAGTTAATTATATGGGATGATGTGCAGACTTTGTCTACTGGGGTTAACAATCTACAACTTCAAATGCCAGCAAGCAAAATTGAAACTCTACACGCAGCAGATTTAGCAGATATAATCGAAGATCTTGATACCAAAAGCAGAGATATATTATTTCACAGCTTAAACAATCAAAAAGCTGCTGAAGTTCTCGAGGAAATCGAAACTGATGTTCAAGTAAATTTATTAAAATCTATGTCTGATGAAAAAGCTTCTGATATACTTGAGATTATGCCTTCTGATGAAATAGCTGATATTTTAGAAGAGATGGATGAAGATAGAGTTGAAAAACTATTAACACACATGGACGAAGAAAGTCAGGATGAAATTAGAGAGCTTATGGAATACGAAAAAGAAACTGTAGGAAGTATTATGTCAAAAGATTTTCTAACCTTCTTACCTGATGTAACTGTAAGTGATGTATTTAAGTGGATTCAAGGAAATGCGCCTGATGAAGATGAAAGTTATTATATATATATAACAAATGATAAAGATAATCTTATTGGGGTTACTTCTTTATTCTCACTTATTACTTCAAAACCAGATACAAAACTTTATAATATAATGACAACTAGACCTGAAAGTTTAAGGGATACGGATGAAATAGAAGATGCTATAAGCTTAATGCATAAGTATAATCTTGTTTCAATTCCTGTTATTGATGAAGATAATAATTTAGTTGGTGTAGTATCATTAAATGACAGTATCCATGAACATTCACGCTTAAGGAGGGTTGCACTATGAAGAAAGTATTATCCGGTAGATTTAAAAAGCTACTTTTCATTATGACTATTATTGGCCCAGGATTAATTACTGTTAATGCAGGAAATGATGCTGGTGGGATTACAACTTATGCATCTGTTGGTGCGTCTTATGGATATAAAATGCTATGGGGATTACTTTTAATCACTTTCAGTCTTGCAGTTATACAGGAGATGAATGCAAGAATGGCGGTGGTAACTGGTAAAGGTTTGTCTGATTTAATTAGAGAAAAATTCGGAGTTAAGCTTACTTTCTTTGCAATGACCATTTTACTAGTTGCCAATATGGGTGTTGTTTTTGGTGATTTTGCAGGAATTGCAGCAAGCTTAGAATTATTTGATGTAAGCAAATATATATCTATCCCTATTGTTTCTGTAGTAATCTGGTTACTTGTTACCAAAGGTTCATATAAAAAAGTAGAAAATATCTTCCTATTATTTACTCTTGTATTTTTTACTTATATTATATCAGCTTTTTTAACTAAACCTGATTGGGGACACGTAATGAAATCAATGATGACGCCTACCATTGAATTAAATACAAGTTTTCTTCTTACCTTTATAGGAATGATTGGTACAACAATTACACCTTATATGCAGTTTTACCTCCAATCATCAATAGTAGATAAAAAAATCAGTATATCTGAGTATAAATACGAAAAACTTGATGTTTATTTAGGCGCTTTCTGGGGGAATGCAGTAGCATTTTTCATAATTGTATGTACAGCCGTAACACTTTATAAAGCTGGAATAACAATAACTAGTGCAGAAGAGGCTGCAATTTCTTTAAAACCACTTGCTGGTGAAGCTGCATTTATACTTTTTGGCGCTGGACTTTTTGGTGCTTCAGTTCTTGCTACTGCTGTCATCCCACTTTCTACGTCCTATGCGATATGTGAAGCTTTTGGCTGGGAAAGTGGTGTGGATAATGATTACAAGGACGCTCCAGCTTTCTTTGGAATATATACTGGTATAATTGTTCTTGGAGCATTATTTATACTTCTTCCTGGAATATCGCTTATTCAAATTATACTTGTATCACAGCAAATTGCTGGTTTGCTATCTCCTATAATATTAACATTTATGATAATTTTAATTAATGATAAGCGTATAATGGGTGAATACGTTAATAATAAGACTCAAAATATTGTTTCTTGGGCTACAGTTATATTTATTATAATTCTATCAATAATTTTATTTGTATCGCCTCTTATTTCATAATTATATAAATCTGCACAAATTCTTATGAAATAAAATATATATTATACTTTTTATTATTTATAGATCTTTATAAGTAAAATGGAACAATGTATGCTTTAAATAACATACATTGTTCCATTTTATTAATTACCATAAGTATTGCTTATCTTCCTTTGTATACTTAACTTTATTTATTCGAAATATATAATATCTATTCTAAGCTTTTATTACATTGAGGTGTTGTCTAAACTATCAGAGACTGTAAGTTGGATAGTCTTATAACTAATAAATTATACAGAATTTATATATAATTACTCATTAAATGAAATATATTGACTATATATTTTAACTACAAAAGTTAAGTCTACTTTTTCTCATTCCTACATTTAATACAATTCCTAATGACATAAAATTTACAAGTATAGAGCTTCCTCCATAGCTCATAAATGGAAGAGCAATTCCTGCAATTGGCATAATTCCAATAGTCATACCAATGTTCTGAAAAATTGAAAATAAGAAACCAGATGCAGTTCCAACACAAATGAGACGTCCAATAATATCTTTTGATTCTTTTGCATGCTTAATCATTTTATATATTAAAATACTATATAAAGCTATGAGAAAAAGAGCCCCAAAAAATCCCCATTCCTCTCCAACTGCAGAAAATATAAAATCAGTATGGACCTCAGGAATGAAGCCACCGGATGCACGAACTCCTTTTAAAAATCCAGAGCCAATTAACCCACCAGCTCCAATACCTGTTATAGACTGCATTAATTGAAAACCAGCATTCTGCTGATATGATTCTGGATCCAAGAATACCAATATTCTCTGTCTTTGATATGGTTTTAATATATCACTAAACCATATAATAAGACTTAGTGGGACAACTGAGAAAAAACCTGCGACAAGAACCTTTAAGTTTAATCCAGAAATGAAGTATATTCCTAACGTAATAAAGAAACAAATAAGAGTCATTCCTAAATTAGGTTGAATTACAATTAGAAACATTGGAATTAAGGCATAAAAAGATAAGATAAGAAAGTTTTTTGGATTGTTAATATCGCCATCTAGATCATCTAACTTTTTTGCAAGGATTAGTATTAATCCAAACTTTACAAACTCACCAGGTTCTATAGCTCTATTTCCAATCCTTATCCATGATGATGCACCTTTTACTGCTTTGCTTGTTATATCATTAAATAATAAAAGTCCTACTCCTGCCCAATAAATTAGTTTTGCATAACCACCTATAGTATTATAATCAAATACTAAAATAAAATATACAATTGCTAGTCCAATAATTAGCCACAACATTTGCAGTTCAGCATAATAGAATCCAAACTTCATATGAGTTACACTATAAATGTTTATGATCCCAAAGATTGTAATAAAAATAGCTGTCACAAACATAGTAATATCTAATTGTTTTAAAAGCTTGCTATTAATCAAATATTTATTCATGTAAAATTTCCTCCTGAAAAGTCGAAACAATTAGTTTATATGATAATTATGTATTAATAAATAGTAATATTCAACCATTTGTGCCAAATCTTAATTTTAATTTAATACTTGATGTTTCAATATATAATCAAATTTTTAACCTAAATTTTCACATTTAAATTCCCAATTATTATATATTGCTAAACTCATAGATACTCTAATTTTATAAGTATATTAACACTAATAAATATACACCTGAATTTTTTGTAACATACCTACTTTCGTTATTTCCTATTAAATTTTACATCCAATAATTTCAAAATTATGGAACAAAATAGCTATTAGATCATTATAATAAATAAGACATAGCTATTCCTATTATACTTTTATTTATACTCCCTTTTATTTCAAAAAACTCTAGTAGTACTGCTAGAGTTTTTGATTTAAATTTACGAAATACAAAGTATTTCTATATATATTTTTCATCTGAAGAATATGGTTTTGCCATAGATTAAAGTCATAACTTATCTTAACAATATATTTTTAATTCAACTTTTTTAATTATGATAACACCTTAAAATTTCAACTTAAGTATTTTATAGCATAAACATTTGTTTACAGTTTTAATTCTTTAGTGCTTATTCTTTATTTTAACTCACCTAACAAGTCAGAAACCGATTCCCTTTCAAGTAAAATAGGTTCAAATTTAATATTACATATGTTGTTAGATGTTAAATTACCATTGTTATATTCAATTTGATCAAATAATAATTTCGCGCATTCTTTTCCCATATCATAAGCTGGCTGAGCAATAGTCGTAATCGATGGCTGATAAAAAGATGCAAATGATACATCATCTATTCCAATGACTGACAATTCATCCGGAATAGAAATGCCATTTTCTTTTACATAAACCAATAATTTTTCAAGAATCATATCATTTGATGCAATTACTGCTGTTGGTTTATCTTTTCCATTCAGCAAACTTTGAATCATACCTGAAATTTTATCTAGAGGTCCAGATTTTATAAAATTTTTATTTACAGATATTCCATGACTTCTAAGTGCATTGCGATATCCTTTAATCCTATCAACACGATTACTTATAGAATTATTCTGTACAGGAAAAGATAAAATCCCAATCTTTTTATGACCATTTTCTACTAGTAAATCTACAGCTTTTTTGCTAGCTAATAAGTTATCTAAAACAACAGTACTCGCATTAATTTCTTTTATTCGTCTATCAATTAAAACAAGAGGATAATTTCTCGAAACAATGTTTTGATATAATTCAATATTATGACGTGTTGGAAAAACAATTAATCCATCTACTTGCCTAGATATCATAGAATCAACACAATATTTTTCTTTCTCTGGATTATCATCTGTATTACAAATCAAAACCTGAATACCTTTCTTTTGACAAACATCCTCAACTGCCCTAACAATTTCAATTGTAAATCTAGATCTAATGGTTGAAGCAACAATCCCTATTACATTTGTACGTTTTTGTTTTAAACTTCTTGCCAATTGATTAGGTTGATAGTCTAACTCTTCAATTGCCATTTCAATCTTTTTCTTAGTATCATCGCTCATATACTCAAATCTTTCATTTAAAAATTGAGAAACTGTACTTTTTGATACATTAGCTCTTTCAGCTACCTCTTTAATTGTTACTTTCATCTATTTTCCACCTTACTTAAACTTTATCTTATTACGAAACATAAATAATTATTTTTTAATCTATTCTCATATGTATTTTGTAATAATAAATTTACATTTAGAATTTTAATAAATTAAATGCTAAAATAAACCTAATAATGTAGGAACTCAATTGCACTACATATATAAACAATTTAAATTTAACATAAAATAAAACTGAAAGCTAGATAAAATCTAACTTTCAGTTTTAAATTTTATAGATAAACAATATATAGCTCAGATTTATTTTATAACTTACTGAATTTATACATATTACTATTATTCATACTTTTATTTAATTAGTTTGTTATATTCTATGGATTTATCTATATAAATCTGGCTATAAACCAAAGAATTAGTGAAGTAACTGTAAAATCTGAATCTGCAAATGTTACATTTCCTGCATTCATGCTTGTAAAAATAAACAATGTAACTGCTGGCATTACACAGAGGAATAATCCATCTAGAATGCTACCTATTATTGCACCACGAAGACCTCCAGTTGCATTTCCATATATAGCAGCAGCACCTCCAGTAATAAAACAAGCCATTAGCCCTGGAACAATAACAGGTAATCCAATTATCGGAAATATTAATATACATACAACTCCTGTAGCCAAACTTACTAGGAATCCTATAAGTACTGCATTAGGTGCTTTATCAAATAAAACTAACACATCAACTGCTGGGATCGCTCCTGGAGCAAATACATCAGCAAATCCTTTAAAGGCAGGTACAATCTCTTCAGTAAATAAGTTTACACCTTGTTTTGCAACAAACAATCCTCCCGCTAACATAGCTGATTGCTTTAGGCAATATACAAAGAAATTAAGACCTCCTGATAATTCATACACAAATCCTGTTCCACCTTTGATTCCAGCAATTAAAAACAGTGCTAACATTGTTAAAGTTGTTGCTACAATAGAATCTCTCAAAAATGATATTGATTTCGGCATATTTATTGATTCAGTAGACTTTTCCTTATTTCCTACTAGCTTTCCAACTAAGGATGAAATAAAATATGCAATCATTCCTGAATGTCCTACTACATATTCATCTGTGCCAACGATTTCAGCACTAGCTTTACGTAACGCAAATGGAGCTATGGACATATATATTCCTACAATTATACTTCCAATTATAATCGTTATTATTTGTGAATAACCTAATCCATTCATAACAGCTGTAATAGCACATGACATGAATAACATTAGATGCAGAGATAAATATATAAACTTAAATTTTGTGAAACGAGCTATTATAATGTTTAGAAGCATTGCAAACAATAATATCAAAGATGCTTGTACACCTAATGTATCTAAAGTGATCGATAGTACAGCTTCATTACTTGGAATTATGCCTGTAATATTAAAAGCATGTGTGAATATTTTTCCAAATATAGCTAATGAATCTCCAATTATTGAACCGCCAAGCTTAATTAAAATAAATCCCATAAAAGATTTAATAGTCCCTGTAATTATCTCTGGTATAGATTTTCTTTGAAATAATAATCCTAATAAAGTCACTAACGCAATAACCACTGATGGTTCCCTTACAATTCCTATAAACGTTGTCATCATAATATATATCTCCTTTATTTTATAAATAATCAATTTTCAAGACTTATAGCAAGCATTTCTAAGTTTTCGTAACATTGGCCAATAAAATTTTAATAAGTACTCTTTCTTAAAATGAAATCCACAATAAATTAATTCGTTTACATACAATTCATTAACTTATCCATATTTATTAGTTTTTAACTTTGCATACCGTTGATACTAATAAAAAAACTTTCTCCATATTTCATTCATATCCTCTCTTCAAAACTAATATATAATATTTTTACTAAACCGGTTTATTAAATATTATCATATAATGATAGCGATTGCAATAATCTTATAAAATATTTTTATCTTCTATATATATTTTAATAATGAATCTATATCAGCAACATTATTAGCATAAATACTAGATAATCATTAGAATGAATGAAGTCAATTGCAATGCATATTCTCTATTTTTAAATACCTATCTACTTCATAAATAAAATTTTTTTATAAATATAATTTGAAAATATATAAGAACTATGATATTATTTTAGTAAATCGATTTATAAAGGAGAGACTTTTATGATTATTAAAAATGAAAATGCAATTATACAACATCCAGACGATAATACAACAAGAAAAATTCTAGCTAATGGAGATTCTCTATTAGGAGCAAGAGTTATTTTCGATAAGACAACTACATCAGTTGTTCCTCACACTCATCCTCATGATCAATTTACTTACGTTTTGAAAGGGAAGCTAAAATTCATTATAGATGGTGAAGAAACTATAGTAGCTGCTGGAGATTCTTTATTATTCCCTTCAAATGTTCCACATGGTTGTATTGTTTTAGAAGAAGGTTCTGAAGTACTAGATGTATTCACACCGACAAGGGAAGATTTCTTAGAATAATTTGACCATATAGGATTTCTCGTTAAAAGTTTGAAATATCCTAGTCAGATGAATTGGATATATATTTGTGAAATTTTCACAGCAATATAGAACAAATATGTATCTAATTTTGGCTGATATTCATATATGTTCGATTCTCATTGTGAAAACCTAGTGATTAATTTTATATTAATTAAACAAAATAGCTCTCCAATTATACAGTATAACAACTTTATAATTGGAGAGTTATTAAAATTTATAAAGAAAATTTTAAATACCTAATAATTTTCTTTTTCTATAGACTTATACCTAGTCTAAATGAAATACTTCTTTCAATTCAACTGAAACAGGACTATTGTCCTCATTAGTTTCCATGATATCCTTCATATATTTCCACCATTTTTGACATATCTCTGTTTCTGAACTTTTATTCCACAACTCTTCATCTTCTATTTCCAAATAACCAAATAAGCTGCTTGACTCAGGATCTAAGAAAATAGAATAATTTTTCGCACCATATTCGCGCAACATATCTACACCATCTCAGGCCAGATTTCATCGTGACGTTTCATATATTCATCATAAAAATCTTTAAATACTTTCATTTTTATGCCTTTACGAATCATTTTAATTTCTCTCTAATACCTACAGATACTTATTATAATATCCTTTTAATATACTCTGCTATTTCATTACACTTACAGTTATCAAAGAAATATTCTTTAAAATTAGTTCCACTTACAGCACCTTTTAATAAATCTTGATCTATATTCTTTAAGATTGTTAACATATCTGTATGTGTTACCTTTTTAACTTCATCTAGTATCTTTTTATTTCTTTGTTCTGGTACTACTCTATCCTTTGGATATCCTTGACCACTTTCACCCTCAAATAATTTTTCAAAGATGTATTCTAAATTTAATTCAGCTCCCCATCCAAATCCTTTGGCAAACGGAAGAGAAATTGCATTTCCATCATTTATTTGTGCAAACATGTACGCATCAGATGGATCTACTATATGACCGCATAAAACACCTGGGAATGCATTACATGCAAGCATTGCACCTTCCCCTGTTCCACATCCTGTAACTACATAATCTGCTGCTCCTGAGTTTAATAATATTGCAGCTAAAATACCATTTTGAACATATGTTAATTGCGCTTCACCTTCTACTCCATACATTCCATAGTTAAATACTTCATGACCTTTTGGCTCTACAACTTTTTTAAGTGATTCACATATAATTGAATTTTTTGCTGCTTGACTGTTTTCATTTATTAATGCTATTTTCATACTATCGTTCCTTTCCTATTGAGGTTGTTTTCCTATATAAGCTAAGATACCACCATCTACATATAAAATGTGACCATTAACAAAGTCTGATGCATCAGATGCTAAGAATACAGCTGGTCCTGCTAAATCTTCTGCTGTTCCCCAACGTGCTGCTGGTGTCTTTGCAATTATAAATTGATCAAATGGGTGTTTTGAACCATCTGGTTGAACTTCTCTAAGTGGTGCTGTTTGTGGTGTAGCTATATATCCAGGCCCTATACCATTACATTGGATATTATATTCTCCATATTCAGAAGCAATGTTCTTTGTTAACATCTTTAATCCACCTTTTGCTGCTGCATATGCTGAAACTGTCTCTCTACCTAACTCACTCATCATTGAACAAATGTTTATTATCTTTCCGTGACCTTTTTTTATCATTCCTGGTATTACTGCTTTAGACACAATAAATGGTGCATTTAAATCTACATCAATAACCTTACGGAAATCTTCAGCTTTCATTTCAAGCATTGGAATACGTCTGATTATACCTGCATTATTTACAAGAATATCAATTACTCCTACTTCTTTTTCAATTTTTTCAACTAATTCATTTACTTTAGCTTCATCTGTTACATCACAAACATAACCATGAGCTTTTATTCCTAATTCTGCGTAAGCTGCTAGCCCTTTATCTACTAATTCTTGATTAATATCGTTAAATACAATAGTAGCTCCTGCTTCAGCATAAGACTTTGCGATACTAAACCCTATACCATAAGAAGCACCTGTTACTAATGCAATTTTTCCCTTTAATGAAAATCCGTCCATAATTCCCATAATCAAAATCCTCCTCTATGTGTTACATTTTATATTTACAGTATATCACTACATATAATCAATTTCTTGTTATATCCTTTCGAAAATATTGCAAATCTTGAACCATAGATATATAATGAATGCATTATATATTAGGTACTGATGTTTTTAAAGTAAACTTACACTAAAAATGAAAGGAGAAGTTTTATTTATGAAAGAAGAAAATTCTTGTAAAGCTTCCATAAAGAACTGCTTAGAACAGCGCTATTTCTCTATTGCACGCCTATATAAAGAAGAAAAAACGATGGACATACATATACATGATTGTTATGAAATATATTACTCTATATCCGGCGGAAAACAAATACTTATTCATAATAAGCTATACGACATTAGCCCTGGAGATCTATTTGTAATTAACCAATATGAAAGTCATCACGTTTCCAAGGTTGATAGGGCTCATGAACGAATTGTCATATCAATTCATCCAGAATTTCTTAAATCTATATCAAGTGATAAAACAGATTTAGGTTATTGTTTTACAAATCGTAGTGAAAATTCTAATCATAAAGTCTCTTTAAATAAAGAACAGCAACAACATTTTCTTTATTTTATCAATAAAATAATAGCTACTAATGGATATGGCTCTGACATAATTGAATATGCATCTTTTTTAGAACTAATTACTTTATTAAATGGAATTTATATTGCAAATAATAACTTACATGTTGACGATCACTCTTACAAGTACAATCAACAAGTCCAGGAAATTATAACATATATAAATGAAAATATTACTGAACCTATTACCATTGACTATTTAGCAAATCATTTTTATTTAAGTCCATCTTATATATGTAGAATATTTAAATCAGCTACTGGAACTACTATAAATAAATATATTTCAGCACGAAGAATAACCATAGCTAAGTCATTGTTAGCTAATGGCACAAATGTTAATGAGGTTTGTGAAAAATGTGGTTTTAATGATTATACTAATTTTCTAAAAACCTTTAAAAATGCAGTTGGAATTTCTCCTAAAAAATATTCAACAT
Organism: Clostridium sp. YIM B02569; assembly: GCF_022320765.1. NCBI lineage: Bacteria > Bacillati > Bacillota > Clostridia > Eubacteriales > Clostridiaceae > Clostridium > Clostridium sp. YIM B02569. The sequence continues at coordinate 28,080 of NZ_JAKJJX010000005.1, read as the reverse complement.
TTAGCATAAGTTAACACTTAAATTTTTTGTATAACTACCTTAAATCCATAATATATTTATTAGTAACATTATCTAATTAACTAAAGTGAAATCTTTAGCGAAAACTTAGTTTTTGAGTTTATATAAAGCATAATATGAAAATAAAGTTATGCATTTTTAAATTTTGATTAGTTTAACAATTTTAAAGGAGATATGATTATGTTACTGGAAAAAGGCTCTACTGGTTCTTACGTTACTTATCTGCAATATGCCTTAAAAATCAAATGTTGCTATTTCGATATAGTTAATGGGGAATTTTCAACTACAACATATAATTCAGTGATAAAATACCAAAATTCAAAGGGATTAACTGCTAATGGTGTGGTTGATGATACTACTTGGACTATTTTAAAAACAGATATTCAATTAATTCAGCAGCAACTTAATAGGAAAGGCTATGTCTTAACTGTTGATGGTATTGCTGGTATTAATACCTATAATACAGTAGTAAAATTCCAAAGAGAAAACGGTCTTGTGGCGGATGGAATGGTTGGATCTAGTACATTAGCAGCTTTGGTTAGTCAAACACCAAGTGCACCGCCGTCTTCAACATCTGAACAAATTGTTTCAATAAATCAGCTTAATGAAGTAGGTTGGAAAAATGTATCCATTAATCAAATTAATGAGCTAAATAGCTGTTTAAAAACATTTGCTATAATAACATTTCCAAGGTTAAGGCATTTTATAAGCCAATGCAGTTATGAATCTGAATGTGGACTTTACACTAAAGAAGTTGATCCTGGTTATAAATACGAAGGTCGTGAGGATTTAGGAAACATATATCCTGGAGATGGTCCAAAATTTAAGGGTGCTGGTTATATACAAATAACTGGACGAAGTAACTACCAAAGCTTTTCAAATTATATGCGTGATAAAAACATTATGGACGGAGTTAACTACGTAGCAGCTAATTATCCTTGGATGAGTGCTGGTTTCTGGTGGTATACTAATAATATGAATTCTCTTTGCGATAGCAGATCTTCTGTTGAAACTATAACAAGAGCTGTTAATGGTGGATTAAATGGCCTTAGTGGCAGGCAAAAATATTATGATATTTGTCTTAGAGTTTTTAGGAGCGATGTCTACTAATTTATATTTTTTATTACATAATAAGGATATGCCTCAAAATAAATATTCCAAAGCATATCCTTATTACTAATCTACCATTCTCTGCCCTTATCACCAGACATATTATTTTTAGTTCCACTAGGATATAATACCGAGTAATGGTCCAATTTAGGATCATTTCCAGAGTCCTTAAAAACAAATAAAATCTTAAACTCGCTTCCAGATTTATAGCCTATAATCCTTTCCCCATTTGATGTAACATCATGATCTGGCTGACCAAAAAAGTCTTTAACATCTGAAAGTGAAATTTGTTTTAGCTGACTGTCAAATGATCTAACTTCAAAAACTTGATCACCTTTATTAGTACCAAAGACAACATTCTTATTTGAATAAGTAGCATAATTCCCTTTTGCTTCTCCTACCCAATCTGATTTATCTGCTTTTCCCCACTTTTTTTCTATATCTTGTAGAGTTGAAGTTTTTACTGGGAAATCGCAGTTAATAATCTTCCCCTCTTCAGATAATTTCTTAATATTATCAAGAACGGCTTTCTGTGCATTGTTTTCAGTATTTGACGTCTCAACATTACTATTTTCTGAAGAAGCATCTGACTTTGAATTTTTGTCTTCACTGCTTTCACTAGTTTCACTGCTGTTTTTGCCATCATTTGCTGCATCACCTGAAGGCTTACTTGAATTCGAGCATCCTGCCATTATAGTTATAAACAAGGTCATAACAATTATTACTATTGATTTTTTATTAAAAAATAAACTCATCTCATTTCTTTAGGCATATCACTATACGAATCTATAAGTTCCTTAGCCTAAATACTCACTTCCTTTCCTTTTATATAAATATTTTAACTTAGATTTACTAAAATACCACAATTATATAATACCCATAATTGATATTATTACTCATTAAAAAATATGGTTATTATACTCTAATTTTATCACTTTTATCATTTAAATAGGAGCCTGTTAATAAATAAAATTACTAATAAACTTACTTCTATAATAAAATCTTGAGGATTTATGAGTTTCGTTAATATAACTTTTTCCTTTTAAGAATAATTTATAATCAATAGATGGTATTAAAATCAAGGCTTAGATTTTTGTTTGATACTAAAAATCTAAGCCTTGATTAAATAGAATTACATCATTAGTAATTTTCTTATGTATTTAATTTCTTTAATTCTTTTATACATTCTTCGCAGATAGCAACTTCTTTAAATTTAGTAACACTTTTTATATTGCCGCAAAAAATACATCCAGGAGCATATTTTTTTAATATTATTTTCTTTTCTTCTTCAAAAATTTCTAAAGAGTCCTTTTCATTAATTGAAAGTAATTTCCTTGTTTCCTTTGGAATTACAACTCTTCCGAGTTCATCGACTTTTCTTACCATTCCTGTTGCTCTCATTATCAACGTTCCCCCTTAATATATTATAATTCTACTATAATATATTTCGGAAATTATTTACAGTCTCATTTTTTCAAATTATGGCAAATTAATACCATTTTTTAGCTTTAGATTCTTATTATCAGCGTTATTGATAGATTTTAAATATTTTTACATTTTTCAAAAAATTCTATATTTTAAATAGAATAATATAATAAATTATCATGATAGTCATTCCAAGTGGAATCCCAAGCTTCATCCATTCCTTGCTGTTAATTTTTAATTTACCGGCAGAAATGATATTAGGAATATTCCCGGGAATCATCATTCCTCCACTAATAAGTAATCCCATTAACACCGCTTTAACCTGTACCTCAGACATTTTCACACTTATTTCAGCAGCTGCTAGTGTTGCATTATCAAGGACGGCTGATGACATATTAAACCAGTATAAATAGCCAGTATGAAGATTTATTACATAAGTATCAATTAATGTTTTAAAACCTTCTCCAAGTAATTCCAAAGCTATAATAAATAAAATAATTTTAAGTGCTCTTATGAATATTTCCTTGTTAGTTTCTTCTATAATAATTTCTTCTGTATCATTTGATTCTATTTTTTCTTGAATACCATAAAATGTACCAATAATTCCAAGAATAAATATAGCAGGTATTATATAAACTCCATACTTATCTAATAGATACCAAAAGCTCACATTAAGTTTTGAAACAATCATTGTAGACAATGGCTCTCCTATAGGTGTTAATACAGCTCCGATTCCAATTGAAAAACATGCAACCACATCAATATTGATTTTATTTTTTCTACTTATCGGCAATATGCTAACTATTTCTACTAAAAGCAGAGCTGCAATAATGGCAGTTATTATGCTTGATAAAAACCCAATAATAACTATTAACAAAAATACAAAAAATTTTAATGGTACATATTTAAGAATATATGTAAGTGCTCCTTCTATATGAGTTGATAGAGCTTTAAATATAAATCCGCCAATTAGTACTGCAACAGCTATTGTATACATAAATTTATTTTGAATAATTCCCAAAAATAATTCTTTATTTATAGCTCCTGATGTGACACATGCTAATACTCCTACTATAAATAAAAATATTTCAAGATTATTTTCAACTTTCTTTGATACTATTGGTAATACAAATGTCACTACCAATAATAATATTAATACATAAAACAATTTCAACACTGCCCTTTCTTCATAAAATGAACTTGATTACTGCTTAATTCCTATTAGATTTTCACCATAATTAACAAAATTACAAATGATTTAAAGTTAATCTCTTGGCATTTTTAATTTAGCACTTTAGCTAGATATAGTAATAAAAAAAGTGGGAAACTCAAATAAGAGTTTCCCACCCTAGAAACAAATTTCTTGGAATCAAGCGTAAACTTGTCCAACCGATAAAAAAATATTCTATTAAATCTTTCAAAATTATAGCATAGAATCTATAAAAATTCAAATGGAATATGTAATAAATACTAGCAATATATTTTTATAAATTGCATTTAGCAATGAGATAGTTTAATAAAAATCTACGGTAATTTTCTATGAATAAATATCCGAAAACTCTACATGTATAGTTTGTATTAGACGATTTCCAGAAAACTCTACCACTTCGCTTTCACCCTTCTCTTGAACTATGCTTTCACTAGGAAGAAATATTGAGAAAGAACTTCCTCTTCCGACCTTACTTTTAAGAGATATAGTTCCTCCAATTGCTTCAACAAATTTCTTAACTAAAGATAGACCTATCCCAGTTCCTTCTGCTTGCCTTGATAATGAACTATCAACCTGACCAAACCTTTCAAAAATTACATCAGCTTTTTCCTGAGGTATTCCTATACCTTTATCTTTAACTTCAATACAAATGCCATCTCTTCTTGATAGTATTTTTACACTAATTGATTTTCCTTCTGGAGTAAATTTAATGGCATTTGATAAGAGATTGAGCAGTATTCTTTCATACTTTTCATCATCTATCCCAACTATCTTTTGTTTAACGGATGATGAAAATATTATATCAATGCTCTTTTGACTAGCATACGTATATACCGAATCAACAATAGCCTTAGTCATAAATATTATATCTATGTTGCTTTTATTAACTTTTATTCTTCCTGCATTAGCTCTAGTAATATCCAATATATTATTTACTAGTCTTAGCTGCCTAAATGAATTTAATCTTATCATCCTTAAGTACTTTTTGAGCCTGTCCGATAATTCTTCACTGCAAAAATAATCTATTGCTTGAATAGCAGAATTTATAACATTAAGAGGTGTTCTAAACTCATGTGATATAAGTGATAAAAATTCATCTTTCATTTCTAATGCTTTTTCAAGAGTCTCATTTTTTTCTCGTTCAGCTTCCAAAAGCTTGATTTGAATTTTTTCTAAAGCTTTCTGATTTTCCATGAAATCTGTTATATCTCTACTATTAATAATTCCATAAGCAAAGTTTCCTTCTTTATCAAAAACGGGAGTTCCACTCACGGAAACATATTGCTCACACGCCCCTATTTTTATCTTCATAAAGTATTCTTTAACATATTCTCCACGTATAATCTTACAATGTGGTATATCTTCTGCTATAATCTCAGATCCATCTAAATCTAAAAACTTTTTGTTTGTATCCTTTGGATGATTATAATCCCAATAATAGCTCATTCTTTTTTGTGCCATCTTATTTTTCAAGAAAATTTCGCCATCTTTATTAAAAACATAAACTGAATCTTGCATATTATCAAGAATGGCCTGTAACTGCTCTTTTTGCTCCAATATTTTTCTTTCATTATTAAACCGCTCCGTAATATCATGAGCAGAAATCAATTTTGTAATTAAATTTTTCCTATCATCATATATTGGGCAAGCGCTTACACTATAATGAATAGTTTTATCTGGTCCTTTAGCTGTAATAATGAAGTTTTTAATACTCTCACTATTCTTTAACTTAATACCTGGTAGATCATTTACTTCAAGCAGATTTCCATCTTTATCATAGTATTTAGCATCTTTGCACGTATCACCAATGCTTTTATATCCATTAATATCGTATATAAATTTTTCTGATTCTTTATTTAATAAAGTTACACTGTTATCTGGATTAAACAAAAACATTCCATCTGATGCACTGCTAATAATTGCTTCAAGTTTTTTATTTTGTTGTTCTATAAGCATCTGTGCTTCAATATCATGTGTAATATCATGACAGCAAAGAACTGCAAATTTTATATTTCCATTGCTATCATAAATAGGTCTTCCATTTAAACTAATATGTTTTGTTGTAGTAGCATTTTTTAGAGTCATTATGTCATTTATAACTACTTCTCCCCTAAATACTTTTGAAATAGTCATTTTTTCTTTAGGAATTTCATCTCCATTTAAATCATAAAACTTAAAATTATTGGGATTACTTATCCTCCTAAGATTAGTATCCTTAAAATATTCTTCAGCAGATTTATTAGTTAAATAGCAATTTTTATTACTATCATAAATAACCAGCGCATCGTCTATACTTTGTATAATATCATCTAATTCAGCTTTTTGATGTTTAATTTCCTCTTCTAACTTCTTCCTTTCAGTTATATCACGATTAGTTTCAAGTACTACTAGCTGCCCATATTCATCAACAAAAATTTGATGACTTGTTTCAATGATAAGTTTTTTTCCATCTTTTTTAGTATGCTCTATTTCACCGCTCCATACACCATCTTCCAGTATACTCTCCTTAATAGTTTTTATATCTACCGAACGAACAGTTTTTAATAAATCATGACTTATGCAGCCAACAGCCTCATCGCTGGTATAGCCATACATAAGCTCTGCACCTTTATTCCAATAAGTAATACTTCCATTTAATTTCCAAGCAAAAATAGCTTCTCTTGATAAGTTCAACATGTCTGCCTGTCGTTTTAACGTATAATTCTGCTGATTAATTATTTCTGCCTGTTCCTCAATTTTTTTTCTATGTACCACCTGTTCAGTTGTTTCTGTAAGCATTGCAACGCAATATTTTATTTCACCATCTTCAAAAATAGGTATTAATGATATTCTCCAATAAGTAATTCCTCTACTAAAACCATCATATTGATATTCATCTATATTACATGCGCATTTAGTTCTAATCAAGTTATTCCAAAGCCTTTCATATGCACTTCCCTTAAAACCCGTCACAAACTCAGATATATGTTTTCCTATACAATTTTCTATTTTATTAAAAGGCGCATCCATAAAACTTACATACTTCTCATTAGTTTTAAGAAGCGTCATATCCGGAAGACTATATACTCCTACTCCATAATAATTATCTAAAATTAATTCATTTAAAAATGAATGTTTAATTTCAATATTAGAATTCATTTTTTCACTAAAGATATATATCTCTTTTTCTTTCTCACATATTACTTTTATATTAACAAATTTAACTCCTAAAGATTTCGTGAACAAAAAATAGTTGATCTTCTCATCAATATCGCTAGTATTAACGTTTGGACCAACCCTTAATTTTTCAAATACATTAATTATGCTACTATTCAATAATTCCTCATATCTATACTCTGTTAATTCTATAAACTGTGCACTAACATCAACAATTAAACCATTTTCTATAACTAAAAAAATTGGACTTTTCTTATATTCACTAAGCTTTTCTTCTTTCATTTATGACACCCCCATTGCTAATAACAATTATCATTAGTTATAATATTCGCATAGGGATATTTTAGCATAATATGACATATTTTTCTACAAAACTACGTAAAAAGTAGAATTATTACTCTTATTTACGTTTACCGTCTTTATCAAATACTTTTCTTAAATGAACCTCTGTATAAAATATTGATATTAAAACAATTATTAAAGATCCCATAACACATATTATATTTGATTTTCCTGGATTATTCCCATATAAAAAAGTTATCGTGATGGAAAAAATTATTGATATAACTGCGCCTAATATCATCATTGTTCCACTATAGCTATTTGCTTCTTTCCATACATCATTGTTTTTCTTTGAAAAAGAAGTTCTATATCCATAAAAATTATTTACCTCCTTAGGAGGCCACAATTTTAGTATAACTCCAACAACAAGAAATACTATGCTTGGTCCTAAGTTGCCTAATATCTCCATAAAACTTTCCTCCATTTAAGCTATATCTCTATACATTTAAATTCATTTTTATGCCACATAATAAATTTTTCGAAATCTTTATAAGAAATTCCTATGGTCGCTGTATTTACATTAGGATGAAAATTCACAATATCTTGATTACCTAACTCTTTATCTACTAATACTATGACTTCTCTATTAGAATCGTTTATTAATCCAAAAGGAGTAACTGATCCTGGTTTCAGCTTTAAATATTTATATAAACGTTCTTCTGATGCAAACGATAACCTAGTACTTCCAATTTGCTTATCTAAAGCCTTTAAATCAACTCTCTTATTTTCATCTAAAACAACTAAGTAATGGGTATCTCCTTTTCTATTCCTAATAAAAAGATTTTTGCAATGACCTCCTGGAATATCGATATCTAAATTTTGGGCTTCTTCAACTGTATATATTGGATTATGCTCATATTTAGTATACTTAATACCTAATAAATCTAATATTTCATATACTTTCTGCTCATTTGTAGTACTCATTTTTTCTCCTTTTCTATAAGAATATATACGCCTTCTCATATAATTTAATCTTTAAAATATATTGTTTATTATGTTATGTAATTTTACCTAAATACAATATTACTATGTTGGAACTTATTTCACATATCTCAGTATTAATTAAAAATATAACCTATTTAAATCATAAGTATAAATTTATAACTGTGGCATAATTTTGAACCTTCAAAATTATTTATGTATTTATTTCAAATTAATCTTCTATTGTTCATTGATTATATGTATTATCTTTAGCAAGGTAAGATAATTAAAAGCATATCTCTCCTTACTAAAGATTATCCCCTAATTTAAAGAATTAATATGCAAATTTTATTGTATTTAACATACTTTCAAAAGATGTCATATTTTCATCTGATATTTTTCCACGTTGCATAAGTGTAAATAAATATGCTTTGTTACTATTACAAATCATTACTTGTTCTACTTGCACATCCATTCCATTAATATTATGAAAATAGTTTAGAGTTAACGCATTATTATTATTAAATTTACGCTCTTTAATTTGTAAATTATTTATATCTGAGCGATTTTTTATATAAGTTTCTGCTGAATTAAAATAAACCTCTTCTGAATATCCCTCCATGCCATCTATAACCAAGTTCACATTAGTCCCCTGATTATCTAGATAGTAAATATCATCTCCTTTTAAAGTCGTTTTAGTCCAATTTGAAGGATATGAAACTGAAATCTTATCAGATTTAGTTTCTAGGCCTGTCCAATCCCCATTATTGCTTAAGACATATCCATCAATAACTGTGTTTTTAGCCATATAACCACTAGCATAAAAATAATACCATTTTCCTTCTATCTTTTTCCAACCTGTAGAATATGAGTCACCTTCTGTATACCACCATCCAGTACTATTACTCTTCCATTCTGCACTTGCACCTATTGGAGTTAGCGCTAATACTGATACCGCTATTAGTGATCCTGCTATTAATTTTTTTAATTTTACCATTATTATTCCCCCTAAGTTCTTATAATATATAAGCTCCACTTAACAAGCTTTCTAATCATTAAAATTATTCCACTTTATACTTCCGCTTTAAAGGTTTAACTTCGATTAACAAATTTTTGGAACTCATATATAATTTTATCTTACTTTTGCCCTTTGTCAAATATTCCAAGTGATAGAATTAAATAGTACTTATCATTTATTGAGTGTAGTAAAAGGTTAAAATGCATGAATATATAATTTCCATATTTCATTTGATGCAAACAAAAAAAGACCAGGCTTAATGCTTGCATAATATACATAAACATTAAGTCTGGTTTGAAAATAATTAGTAATAAGCGTTTTTTATTAAAGCCATATTTATTAAATAATGTGTATTACTAATTGTAACTATATTCTATTATAAGATTTATTGTTCTTTCGAATCTTTTGTTAACATATCTCTGCCTTTATTAACTTCCCCAGCTATAGTTTGCCTTAAAAATTCTAAATTTTCTTTCGATAATCCTGGAATACGCTCCATAAGTACCTTATCAAATTCATCTGCCTTCGATGTTAAAAGCTCAGTTGCATTTTCTGTAATTCTAAATTTCTCTTCTACTATATTCCATACTTCCCTAGCAGTATTTATTTCTTCCTGATGCTCATTGATCTTTATTTTTTGGCTTATTTCACTTTTCTTCTGAATAAAGAAATCTATTATTGAATTTCCAACCTGCTTGATTATCACTGCTAAAATTGCCACTACTGAAGTATCTACTATAGGTAAAATTTGATTAATTAATATTTCTTTCATTGTTATCCCCATCCTTTACCTTAAAATCTTGGTTTCAATTGCAAAAAAGAAGAAGCTTATTAAAGCTCCTCCTATTGCAGTTATAAACCACTTCATCATATTGGTTAATGATTTAATGTTTTCACATAAATTCTTCAATTCTGTCTTAAGTTCCCTTGAATCTTGCTCAAGCTTATCTAATCTCTCTCCATGATTATTGAGCCTTCTTTCATACGTTTCAATTTTATCTTTAATCAATTCTTCATTCATGTATTACTTCCTTTCCATTAAAAATAAATGTTAATTCTTTTGTCTATATGATACTAAAAACTTGGCATTATTACATGTCATGATATACTATACAAAAATAAAAAAAGATTATTTAGCTTAATAGTAATCTTTTACTGCATTTTTATTTAATTGACTAAAACTTTATTAAATACATACATTTCTCCTTTCTTCCAGATTTTGTTCAATATAAAATTACTTGGAAATTCTTATATATAAACAAATAAAAAAGAAGACCTATTAAAAGCCTTCATTTTTTATATTAACTTATTATTGTATATTCAGAACGCATTTTACATATGGCATCAATCATATAATAAACATTTAAATTATTATCTACATACATTGTTTCAGGTATCAAAGCATCTGATACAGAATCATTGAACATCCATGTTCTTTCTCCATTTGGATTAAATTGTGTTATTGATGTTTTACGTTCTCCTATTATATACCAATAATTATTTTTGTCTACAAATTTTAAATCTCCATCTCCCATAGATTGTTCCCATATTTTATTTCCATTGGAATCATATTTATATGCTTTACTATCAGTAATGAATATACAAAGATTATTTGAGTTATCTACAAATAAACTAACACGATTTGAAGAAGTCGATGGATTAATAGTCCATATCTTATTAAATGAAGTATCAAATTTTACTATATTTTTATTTGACATTGCAGCATAAAAGCATCCGTCTTTTCCAGCAGCAAGTGCAATACATTTGACAGATGTATTAGATGGATCAGCAGCAACAGAACTATAACTTCCATCTGCTGTGTTAAATCTAATCATACCGGTGTTTTGATTTAATATAAGATATCCATTTACATATATCATAGCTGTTGCAGTATCATAATAACTATTAGAAAAGGACCATTTTTGTACACCATTTGTATCATATTTTGTAACAACTAAATCAAGATATGATACATAAAGATTACCTGAATCATCAGTGCACATTTTTACACTGTAATAACCAATTGTTTTTTGCCATATTAGATTTCCATTTAAATCATATTTAGCGATATAATCAGCTGATTGACTTGATTGTGAAAAAAAACCATAAACATAATTTCCATCACTACACATATAATTACCAGTATTATAATACCCATGTTCAGTACTTTTCCATTTCTGATTGAACTTTAAATCTATATTTCCAGAAAGAACTGTAGTTCCTGGTGAATATCCTCTGCCTGTACCTGTAACTTTATTTCCATTTACATATGCAGTTTTACCACTAGAGATATCTGAAGCAGCTGCAGTAGCATCTGATGTAAATGTGCCAACTATTCCACCCACAGTCGTACCAGCTTTTATAGCTTCAGCTGCTAAATTAGTTACTATAACTTTAATTTTTCCTAACCCATTATGAAATCCTGCTGGTATTATATATTCTTGATTACTGTTTGTTAAAGTAGATGAAACAGCTCCATTATTAGGCATTGTTCCAACTAATCCTGTATCATTATCATTACTAAATTTCTTAGTTGCTAGTACACTAGAAACATCTGCATCCCCTTCTGCACTAGCTTTGATAAAAAAACAGTCACTTATCGAGTTATACCATACAGTATACGCCTTTCCTGCTATTAAGTTTGGTGATGTTGTTGTTCCTGGCTTATATAATTTTTTACCATTTATAGTTGTAGCAGCGCCGCCATTGTTTGCACTTGCTATAAACGTTATTGGATATCCAGTTACTAGAGTTCCTTTAATTGTAAGTGTTATTGCTGTGGCAGATCCACTCGCTACCTGATATACCATATCTGACAATGTTGCATTAACATTTGAATCTCCAAATTTAACAATTGATGCATCAGTATGTGGGTAATATATATTTCCTGTACTATCTTGTATTTCTATATTTTTTGTTGCCATTTGTTTTCCCCCTTAAATAGTCTTTAGAAATAATTTAACTTGTGTTCCACTTGCATAATCAGTACCAACTTTAATACTTGCTCCGTCTGCTCCTGCTGGTCCTTGTGGTCCAGTTGCACCAGTTGGTCCAGCAGCACCTGTTGCGCCTGTGGCTCCTTTTAAACATATTGAATATACCCATTTTGCTGTGCTTGCATCTCCTGAAGCTGTACATACATATACATTTCCTGTGCTTGTATTAAAATATTGATCATTTACTAGCGCTGAAGTTATACCACTTCCAGTAAAAACTGTTGCTGAGGTGCTAGTACCTGTTATTGCAGTTCCACTATACCATTGAGATCCTCTAATTCCAGCTGCTCCTTGTGGGCCTTGTATGCCTTGGATTCCTTGTGGTCCCTGCATACCTGTTGCTCCGCTAAGATCTGTTATATATGTGTATGCTGTTGATCCCTTAACATATAATTTTGCATTATCAGCATCATTAATATTTCCAGTATCTATTAACACAAAGCTCCCTATTTTTAATCCATCTGTAGCAAATCCTGTATTCATAGCTGAAACTGAACTATACACTTTTGCAATTGTAAAAGGATCTCCAGCTGGTCCTTGCACACCTTGTATACCTTGAACTCCCTGAGGACCTTTTAATAATCCTCCATCTAACTTTTGTTGAAATGTTTGTCCATCAGCAAATGTAACTGCATCTGCGCTTGTTAATACATTTACTTCCTTTAATACTGCACCTGTACTTTCATCTAATAATTGAATCCTTACTTTATCTAAATTCGCCATTATATAATCATCCTTTCTTATTGAACTATTTTAATACCCATATTGGGACTTACCTTCACATTGTCTGCAAAGCCATTGGTTATTTTATCTGTTATTTTAAAATACAAAGTATCACTTGTTCTGTCAGGTATAGCTGGCAGTGTCTCATTAATATACAATTGCATTTTCCCTGATAACTTAGCACTGACTTCTTGAAATTTTGACTGTAGTATTTGTATATCTCCTTTAGTTGCAACTACTACATTTGGATCTATCTTAAGATCTATGCTGCTTGCATTTCTGACTTCTAGTACGATTTTTATGACTAAATCTTTTGTGCTTCCTTCTAAAATTGTTGGTTTATAGGTTTCTGATAATTTGGTGATTGCAATCATATCTCCAGCATCATCAAAAATACCAGCTTCTCTGATGAAAAATCCTCCATCGGCTGCTGGTATTACTGTTTCTACAACTATCCAGTTTTCATTTGATTCATCAGCTGAAATTGCACTTATATTTCCTGACCAAACTTCTTTTACAATTGATGTTTGCTCCTCTGAAGGCTCATAATATGATCCGTTTCCATCTCCAACTTTTAGGGTTTTAAAATTTACTTTACTACCTGAAACTGCTGAAGCTGATAATTTTTTTCTCCCTAATTTTGTTAAAATCGTATAAAAATTTTCTGCCAAATTAACTCATCTCCTTACTGGGATATATTGTTATGCTTTCTGAACCTGTACATTGGCTGATACCACTTTCCATTTTTCCGCTGAATTCAATATTTTTAGCTCTCCATGGATAAACTGTCATAGTCTCTCCCATAATTGATGCTAAGCCATAGTACATTTGTGATTGATTTACGGATATTAGTTTATATTTAACGCCTAAATGTGCCGGCTTAGCTATTTCTATTGAATCGTACAAGCTATCTAAAGCATAAGGAAAGCCTGTATCACTTATTAAATTCACTTCAAAATAGTATTCTGGGTTATTCTGAATTATTTCAGCTTCTGAAACAAAACTCTTACATATCTGCTTTATTACTTCAACTGTTGTTGTGCCTTTAGAGTTAAGCTTTGCTAATACCCTTGCTCTTCTTTCTTCAATTGATTTAGCATTATTTGTAGTTATTCCAACTCGTTTTTCCCATAATTTCAATCCCCATTCAGTTGCAGTTTGAGGCAAAATTTGCAAGAATAAATCTGAAATATCCAAACCTAATTTATCGAAGCTATGTCCGTAAGCATTAAATATTTCCTGGAAAATATAGCCATTCTTCATTTCATCAATAACATAGCTTTCTAGCTTATATTTTGACTCATTTCCACTATTTTCACTTGAAGGACTTACAATATTAATATTTTTAAATGCTTCAAAATCAGCTGTATTACTCATAAGTTATCCCTCCCAAAGATGCCTTATCTTCATCCGCTGTAATTATATTTTTAGTATCATTGTTTATTTTTACTGAAGATATATCATTAACTCCGGCTGTCATTACTACCTTTGCCTCAACAGTATTTATTTTTACAACTCCGCCTACTGGAATTGTTTTAAAATAATTATCAAGAGACTCTTTTATATTGTCTTTAACATCCTTTATATCAAATCCATCTAATACAGTAAGACCAAGTATATTAACATCAATTTTTAATGGATTGACTGATACTACAGTTACTTTAGCCCCTATTGGTGCCTTTCCACTTCCTTCACCATCTGCTGGATCTATATATTGTTTAACTTTTTGTACTATAGTATCATCTAGCTCCATTCCATTATTTCCTGCAACTATTACCTTTACAGTTCCATTTCCATTCATTCCATTGCTTTTATCCCAAAGAGGTTTTACTTTCACATATTCAACACCAGATATCTGAAGAGCCCATTTTTCATAATCATATATATTTCCACTGCTGCTCTCTTCTCTCTCTTTAGATATGATTCTTTCCAATAAATTTTCACTAGTTTCAGTATCAGTTCCACTGGTAGTTGCACTTTCATTTTTCACACTAGTTATCCCATTTATTTTAATTGGTATTTCAACAATAGCATTAGCTGGAACATTATATTTAGAGCCTATTTCTATTGCTTTAATTCCTAGTATGCATTTTCCATCTTTAATTTTTCCTTGAGATGTCACCTTATATTTTAAGCCTTCAACAGTTTGAACTATGCTATTTTCATATATTATAGAATTTTCTAACCCTAAAAAAGTCACTTGCCCCACTGAATATAAGCCTTGCTTCCTCTCTAAGCCATGTCTTGCTGCATCTTTATCTATAAATTTATCATACTCATCTTGGGGCACCTCTGGAGCTTCCTCTCCAAATACTAATTTCAAAATTGTATCTAGAGCCTTATAATAATCTGCTATGGTTTTAGCAGATGGAGCAATAGCATCATATACAAAATATCCTTCACTTTTGGATATTCCAGAATCAATACTATCTAGCATTTGTGATCTTAAATTTTCTTCAGTATTATTTTCATACATCAATTGTCACCTCCCCACAATCAGTTATTGCTGTAAAAGTTATGGTTAAAATATCATTGTTTTTATCCACCTCAAAGTTTTTTACGCCTAATATGTGTTTATTTTCCTTTAAACATTCTAAAGTTAACCTTTTAGCCTCACTTTCGATTAAACTTTTACTGAACCCTTTACCAATTATTTTTTCAAATTCATTTCCATATGCATCGCTGTAAATTGGATACTTTCCTTTGCTGGTTTTAAGAGCTTTCCATATCCATATTTTTAATGCTTCTATTCCTTCTACAATTTGAAATTTTCCATCCTTAAGTTTGAAATCATTTTTCTCAAAATCCCAAGCATATTCTTTAGGAATATCTGTAACTTTCTCTTCTTGTGAAAATGCTGCAAGTTTATTTGCCATGTTTAAATTTGTTTCAGGTAATATACTAGCCACTACATTTCACCACCTTACAAAGTATTATCCATGTTTGATTATCCTTAGTAGGCAATACTGCTAGCTCATCACCAATTTTTATTGTATCTAGAAAGCTTACTGCAGTACCATCAGTATTTGTTACTGATGCTTGTCTTGAATATCCTGATAATAAGTAATCAGCTATATAAAGATCATCCTTATATAGCTGCAAATCATTTGTTTGAATTATTATTTCAGGAGGTGGAGAATTAACCTTAGCAATGCATATGGAAAGAGGATTACTTTCTGCACCTTTTCTTTTCATTAAATTTAACATTTTTACATATGGATCCATTAGCTATCAACCTCCTGTAAATCCATTTTGTTACTTAAGCTTACTGTAAGCTTCATTGTATATTTTCCTGTTCCACATTCCCAGGTATGAGTATCAGCATTAACATAAAGAGTTGCATCCTTCAATATGTCTAAATACCATATTTTTGCCTTAACAGCATATCCTGTTAAACAGCTATAATTGCCAATGGCTTCAATTTCTATTTCTTCACTGAAGCCATATAACTTATTTTGCGCTACATCATATGTGTTGTTATCATCTTCCACTGTGTACGATGTCTGGAAAACACCATATCTTTTTACAAGCTCTGAATTCTCCACTTGATCTACGTAGTTATTGTTAACGTCAAAAATTTTTACTCTGTTTATCATATTTTCTAAGGAATCCTTATAGCTCATATCTATTATGTTATTATTGCACAAATCCACATTAGCAGATTGAAGCAAATAATCTGATATTATTTGCCCCTTCTCAATTACATTGAACGTATCAGCTTTCATAATAGGAACATACTGTTTTCCATTTTGCTTGCTAACTTCACTATAGCACTGCATTATTATGCTATAATAACTCTTATCTATACATAGTCTACCTATCGGCATTCCAGTTACCACTACATCACCAACTTTGATGTTTAATTCCTCACAAGCTTTATATACGACATTTTCTGGCGACATATTCTTAATATTCATACTTGTTGATGAACTCATAATGAACCTCATATAATCATAGCAAGTAAAAGTTTCTTCTTGATTTGAACTTCCTAAAGTCCTATCTACAACTTCACCTCTAAAAATTTCTCCATAAGTTTCATCTACAATCTTTATTAATGTTCCTGGACATATTTGAACTCTAGGCTCATTTATATCTGATAAGGAATATAACATACTAAATGAGCATTTTCTTGCTGGCTGATCTATTGATGCTGATAATTCAATACTTTTACAAACTGGAGTTATATCTGTTAAAAGCCAACCTTCATATAAGCTGTATATTTTAATCATATATTACCACCCAATATATTATTTACATCGGTTAAACTAAAGCTTGCCCCCCACTGACCTACAATTTTTTCATTTAACTTCAATGCCTTATACTGCTTTAATGCTAATGTAAAGTTTATATCTCCAGTTCCATCATTTTCTCCATACTCAAAAGTTTCTATAGAGAATAGATCGTTGATATCTGTATTTGTAAGTATCACTCTTATTGGCTTTTTACTTTTTCTCCAAGCTTCTATTTGTGCAACGCACTCAAATGGTTTAGGAATATCAGAATATGCACAAAATTTATATTTATGGACAGGAAAAAAGCTCTCAAAAGATATTTCTGAAAGCTTTGAATCTCCTAATATATTTATTTCTCCAATTGATTCTACATTAACTACTGAATTGTTGTTAGCTAATTTAAGTGAATAACTAGAAGGTGGTACAGGAAGTTGTAACCATGTATCGTCTTGATTAAACCAAAATTCTATCATTTTAAAATACCTCCTAACTCATTCCAAGAGCTGTTTGACTCAATTTATTGGCTAGAGCTGTTGCAATTTTATCTATATCGCTTTCTTCTCTAATTATTATAGAATCTGCAAGCTTCGCTATTGTTATTGCAAATCCATTTTGTGAGCTATCATCTTTAGTTAATCCAGAAGTACCTTTAAATCCTTGGCTACCAGTCTTGTTTCCTGATGATAAGTTTTTATTTACACCAGTTTTTATTCCTACTGCAAGATCTTTAATTGGTTCAGTTACTAAATGAGTATTAACCTTAATACCACGGCCCATGCCTTTTAAAAAGTCTGGCATCCATGTTTCATAATCTGTAAGAGGTCCTTTATCTGGAACTGAGAAATGAAGAAATGATCTTATCCTATCAGCTACACCTGAAATAGCATCTTCAATGTAACCCACTGCTCCTCTTATACCATCTACAATTCCCATTATCATATCTTTACCCCAACTAATAGCAGTTTTAGCCACATCTTTAAATACTGCACCTATTGCATTTAATATATTTCTTATAATATCTATGGCACCATTAAATACTGTTCCCACAGTACTTTTTATAGTATTCCATGCGCCTGACCAATCTCCATTTATAACTTGCATTACAGTTTTAATCACTCCTGTTATTACGTTAAGTACAGTCATGATTACTGTTTTAATTATGTTGAATGCTGAAGACACTACTGTTTTTATAGTCTGCCCATGAACATTCCAAAAGGCCATTATCATATTTAAAGCAGTGCTTATAACAGTTTTAATGGCTGTCATAACAGTCGTAATAGTTTGTTTTATAAGTGGCCAGTTAGAAATTACAAAGCTTATTAATTTACTGAAAATTTGAATAGCAAATGTTAGTACTGGCTTTAATATAGAGTTCCAAACTGATTGGATTCCTTTAAATACATTTTGAATTATGCTTTGTATTTGTGGCATATGTGCCTTAATAAAGTCTATTACTGATTTAACTGTTGCAATTATAACTTTAATCGTACTTGTTACAATTGAACCTACTTTAGGCCCGAATAAACTAGAAAAAAATACTCCTATTCCTTCTGCTGCACTTCCTGTTTTCTTAAATACATCAATTGCTGATTTTACAGCACTTGATATTTTGCTAAAAACAGATACAACAAAGTCTCTTATTCCACCAAAATTAGTAGCAAATGCCATTGCCAATAATGCGATTACGCCGATAACAATCATAATTGGAAGTGATAACTTAGTAAACAAACCCATTACTCCTGAAAGAGGTTGATAAAACGTCCCTATCATATTCTTAAACATGCCAAAGCCACCAATTAATGTTCCAAAGACAGCTGTAAGACCTAAAGCCTTTGCAATTATGTCCATTATTGGTTGTGGTATATTTTTTATTGATTGGGCAACATTCAAAAATACTTCTGCTACTTTTTTGGCATAAGGTAATAAAGCATCACCTATATTGCTTTTAATTCCACTTATAGTATTAGATAATTGTTGTAGCTTACCAGCATAAGTATCTGCTGCCACTGCTGCCTGACCACCAAATTCTTTATTTAATTCGTTTAAAATTAGTTTCTGAGCCCCAGCCGTATCCCCAGTTTTTTGCATTGCTTCTACTTGCTTTTTTTGTTGATCTGTGAATGTAATGCCAATTCCGTTTAAATCTGCAAGTCCTTTAGTTGGATCATTAAGTGCTTTTCCTAATGCTTTGCTAGCTTCAACAGGATCAGTCCCCATTTTTTGTGCCATATCTACCATTGCTTGCGAGGCTGCAGGAAAAATATCCTTCCCTATGTTAGTAAATGTAAGTAGCATACTCTGACCTGTTTTAATCGCTCCAGCACCAAATGTAGATGCATTACTCAATTGTGATGCCATTTTACTTACTTCTTCAGCTGTGAATCCTGCGGCTCCACCAGTAGATTTAATTGTTTGTGCTAAATCTTTGTTAGTTTTTTCTGATTTTGCGGCTCCATCGATACAATCCTTTAGAAAACCAGCCGTTGAATTTCCAACTTCTCCAATAGCCTGCCTAGCTGAATTTAAACCACTAGCTATTTTATTACCGAATCCAGCTGATTTAACTGTTTCATTCACCTTCTGCGAAGTTTCTACAGCTTTTGCACCTAAACTCTCAATAGATTCTTGAGCCTTTTGAACTCCGATGATAACGTTTTGCGTAAGATTTACTACTGTATTAATCTGAGTCATATTTATTTGGTTCATATTAACTGTATTCGCCATTAAACCTCACCCCCTTGTAGGGATTCTATTTGCTTATTTTTATCTTCAACTTCTTGTTCAATAAAAGCACTGATGATAATCTTTTCTCCAAATCCCCTATTAATTGTTTCTGCTGGCCACTTGCCATGAAGTTTCCAGCAGTAATATAAGAGATTAACAGTTTCATCAGTGCTTATGAGTTTTTTATATCTTCTTTTTTGTTAGTAGATTCTACTCCTGAAATTTCAGTTACAGTATCCGCTAAAATATCAACTTCACCAGGTAAGAATATCTTATTCATAAGTTCCTTTGGTGTTGGAGCTTTGAAATGTTTCATAAGCTCTTCTGATCTAAGCTCTGGCACTCCTGCAAGAACTGTTTCTATCTTTGCTTGTGCTGTTGCAAATCCTTGAATATTTCCTTTCTTATCTACTTGAAGCACTCTTTCTTGAATTTCATTGTATCTCTCCATGGAAATAGCATTACATGTGAATGTAATCTCCATATTTCCAAGTTTAGCAAGCTTAAGTTTTAACTCCTTAGAAGGCACCTCAATTTTGCCAGCATCTATTTTTAATAATTGTTCAACTAAATTCATAACTTTCATCTCCATTTCTTAAAATTAAGTAAGTTTAAAAATTTTTCTCTTTAATTCACTAAAGTTTTTTCTTATTTTGTATATTATTGATTTACTGAACTTAAGCGTATATTTAACCATAAAAATTCGATACATATTTGTGGAATAGGCATTAGAAAATAAGCTGTTGAAGCCACTTAATGGTTGGTTGTTTCACTTTAGTTTGTCCTAATTTTATATTTGGAACAAACTAAAGCGAATACAACCTGACATTTAGTGGCTTCCAGCAAAATTTTCTTAGTCCTATGGAATAAATATGTATCGAATTTTGGTTGGTTCTACGCTTAAGTGTAGTTTTATTGTGGTTCTATTAAGTCTAAGAAATCATAGCCTGAGAAAGTAAATGCAATTGTATCTTCAACATTCTTTTTAACTTCCCAGTCTGCTAATGTTAATTCATCAAAAGTAACATCTTTAAGTACTACTCTTTCAGCCCCTACTGAATCTGGATCAGCTAATTTAGAAATTATAGTACATACAGTTTGCTTTCCTTGTTTGATGTTATCCTTCATTAAAATTGCCATTCTTGATGATATATGATGTAATTTCAATGTTCCCTTTCCTTCTATACCTGTTACTTTACTTCTCTTCCATAGATCCCTTGTAAAATTAACATCTACCTTTGTTAAAGTGACTTTTGCTTGAAGAGCTGACACCTCTGAAACATATTCTCCATTAATCCAAACTTCTCCCCAAGTCCCATTTATAATATCCTTTGCTTGTGGCATAATAATTACCTCCTAAATATATATTTGAAATTTAATATCTTCTATTGCATCTAAAATAACAACTTGTCCCTTAGCAAAAACTTGTGAACCAGTGTTACTTTCTTTTATTTCTTGATCTTTCATAGTTGAAGTATCTACACCTTGGCTCTTTAAGTAAGCTTTTTGCGCATCTAAATCGATTTCTGCTCTATTTTGCCCTTCAATACTGCTATCAAGCAATCCTTCAAGCTCTAGCCCTTCAAAATAACCATTAATAGCTGCAATGAGCAAGCACTTATGATCATAATCATTTGGATATTTTCCAATATAATTATCTTCAGCTGTTGATTTAATATCATCATGTATTAAATCCATAATATCTACTATCTTAATCTTTTTAAAATCTTCACCTTTATTTTCAATAGTAGTTACAAAGCTATTTACAGCTCTATCAATTTTGACTTTCTTTCCATCGTTAATTAAAATTAATTTTCCTGCATCAATTGCTGCATCTCTTTCTTCTTTCTTTAGATGCGGAACATCTACTACTTCCGCAAGTGGTGCATAAGTAGCACTAATATTTAGCGAAGTTCCTGCTAGCATTCCTGCAATTCTTGAACAGTATTCTGCAGCAGTATAAGTTCTAGCTGCTGTTTTTATATCGTCGGTAGCAAAGTTAATTACTCCTTCACTATCAGCTGGGCAATGTGGAAGTACTGCTTTAACTCTAATATCCTTAGCACTTCTTAATTGTTTAATCCATGTAGCAAAATCTGTTGCTCTTGAAGTAATATTTGCCTCCGTATCAGCCTTTCCATCTGCAGTCTGACCAATGCTTGGAACTACTACATAATCCCATTTAATAGTTTCCAAATAATTTTGAGCTTCTGAATAATTAGCTGCATCTGGTGCTTCTATATAAGCAATCACTTGTTTTGGTGGATTTTGATATCCTATCATGGCAAGTTTTATTTGTTCCTTATTAAAATCTGATAAAGCTTCTGGAATTTCATCTATAGTATCCATTTTTATTGGATTACTATAATTTGCTGGCATTGTATCCTTTAATATAAGTGCAACTACGCCTCTTGTTCCTCTCTTTGCAGCAGTTATTCCTGCTTCTTTAAAAATAATTTCTACTGATGGTTCTCCCATTTTTATTCCTCCTTAAATTTTAAAATTAAATGTGCCTGCTTTAGGGCTTTGAGGGGCATTAAAGTTTCTGTCTTGTGCAAGATCTATCTTGAGTTTCAAGTGTATTTCTGACATTTTTGCTCTACCTCTCAACTTTCTTATCTTTGCAGTTCTCCCTAGTACCTTTATATATCCATCACTAAAGATTTCCCTCATTGCATCCCAAACTTCATTTTGAGCTATTAAATCAACATTCATAAGCTCATCTAGCGGACCAAAGTAAATAATCTTCATAGTTATGGTATTCATATAACTATTTCTATTTAAGTCTGCTTGCCTGCTGGTAACGTAGCGAATAAAAAAAGAAGGTCTTACAATTTCCTTCTCTAGCTTTGATGTATATATTTTTGTATTTGGGAATTTTTCAACTAACATTTCATTAATTGAATTAATTAATTCATTAATCATGAACCTCCTCCTGTAATCCCTATTTTATTTTCTGCTTGCTTTTTAAAATTTTATTGCCAAGCACTCACCACCTTTTCACAAATTACTTCCATTACAAAAAAGTACCCAGCTAAAATTAATAAGCCAGATACTTTTTATATAGAAGATTTAATGTTTATGAGAGGGAACTTATCTTCTGTTCCCACTTACTATTATAAGCCTTCTTTTTTTTAATTTCTTACACACTTTCTCTAGTTTACCTATAATTTTCTTATAATTTTTATTTAATGAGGTTTTTAAGCCTAATAGCAATGGATATATCCTTTTCTATTTCCGTAACTCTTTCCTTCTATCCTTGTTTCAATTATTATTATTATATGTTAACATTTTGTTATACAAGTTTTTACTTTAACGCTTAACATGATAAAGCTTTAATATGATGTTAAATGCTTGACTATTAATATTTGAATCTCTTATTACTATTTTTTAAAGCTATATAAGGAGGACATATATTGAAAAAACTTAATTACATAACACTTGCAACATTAATTATATTATCTTTTACAGCTATAGGCTGCAACTCAATAGGTAAAAATGAAAATTCTGATAAAAACCAAACTACAGTTGAAAATAAAACTGAAGAATCAAGTAAAGATACAAATAAAAATGATAATTCTGAAACTCGTGGAAACTCTCCAAGAGATCAGTCAATTTTTGAAGAAAACGAAGAAAGAGATAATACTGAAAGAGATAAAAGATATAAAGAAGTGGATAAATCTAAACTGAATTATGATAAAACTGATTCTTCTCTTACTTACTATGAAACTGAAAATAGCTTTGTTGGCAGTGAAGCTGGAATACCTAATGTAGATAATAAAAAATACAAAAATATATTATCTGACTATACCTATGCACGTGAAGTAAATCCAACAAAAGTAACCTACGAGGATGCAATAAAACTTGCTAAAAGCGTGTTGCCTAATGATATAAAAGAAATAAGAAATAAATATGATAATTCCACTGGAAAAACTCACATAGTTTACTCCTCTAATCAAGGTAATTTTGTATTAGGTCTAGCATACGATTATGACGAATCTCATAACTCTGGTTTCACCCCAAATTCAAAGAATAATACTATCATTGGAATAGATTATATGAAAGAAATAACAGAACAATAAAGAAGGACTGTAGCAAGATTTGCTTAATGACAAATCTACTACAGTCCTCTATTTTAAATTAATACAATATCTTATTAATTCCAATCTCCATAAACAGGAGTATTACCTGAATTATATCTTATCCTGCAATCTATGAACATACCATAAGTATCATCAGAAATTTGATTTCCATTTCTATCATATAATGCTCTGATTCTAAGATAATCTGGGTGACTTGTACCATTTTGTGATCTACTTTCAGTATATGGTACTACTACTGTGCCTGCCGGATATGATGCTTGAAAACTTCCTGATGAATCATACATTCTTACTGCACTATCAGTGCGGAAATATCCAGCTGGTATTGCGCTTGATCTAAATAAATATTCACACCAATCACTAATATCAGCATCTGGATCTAATCTACCATCAACCCAACTCCCTGAAGAATTTACAAACTTTATAACTATTGCAATTGGTCCACTGCTTGTAACTGCAAATCGTTCTTTGTATCCCAAACTTCCTATCCTTGTATTATCCTCAATATTTGTAGAATATACTGGTATACTTGATCCTGACATGTTAATTCCTAAATAACCCATAATTTTGCCTCCTAAAATATAAAAATAATTTTAATTAAGCTTTTGAGGTTAGCTAACTCATTTGCCTTATATATACTTAAAGAAGTTTTTCTTCCATTTTGTAAACATAAAAATCAATTAAATTTAAATTTTCTTTAGCTTTAGTTATTATTTTTGATTTTTGACAACTAACTCTGGTTATTTATAGAATTATATGGATTCTAATTAGTTCTAAAAACCTCAAAATATTTTACTGGAACATAATCAGTTAACCACACTTTGTTTTCAGATAGGAAGAATTTATATCCATCTTTATTCATCTGCTCACTGTTAATTTTAAATATAACTAATTCTCCATGTCTTTTACCTACTTTTGTTGCTGTTTCTATATCAGCTGATAAGTGAACGTATTGTCTATTCTGTTTTTTAATACCTTCTTTGCATATGCTATCTATAAACCTGCTTGCAGTTCCATGATATAATACTTTAGGCGGCTTAATAGCTTGCAATTCAAGATTAACTTTTATTGAATGGCCCTGGTTTGCTTTAATTTTAGTTTTATCATTATTAAATGAATATCTTTGTTTACCATCTTCAGCTACAATTCTTTCAATATCTGAAATTGTCACCTTATATCCTTTTTTATTTAATCCCTTAATTAAATCAGGAGTACTAATATATCCATATTCATCTAAAGTTAATCCAATTTCTTCTGGTTTATGCCTGAGTATAAGGCTTATAAATTTACTAATTCTCATATCTTCATTACTTATCATCGATTAACACCTCATTTTCTATAATCTATTAGCTTATATACCTCTACATAGATTTACTACTTTCAAAGCTTATTTGATGATATACTCCATACATAATATATATTTTAAAATACCAAAAACATTTCCTATTCATAGGTTGGTTTCAGTAGTAATAAAAAAGAAGCCTGCTCGTTTTTTTATCAATGTTATTGTGATCAATTAAATGACTATTTTAGTCTCTTTGCAAAAGTAATACTTAGATTAAAAAGCTTTTGATAAATATCTTCTAAAATTAACAGACTAAGTTTACTCTTCGTGCATATATCTACTTGATACTAAGTAACACTTCTCAACGTAGCTAATATACTATTATAATGAGACTTATAACTACATCAAAATAAAGGAGAATACAATACATGTATAATAAACAATTTCCTTGTTGCCCTTACTACATGAATCAAGTAGCTCACCTCTCTTTCAATGCAAATTGGAGAAATACAATACAAAGTTTTACGGCCATTAGTGGTACCATTACAATGATTGAAGATTTTTATCCAACCCAAGATGATGAATCAGCAGGTTGCTATAAATTAATGTCACTCGAAAGCATCGAAAGAGGACCAGTAAATTTTGTGATATCTCCAGGAACTTATTTTGTGGATCATGAAATGGTAGTGGCTGGAGACGAGGTCACTGGATTCTTTGACGCAAACGCACCTGCTCTTCTTATTTATCCTCCGCAATATCCTGCAATTGTTATGGCAAAAAACACAGAAAATCAAAATGTTACTGTAGATTATTTTGACTATCTACTTATAAGTAGCGATGGAAATTTAAAGCTCAACATAGCCGAATCTACTGAGATAATTCTAACAAACGATCAGGCCTTTAATAGATATCCAGGGAATAGAAACCTAATTGTTGTCTATGGGCCTGCAACTAAGAGCATACCTGCTCAAACCACTCCATATAAAATCATTGTCCTTTGCTAAATCAATATATTTTATATTAGTGTATACAATTTGCTTACACCTTACTTTTTCTGTAAAAAACTAGATTGCTTTTAAATGCTCAAAAAAACTTATCAAAAGCTTCCCATTACAGACATAATGTCCATTTTAATAATACTGTTTTTACATTTTTCTAAAAAATATAGTAATAGGCTATATCTATATAGTAAATAGCCTATTACTATTATTATGCCGCATTTTTTATCCTTTTGCCTAGATTTCTTATGAATATTTCCCACTATTTTCTTACACTTTTCAAATTTAATTTATTCAAAAATCCTATTTCCAAATAATTTTTGTATTTATTTTTTACCACAGTTCTTTTTATACTAAATTTCATATTGTATCCAAACACATTTTCTACATCATATATGTAAATACTTCTAAGCACATTAAATCTCTTATTGTTCCCATTCTTATCTATTAATCAACCAATTCTCACTACTATTTATTCTTGCAAAAGATAAGAAAACTTATCTTACTAACATTTCTTAGTCATCCACGTAATTAATCGTATTACAAAACTTTCCATAAATGCATTATTGTATTTAGATGAGTAAATCAAAAACTTCTAAAATGTAGTAAAAATATTACTTCAGGCTAACCTCCAATAAATTAATATAAATTATTTTCTATTTTTATATAAACTGTACATTCTTGGCCGTATATCTACATGTAGAAATTAACTTAACAATAAATACAACATATGTGAGTCAATTAGTTTAATTTGCAACATTAAGTGAGAAAGGAGGTTCATATGAATTTTGATTACATTGAAAATTTGGTGATAAGATGTAAAAATAATGATGAAACCGCAAAAGAAAAATTAACTGATGAGTTTAAGCCTTTAATCTATAATATTTCAAAGAAAACTTTTGTTGATGGATACAGCACCTACGATATTCAGCAGGAATGTTATAAATCACTTTTTAAATCTGTTTCCATGTATAATTTGGAGAAGCATAGGTTTGTTGCTTATGCTACTAATGCAATAAAGAATAATGTAAATGATTTGATTAGAAAAACAAATTTCAGAAGTTCTACTGACAGTCATGATGCTTTAAGTTTTAATGCTAGTTTTGAAGAAGATATCCCTTCACAAGAAATATCTATTGAGGCTTCATTATGTGAAATCTGTGATTATGAGGATTTAAAGTTATCTCTTAGAAATTTAAGCGAAGAAGAAATTGAACTTATAAATTTTGTATTTTACAAAAATCATACTGTTAAGGAATATGCTTCTTTTAAAGATATGTGCTACTCTACAGCCATTTTAAAGAAAAAAACTATTTTAAGAAAAATATTTAATAACATCCCAGCATATTATTAAAATCTAACAGCTCTAAGGTTAACATTTACCTTAGAGCTGTTATTTTTATTATATATTATACAATAAGAGATTTACACTTAAAACTCTAGAAAACTATATGCTAAATTTAGACCAGAATATAGGTTCTTGATTGCCCTAACTCACCTTTTCTAATACGATTATAATTTTTCCTGAATAATAAAAAAAACTAAAGCATGAAAGTATATTTAACTATACCTTCTCTGCTTTAGGTTAAACAATTTGGTGGCTCACCCGGGAATCGAACCTGGGACACCATGATTAAAAGTCATGTGCTCTACCGACTGAGCTAGTGAACCAAAATAATAATTATAATAGGATGCTTTTGCAAATAATTAAGCTAAATCAATTTCCTTACAGCCTACTAATATTTTTACATGGGGTGAACGATGGGACTCGAACCCACGACAACCAGTGCCACAAACTGGCGCTCTACCAACTGAACTACGT
>NZ_JAKJJX010000059.1:0-2879 GCF_022320765.1 Clostridium sp. YIM B02569 | reverse complement strand
GGTAACTTTGTGTTTGAGCGTGTAGGCTGGTTTTCCAGGCAAATCCGGAAAATCAAGGCTGAGGCGTGATGACGAGGCACTACGGTGCTGAAGCAACAAATGCCCTGCTTCCAGGAAAAGCCTCTAAGCATCAGGTAACATCAAATCGTACCCCAAACCGACACAGGTGGTCAGGTAGAGAATACCAAGGCGCTTGAGAGAACTCGGGTGAAGGAACTAGGCAAAATGGTGCCGTAACTTCGGGAGAAGGCACGCTGATATGTAGGTGAAGCGACTTGCTCGTGGAGCTGAAATCAGTCGAAGATACCAGCTGGCTGCAACTGTTTATTAAAAACACAGCACTGTGCAAACACGAAAGTGGACGTATACGGTGTGACGCCTGCCCGGTGCCGGAAGGTTAATTGATGGGGTCAGCGCAAGCGAAGCTCTTGATCGAAGCCCCGGTAAACGGCGGCCGTAACTATAACGGTCCTAAGGTAGCGAAATTCCTTGTCGGGTAAGTTCCGACCTGCACGAATGGCGTAATGATGGCCAGGCTGTCTCCACCCGAGACTCAGTGAAATTGAACTCGCTGTGAAGATGCAGTGTACCCGCGGCAAGACGGAAAGACCCCGTGAACCTTTACTATAGCTTGACACTGAACATTGAGCCTTGATGTGTAGGATAGGTGGGAGGCTTTGAAGTGTGGACGCCAGTCTGCATGGAGCCGACCTTGAAATACCACCCTTTAATGTTTGATGTTCTAACGTTGACCCGTGATCCGGGTTGCGGACAGTGTCTGGTGGGTAGTTTGACTGGGGCGGTCTCCTCCTAAAGAGTAACGGAGGAGCACGAAGGTTGGCTAATCCTGGTCGGACATCAGGAGGTTAGTGCGATGGCATAAGCCAGCTTGACTGCGAGCGTGACGGCGCGAGCAGGTGCGAAAGCAGGTCATAGTGATCCGGTGGTTCTGAATGGAAGGGCCATCGCTCAACGGATAAAAGGTACTCCGGGGATAACAGGCTGATACCGCCCAAGAGTTCATATCGACGGCGGTGTTTGGCACCTCGATGTCGGCTCATCACATCCTGGGGCTGAAGTAGGTCCCAAGGGTATGGCTGTTCGCCATTTAAAGTGGTACGCGAGCTGGGTTTAGAACGTCGTGAGACAGTTCGGTCCCTATCTGCCGTGGGCGCTGGAGAACTGAGGGGGGCTGCTCCTAGTACGAGAGGACCGGAGTGGACGCATCACTGGTGTTCGGGTTGTCATGCCAATGGCACTGCCCGGTAGCTAAATGCGGAAGAGATAAGTGCTGAAAGCATCTAAGCACGAAACTTGCCCCGAGATGAGTTCTCCCTGACTCCTTGAGAGTCCTGAAGGAACGTTGAAGACGACGACGTCGCATGCTCCCGGCCGCCATGGCGGCCGCGGGAATTCGTATCCAAGATTAAGGTTAAGCCTCACGGTTCATTAGTACCGGTTAGCTCAACGCATCGCTGCGCTTACACACCCGGCCTATCAACGTCGTCGTCTTCAACGTTCCTTCAGGACTCTCAAGGAGTCAGGGAGAACTCATCTCGGGGCAAGTTTCGTGCTTAGATGCTTTCAGCACTTATCTCTTCCGCATTTAGCTACCGGGCAGTGCCATTGGCATGACAACCCGAACACCAGTGATGCGTCCACTCCGGTCCTCTCGTACTAGGAGCAGCCCCCCTCAGTTCTCCAGCGCCCACGGCAGATAGGGACCGAACTGTCTCACGACGTTCTAAACCCAGCTCGCGTACCACTTTAAATGGCGAACAGCCATACCCTTGGGACCTACTTCAGCCCCAGGATGTGATGAGCCGACATCGAGGTGCCAAACACCGCCGTCGATATGAACTCTTGGGCGGTATCAGCCTGTTATCCCCGGAGTACCTTTTATCCGTTGAGCGTTGGCCCTTCCATTCAGAACCACCGGATCACTATGACCTGCTTTCGCACCTGCTCGCGCCGTCACGCTCGCAGTCAAGCTGGCTTATGCCATTGCACTAACCTCCTGATGTCCGACCAGGATTAGCCAACCTTCGTGCTCCTCCGTTACTCTTTAGGAGGAGACCGCCCCAGTCAAACTACCCACCAGACACTGTCCGCAACCCGGATCACGGGTCAACGTTAGAACATCAAACATTAAAGGGTGGTATTTCAAGGTCGGCTCCATGCAGACTGGCGTCCACACTTCAAAGCCTCCCACCTATCCTACACATCAAGGCTCAATGTTCAGTGTCAAGCTATAGTAAAGGTTCACGGGGTCTTTCCGTCTTGCCGCGGGTACACTGCATCTTCACAGCGAGTTCAATTTCACTGAGTCTCGGGTGGAGACAGCCTGGCCATCATTACGCCATTCGTGCAGGTCGGAACTTACCCGACAAGGAATTTCGCTACCTTAGGACCGTTATAGTTACGGCCGCCGTTTACCGGGGCTTCGATCAAGAGCTTCGCTTGCGCTGACCCCATCAATTAACCTTCCGGCACCGGGCAGGCGTCACACCGTATACGTCCACTTTCGTGTTTGCACAGTGCTGTGTTTTTAATAAACAGTTGCAGCCAGCTGGTATCTTCGACTGATTTCAGCTCCACGAGCAAGTCGCTTCACCTACATATCAGCGTGCCTTCTCCCGAAGTTACGGCACCATTTTGCCTAGTTCCTTCACCCGAGTTCTCTCAAGCGCCTTGGTATTCTCTACCTGACCACCTGTGTCGGTTTGGGGTACGATTTGATGTTACCTGATGCTTAGAGGCTTTTCCTGGAAGCAGGGCATTTGTTGCTTCAGCACCGTAGTGCCTCGTCATCACGCCTCAGCCTTGATTTTCCGGATTTGCCTGGAAAACCAGCCTACACGCTCAAACACAAAGTTACC
>NZ_JAKJJX010000058.1:0-3689 GCF_022320765.1 Clostridium sp. YIM B02569 | reverse complement strand
GACTGTGTGGCAGAGTAGGACGTTGCGAGGTAAGCAAAAAAGATAGTTGTAATAACTATCTTTTTTTATTTTGCATAAAAAATGTGATTACTGATTTTAATGAAGAATAGAATAATAAATTTGAATTAATTGACAAATATTTTTGCATATGATAATGTTAATTTATTGAAGGATTTATTGTAAAAGTATAGTAAGTCTTATGAAAGGAGAAATGGTAATATGATAAAGAGTGTAAAGGTGATTGCTGTTTAAAAATAAATATGGGCGGAAATACATTCTTATGGTAGTTGTACCTTTTATTTGTGTTATATTTTCGCAGAATTTAGATAACCTTTCATAAATATGTGTACTATTAAGGACGAATATCATAACAGGTTTGCCTGTTTTTATAATGCCCGCAGATAGAAGCCATCTATAGGTTTGTGTCTGCGGGATTTTTCTGTCCATTTTTAGAGATTCAGTAATATCAATAGTATATGATAAGAGCAGCAATCAAAGAGGAGAGATGTGCAATGAAGAATTTAAAATTAAAATCTATGAAAAATTTAAGAATTTCAAAATCAAGCAAAAAGGAGATTTAAAAATGAAAGAAGTAAATCATATAATAACTATGAAGCAATATATAGGTGAAAAAGAATATAAAGATATAAATGAACTTCAAGAAATCATAACTTCAAAGGATAAAGTAAATTTAAAGTTGGAAGTAGACTTTAAATTAGAAATGAATAAAAATTCAGAAACATCAAAGAAGAGATTAAATGAATTTTTATATTATGTAGATGATGTTTTAGTTGCTTATCTTGGAATTTCATGTTTTGGAGGAAATATAGCTGAGCTTAATGGAATGACTCATCCAGAGTGGAGGAGAAAAGGTATCTTTAAAAAACTCTTTGACCTTGCAATAGATGAATGTAGTAGGAATGGTTTTAAGAAGATATTATTATTAACAGATGGTAAATCTAAATCTGGAAATGAATTTATAAAAGCAGTAGGAGGAGAATACGATTTTTCTGAATATGGGATGGAATTAATAAGTCAGCATTTTTTAGAAAATTTATTTCCTATTAATTTAAGAAAAGCAAAGGCATCAGATAAGAAGGAATTATCAAGACAAGACTTGATTTATTTTTCTGATAAGGAGGAAAATGAAAGTTTCAAAGTTTTAGCTGAAGAAGAAACTGAACAAATTGAGGAAGATGAATCAAGAATAAAAAATGCCTATATAGCTGAATTAGACAATGAAGTCATAGGTAAAATTCATATTGAATATAATGATTACTCAGCTTTCATATTGGGTTTTGGCGTGTTACCAGAGTTTAGAGGAAAAGGCTATGGAAGAGCAGTACTAAAGGCAGCTTTAAAATTAATAAGTGAAAAAGATATAAAGCAAGTAGAATTAGATGTAGCTGATAAAAATAGTAGGGCACTTAATTTATATAAATCGTGTGGATTTAAAGAAAAATCTGTGATGAACTATTTTGTGAAATTTTAACTACTGCTTAGTTTAAAGGAGAGGAAGCTATCACTATCAGGTTAAAATCCGATAGTGATAGCTTCTGATGTAGACAGTATCA
The DNA here is from genome assembly GCF_022320765.1 of Clostridium sp. YIM B02569. Classification (NCBI taxonomy): domain Bacteria; kingdom Bacillati; phylum Bacillota; class Clostridia; order Eubacteriales; family Clostridiaceae; genus Clostridium; species Clostridium sp. YIM B02569. The sequence continues at coordinate 2,115 of NZ_JAKJJX010000058.1, read as the reverse complement.
TATAACTATTTATATATTCATTAATTCCTTATAAAGTTTATTAGCTTCTTTATATATTCTTCTAAATATTAACCTAATACTTCTAATGCAAATGTCATAAAATAGGATCCAATAAATAAAAAGATAATAATCATATTTGACTAAAATATTGAAATATAGATAAGATTATAGCATTAAAATGGTAATTTATATAAAAATTATTTAGTAGGAATGTTTTGAAATTTAAGGATTTTATAGGTAAAATATATTAAGAAAAGGGGGCATAACAAATGAAAGATTTCATTAATAATTATAAAGGATTACCAAAGGAAATGTATGTGATATGTTTTGCTACACTTATTAACAGACTTGGAGATTTTGTAGTACCATTTCTCGCATTATATCTTACTCAAAAAATTGGAATGACAGCTGCAGCAACTGGAGTTATAGTTACATTATCATCTGCTGTAGGCATACCAGCATCCATTTTAGGTGGAAAAATATCAGATATGTTTGGAAGAAAAAAAATATATACATATGCACAAAGTATAGCAGCAGTAACATTAATACCTTGTGCTTTCACTAAAAGTGTTTCGATTACTATAATGTGTTTATTGATAAGTACATTTTTTAATGGTTTTGTGCGTCCAGCATTTCAATCAATGATTCAAGATATACTTTCTAAGGAAGAAAGACAAGCTGGATTTTCTCTTAACTACCTAGCGATAAATGCAGGAGTTGCAATTGGACCAATAATAGCAGGTTTTTTATTTAATAATCTTTTACCATTATTATTTTTAGGTGATACACTAACTTCTTTAATAGCAGTCTTTTTGGTATGGAAAAATATCAAAGAGACTTATCCGGTAAATAGTAAATTAAAGGTTGAAAGTAAAGCTGAAATAGCAGAAAAGGGAAATACGTTTCAAATGCTTTGGAAAAGGCCAGCATTAAGTCTATTTCTAGTTTTATATATGGTATATAACTTTATTTATGCTCAGCATAAGTTTTCTTTGCCTATAACTTTAAATGCTCAATTTAATAATGAAAGTGCTAAACTTTTGGGCTACATTATGAGTATAAATGCTGTAACTGTTTTAGTCCTTACAATTTTTATAGGTTTTATAACTAAAAGAAATCATCAGTTAACTAATATGGCTTTTACTGGAATATTATATGCTATAGGATTTGGAATGATAGGATATATTGATAATTTCAATTTTTTTATTATTTCCACAATAATATGGACTTTAGGAGAAATTTTAAGTTCAATAAGCTCAGGTGTTTATATGGCAAATAATAGTCCAAGCAATTATAGAGCCAGATTAAATGCAATAATGAATCTTGGCAGATTTCTAGGTACAGCGCTTAGTACTTTTTTTTCTGGAGCATATATTCAAGTTTATGGATATAAAACATTATGGTTTTTAATATTTTTTATTTCAATAATTTCAGGAATATTAATGTTTGTTTTAAAAATATTTTCTGTGAAATCAGAATTGGGCAATTATACGAAAAGCAAAATTAAAAGTGCTGTTTAGAAATCGTTGAGATATTCAAGAATGATAAAAAGTTGAATGTGTAATGTATTTTTGACTCAAATTAAGTGACTTTATTAGAAAGATTAAAAATAAAGATGTTATAGCATTTTTATAACTCAGATTATCAGGGCTTATTAGAGAGATATGAGAGTGCAATACAAATGTTTAAATATATAATAAATGATATTAAATCTTTGGACAACTATTGCTAGCGTATCAATATGCATAAAAGTTAGAATAATAGTGGATTATAGAGAAGAATAGGAATAATCATACTTAATGCCAATAAAATAAATAATATGTAAACAGTAGAGATGTTAAGACAAAACACGTCGCTAATAGACATAAACAAAACAACTTAAGTCTTGAAAAAATTTTAATAAAGAAGAAATTAAAAGTTTTCTACGAAAGTTGTTGACAATGTGGAATGGTGATGATATGATAAAATCCTCGCTAAGAGATGCAAAATTAATAACTTGAAGCTAATAGAACTACTGAAAAATGAGTTCAAAAAGTTTTTTGAAAAGTTGTTGACAAGCTTCGAAAGCGGTGATATACTGAGTAAGCTGTCAGAAACGACAGATAACAACAAAAC
>NZ_JAKJJX010000057.1:0-4245 GCF_022320765.1 Clostridium sp. YIM B02569 | reverse complement strand
GTATTTATGTTATTCTGTTCAATTTTCAAAGACCAATTTTCTTTCCTACAATTCTCATTGTAGTTATTAATTTATGTCACCCTCAAGCGACTTATTTAGTATATCATCTGTTTTACATACTGTCAATAACTTTTTAATTTTTTTAACTCTACCAGAAAAGTTTTTTCTAGTTCAATTCAAGTTATTTATGCATCTCAGCGACGTTTATTATATTAACATATATGATAATTGTCTTATTATATTAAATTATCCTATTAAATGACTTTATATTCATTATAGTCTAAAATTTATGTGAAATTCTCTCTAATTCTATTAGTGATACACTAGGAATAGTTATATTATATACTATATAAACTTTCACTAACTTTTCTTTATTTCCATTATGTTTAAGTACAACAGCTTAGCGCATTTGATATAAAAAAAGCAAATTTCGCTTACAAATATTTTGGTAAACAAAACTTGCTTTTTTTAACTTATCTTATATATCAACTTATATCATTTCCAAAATTAGTTGCTTATTAATAGCTTATTTATTGTTATACCCTATCTTCTCTAGAATAATTAAAGCAGTATCTTCAATAGCTCTCTCTGTAACATCTATAGTCTTACATCCTATTTTTCTCATTATTTTATCCGCAAAATCAAGTTCTTCTAACACTCTTGCATCTCCTGCATATTCAATGTCGGACGTAATCCTATGAAACTTATCTAACCTTCTTTTCCTTATTTCAATTAATCTAAGTGGATTTATTGTTAATCCAAATACTTTTTTTCTATCAATTTCATATATTTCATCTGGAACTCCCACTTCAGGCATTAAAGGAATGTTTATTGCCTTTACCCCCTTATTGGCCAAATACATACAAAGTGGTGTTTTTGAAGTTCTTGAAAGTCCGATCAACACTACATCGGCATTCTTTAATCCCCTATAATCTTTACTATCATCATATTGCATAGCAAATTCCATGGCTTCTATTCTCTTGAAATATACTTCGTCTGTTTGCCTCATAGCACCTGGGTTGTATGTAGGATGTGTATTTAATATAGTTGATGCCACATTTATTATTGGCCCTAATACATTCATAACCGATATATTTTTTTCCATTGCTTTTTGTGTCAAATGCTCCCTTACATTAACAGTAATTATAGTAGATACAATTATCACGCTCTCGCACTCATTTGCGATATTCATTACATCTTCAACATCTTCTAAAGATTTTACATATGGAATTCTTTTAACATCTACTTTTTCTGTAAATTGACTTGCCGCTGCAACAGCAACTTGGTTTGCAGTTTCTCCTATCGAATCTGATACTGCTAAAATTGTTAACATATTTATACCTTCTTTCTCATAATCTCATGATACTTTTTATACCTTACTCTTTTTTTATAAATATATACCCTGACCAATGCTTACAATACTTTAATTAATTATGTATGTGTTCCTGTTATCTCTATATTAAACTAAATTTGGTTCATTTAACAGTAGTGAATTTTTTTTTACTATATGTTACACTTTAGTATAACGTAATACAATTACAGTTGGAGGTACTCTTATGAAAAATAAAAAAGTGTTAACTATAAGTATTCTTCCTTTGATGTGGACTATATATGTCTTATTCGAGCTTATTACTGGAAGAATTAATGATCTTAGAACAATTTTATTTAATATGATACTAATTATATTATTTGCGCTAGTAGGTCTATTTAGCTACATAATCGGAATTAAATACGAACGTGGATTTAAGTCTAATACACTTGTAATTCTATTTTTCTTTCTTTTTCTATTTGATCAAGGAATAAAGATATTAATAAAACTCTTTTGGTTTAATAATGATTTTCCTATAATATCTAGCTTGTTATATTTTCGACCTATAATTAATACTGAAGGTTCTTGGCTAAATGCTAGATTTGGAGCATCTGTCAATTTTCCTATTTTAATAACTATAAATATATTTGCTATATTTATTTTTATCGAAGTATATAGATATTATTTATACAAAGAAAACAAGGATTTCTGGGCTGATATGTGCTTCATTTTTGTATGCTGTGGTGCTACATGTTCGCTGATTGACAAGATTTTTTATGGTGGTAGTTTAGATTTTATAGGAATAAGTAATTTATTCATTGCTGATATAAAAGACTTATATATTAATATAGGAATATTATTCTTTGCCCTCACTATGTTTAACAATGGATACCTTGCGTCTAATGAAGATACATCAGTTAAGGAAGATATTCAATCATTAAGAAAGTTTTTCTTATTTATAAAAAAGGATATCTCGCATAAGTTCAAACCCTTCTAAACAGTTATCTATTAGATTAGTAAAACCTATGAATACTTATTTAATGTTATTCATTTTATAAATTTGTAATATGATATGTTTCAAAATTTATAAAGGTAAATAAAAAAAAGAGTTTTACTTTCAGTAAAACTCTTTTATTTATATAAATACTAAGCAAGTTTTTCAATAAGATTACTTTTAATAAAGTAATTGGTGGCTCACCCGGGAATCGAACCCGGGACACCATGATTAAAAGTCATGTGCTCTACCGACTGAGCTAGTGAACCATCTTACCTCGCAACGTCCTACTCTGCCACACAGTCTCCCATGCAGTACCATCGGCGCTATAGACCTTAACTTTCCTGTTCGGAATGGAAAGGAGTGTTACCTCTATGCCATCATCACGAGATTTTAATTAATAGTTAATACAATCTTCATCTATTACTTCAAATTTATGAAATAATCTTTATATAACTATTTTATAATATCTTGTCGAAAACTTGTCTCAACAAGATATTATTATACATAGTATTATCTATTATGTCAACACTTATTCAGAAATAAAACTTATTTTATTTTTTCGGTATATTCTTTTATTAACTCTATAGATCTTTTAAACTTGCTCAACTCTTCTTTTGTCATATGAATTTCCACTACCTCTTTAACCCCATCAGCATTTAAAACAGCAGGTACTCCACAAAAAACATCTTTTTCTCCATACTCGCCATCTAATAATGTAGATACTGGCATTATCTTGTTTTCATCATTTATTATCGCTTTTATGACTCCTACAGCTGCTGTTGCTATACCATAATACGTTGTTCCTTTTCTATTGTACACTTCCCAACCTGCTCTCGCTGTTTCTAGTACTAGTTTATCTAAGTCAACTTTTCCTACTCTATCTTTATTGTCTTTTAATATCTCGTAGAATGACTTCCCTCCAACTGTAACATGAGACCATGGGACCATCTGTGAATCTCCGTGTTCTCCCATAGAATATCCTTGCACACTACGCGGATCCACATTTAATAGTTCCCCAATGAAATTTTTTAGTCTTGCTGAATCAACTGAAGTACCAGTGCCTATAATATGACTCTTTGGTAGCCCAGATATCTTATAAACATGATATGCTATCATATCAACCGGATTGGAAATAACAATAAAGTGTCCTTTAAATCCACTCTTCATTATTGGCCTTACAATGGATTCTACTATTTTAGCTGATAATTCTAGTGTATCTAATCTAGTTTGCCCTTGCTTAGGAGGTGCACCAGCTGTTATTACCACAATATCTACATCCCCGCATTGCTCATAGTTCCCCCTGACAATTCTTATATTTCTATTCAAATATTCAATACAATGGTTTAAATCCATTACTTCCCCTAGAGCCTTTTCTTCATTTATATCAATCATTAATATCTCATCACATACCCCTTGAGTCATCAGACTAAAGGCTGTACTAGACCCTACTAATCCCGTTCCTATAATAGCCACTTTACTTTTTTTTAAACTCATATTTAACTCCTTTTAAGAAACTTATTCTTACTCATATTATTATTTTTATTTTACACTCATTTATTCACTTATAATTACTTATATATGCACGATTAAATATTATGGATTATATTATACACTATCTTAACTTTCTTCTAAGAATATAAAATCAGTCTTCGTATTCAAAATTTATCTAATTAATAAATTAATCCAATCTTTTATTCCTAAATGTTTATAATACTGAAAATAAATTACTTCTTTAATAATTTATTTTAAAACAAAAAAGGTTGTTAATAAAATTAACAACCTTTGTTATGGTGCGTCATCAGGGATTCGAACCCTGGACACCCTGATTAAGAGTCAGGTGCTCTACCAACTGAGCTAATCACGCAAATCTTACCTCGCAACGTCCTACTCTGCCACACAGTCTCCCATGCAGTACCATCGGCGCTATAGACCTTAACTT
>NZ_JAKJJX010000056.1:0-5475 GCF_022320765.1 Clostridium sp. YIM B02569 | reverse complement strand
ATTCTACCTCCAACCTTATAAAATAAACATATTACTTTTTGAAGTTTACACGAAAGTCTTGACAGACTCAAATGTAGCCTGGTTTATTTCAATATATTATTTTGAAATTTCTTTATTCTTTATATAATCCTCCCACCAAATAGTTAATTCATAAAGTAATGGTAACAGATTTCTTCCTTTATCAGTTAAGGTGTATTCTACTCTTACAGGCATTTCATTATATTGATTTCTAATAATTAATTCATCATTCTCGAGTTCACGTAATGAATTTGCTAGCATTGTATTTGTTATTCCTGATACGTCTCTTTTTAATTGATTAAAGCGACATACGTCTTTTCTTAGTAACTGCCCTAATATATTCAGTTTCCATTTGCCTCCGATTACTTCCAATGCATCTTTTATAGGGCATTTTTCATTAAAATCTGATTCTCTCACTATATTTAAATATTTCTCTAATTCTTGTTTGCTTGCCATATCTATTCCTCCTAGGTAAGAAAAATAATACCTGATCATTAAATTCTGCGTTCTTGTTAATATAAATTTATTTAAGTACAATAATTATACCAAGTACTTTTATTTGAGTAAATATCAAATGAAGGAGAATAAATATGGTAAGTAGACAGTTAATCTAATTTAAGAAATATTTGTATTTAAAAGGAGAGATATTAAATGTCAAAAGTAGTTATTTTTAATGCTAGTCCAAGAAAGAATGGGTATAATTCAAAATTATTAGAACAAGTGGCAAAAGGTGCTGAGTCTAAAGGTGCTGAGATTATAGAATTTAATTTAAACGATGCTGGGATCCGTGGATGCCAAAGCTGCTTCTATTGCCGTACCCATGATGGTTGTGCTATTAATGATTATCTTAAACCAATGTATGAGGCTATTAATGAAGCAGATGCCATTGTATTTGGTTCTCCAATATATATGTACCAAATTACAGGACAAGCAAAAGTTTGGTTAGACCGTACATTTCCATTGATTGAACATGATGGAAGCAGCACTATTACACCTAGACATCCAGGTAAAAAGGTAGTAACGATATTTACTCAAGCTAATTCAAATCCTGAAGTAGGTGCAGAAAGTATTAAATATGTTACTAATATGTTTAACTTATATGGTTGGAAATTAAAGGATAATATCCACGTTTGCGGAGCTGAGCTTGTTCCTGATTTAACAGCGTTAGAGGAGTTATCTTTAAGAGCATTTAAGGATGGGGAAAATCTAGTTGGATAAAATCCTAGAAAGATATAAAACTTATAAAAATTAAAGTGTAATGAAGATAGAACATTTAAAGCTAATTGTTCTATCTTTTTAATATTTAAACATAAATATTAAAAAGTCTTTTTTAATGTATCAAATTGCTTAAAGAATTCCATTATTTCTCGGAGCGGTTTTTGCTGTCCACTTAGAAACCATTTTCGCCAAACAGCGTAAACGCCTGCTGACATGAAAGTTGTCCAGTATTCACCACTATCAGGAGCATAAAATTTGTTTATTTCTTCTATGAAAATCTGCTGAATGATTGGTTCATATCCACGGTCAACAGATGAGAGTAAATCATCACTAAAGGTGCTGAAGAACTTTAATTGGATATCAAATTTATCAGAGAAGGATGGATTCTGATGAATCGTATAAAATACAGCCGCAATCTTTGGCTGGTAGTACTCATACAAAATCTGCTCGAGATCGTTAAAATTTCGGTAAAAAGCCATGCGGCTTACCCCTGCCCGTTTACAAACTTGTGAAACTGTCAATTCTGACAACTTTTCTGTTGCAAGCAACTGCAGCATAGCTGTTGTTATAAAATCCTTTGTATCTTTTTTGATGGCTTGCGAGTGATTTGTTGCTGCCATTACAATACCTCCCTTATTGTCACATATGATCGTTTCTGTGTTGATTTCATCTTGATAATAGTATATGCTAATTGCACAGAGGTTACAAGTGAAACCTTAGTGAGGGGGAATTTATTATGGAAAAAGAATTAGTTTTAGTAACAGGTGGAAGCGGCTTTATTGCCGTACACATAATATTAAAGCTTTTGAAACGGGGATATAGAGTTCGTACAACACTTCGTACATTGTCACGCCAAGATGAGGTTAAGTCAATGCTTGAAAAAGGCGGAGCAGTTGATTTTGAAAATCTTGAGTTTATACAGACAGATTTGACAAGTGATATAAACTGGATAGAAGCTGCAACTGATGCAAATTATGTTATTCATGTGGCATCGCCAACACCAGCTACACGTCCTGATGATGGTGACGAAATGGTGAAAATGGCAGTTGATGGTACATTGCGAGTGATGAAGGCTGCGAAAGCGGCAGGTGTTAAACGTGTAGTCCTAACTTCTGCCTCAGGGGCAGTACTTTCAGGCCATAAATCTCATCCGGAAATTTTTACAGAGGAAGATTGGACTGACTTGTCAGGCAATATTGATGCATACCAACGTTCAAAAACTATGGCAGAGCTTGCAGCTTGGGAATTTGCAAAGAAAGAGAATATTGAACTCTCAGCTGTTAATCCTGTGGCGGTCATGGGACCTGTACTTGGACAGGATTTTTCTCACTCTAATCAAATTATTCGTGCGATGCTAAATGGGGATATGCCATTCCTCTTAAATATTGGATTTGATTACGTTGATGTGAGAGATGTTGCAGAATTACATTTGCTTGCGATGACATGTCCAGAAGCAGCTGGGGAGCGATTTATTGCTACTACAGGTGAAAATCTGACATATAAAGAAGAAGCGAAAATTTTGCAGAGATACTTAGGAAGTACAGCAAAAAAAGTATCTACTAAGGCACTGCCGGATTTTATGATTAAATTTATGGCAATTTTTAAAAAGGATTTACGTATGCCAGCAACGTTTTTAGGACAAAACACAGCTTGTAGCAACGCAAAAGCTAAAAAGTTACTTGGCTGGCAGCCAAGATCAGCAGAAGAAGCAATCGTGGCAACTGCAAAAAGTATGATTGAACTTGGATTAATTGATAAATAGACATTAAAATTATACTAAGGTTCTCTAGATAGCAGACAATCATTAAGTTTTTGAGTTGTCTTCTCTTAAGCAAAAATAGCACTTGACAGCGACACGGTGAATAGTATCGTAAATAAAGGCGAAAAAACAGCCCAGAAGCAATATATTACAATGCTTCTGGGCTGCTTTATATTAAGGAATATTGGTGATAAGCAGAAATGACCGACACTTGAGTTACAAGAAAGAGGCATCAAGCTTTTCAGGCAGGTTTTATTACAAGTATAATATTCATGGTGATAGGAATTATTCCAGCTTTGTTTCTAACCAACAAGGTGATGGAGGACAACAAAATATCAGCAATGACCGACAATGAATCAGAATAAAAAAGATGAGTAGTTCTATTATTTGCTGATGTTACGGAGAACTTCATCATAAGCAAATAATAAGGCAGAGAATGTTTGGTATTAGAATTACTCTTTTATTAAATGCAACTTTTAGTTGTCAACTGTGTTATATTTAGGTGGTAGAAATATGATAATATTGTAAGTATACTAATACCAGGAGGGGTTAAACTATGAGTTTTCAGGAACAATTGCAAACACTTAGAAAAGCAAAAGGTCTATCGCAAGAAAAATTAGCTGAATTCTTAGGCATATCAAGACAATCAGTTGCAAAATGGGAAGTAGGACAGTCATATCCAGATATAGCTAGATTAATTGCATTAAGTGAGTTCTTTAAAGTAAGCATTGATAAATTAGTCAATGATTATGAAGAAAATTGTAGGTTATCAATAGAAGAAAATAAAGTTAATAATATAAATAGAAATATAATTGATTTTCTATGTAGGGCTAAAAAAGCTACGTATGCTGGAAATGGTGGAGAGTGTAAATCTTCAAGACCAAATTCGCATGATTTAGAATATGTAGAAGGAAACTTAAAATATATTGATACCTATTTAGGTGGAGAAAGATTTTCTGGGGAAGAAGGTTTGTGGCAAGATGATATTCCATTTTGGTCAATGAATTATACTGGAAGAGTTTTGGATGAAAGATTTTCAGATAGTTTTTTAAAGGAAGCTTTGAGTTTAGTAACTGAAGAGAATCCATATAGAGGTCCTATTATTTATCAAAATGGACAGTATAAATATCATTGCATTATAAATGGTGAATTTAAGTGGTTTCAAGGGCATGAGGAAATATATTTTGGTAATATTAAAGTTTATGAATGTTATTTTCATGGAGGATCAATTAAATAGTTAAAACAAGGAGTAATATTATGATATTAAACAGAAATGATTTATGTTGGTGTAAAAGTGGAGTGAAGTATAAAAATTGTCATTTAGAATTTGATAAGAAATTAAGTGACTTAAAAAGAAAAGGACATATAGTACCAACAAGAGATCTTATAAAAACAAAAGAGCAAATTGAAGGAATAAGAAAGAGTGCAGAGGTTAATAATGGTCTTTTAGATTTGATTAGTGAAAACATCAAAGAAGGCATGACAACAGAGCAGATAGATAAATTAGCATATGATTATACTATATCAAAGGGTGGAATTCCAGCAGACCTTAATTATGATGGATTTCCTAAAAGTATTTGTATATCAATAAATAATGAAGTATGTCATGGAATACCAAGTGACGATGTTGTCCTTAAAAATGGGGATATTGTAAATGTGGATGCTACTACTATATTAAATGGATATTATTCAGATGCATCAAGAATGTTTATGATTGGTGAAGTAAGTGAAGAAGCCAGAAAATTGGTTCAAGTAACTAAAGAATGCGTAAATAAAGGACTGGAAGCAGTTAAACCTTGGGAATTTTTAGGAGATATTGGAGCAGCAATTCAGGAACATGCAGAAAATAATGGCTATTCAGTAGTTAGAGAATTTGGAGGACATGGAGTTGGTTTAGATATTCATGAAGATCCATTTGTTTTTCATTTTGGAAAAAGAGGAACAGATATGGTTTTGGCGCCTGGAATGGTGTTCACAATTGAACCAATGATAAATGCTGGAAGTCATGAAATATTTATAGATGAGGATAATGGATGGACTGCATTGACAGCTGATGGTTCTCTTTCAGCACAATGGGAACACACAGTTCTTGTAACAGAAGATGGGGTAGAAGTTATTTCAAAATAATTATGTAATGTGATTTATTAGTGGGGTTGTCTACAGTTTCAAAGTAGTAACCAATCATGAAGGAAATTTGCTATTTAGATAAGCTAATAGATGAGTTAGTAAAAGAAAAAGCAGCAGATAAACCATTTAAAGTATATACTTTCCAAGTAAATACGAGCGGATTTTCAGGGCTCCCTTGTAGGGTGATTGCTGAAATAGAGTGGTGTGAGAGGATGGAAACAAAATAATTGTTTTCATCCTACTCGATTTACTATAATTTATTGGCTATAGCTTATTTTTAGAGAGTGTAAAATAGTCTGTGTAAACTTCATTAGGATGATATAATAAATTATCAAATGAAGGGAGCACAGGCT
>NZ_JAKJJX010000055.1:0-6082 GCF_022320765.1 Clostridium sp. YIM B02569 | reverse complement strand
TTATTCTACCTCCAACCTTATAAAATAAACATATTACTTTTTGAAGTTTACACGAAAGTCTTGACAGACTCATATTTTAGTACATAAAAGAAAATAACAGATCCCAATATGCTGATGAATTAACTTGGTATTTTCTTAATAGTGCCTTAATTGGTACAAACAAGATTAAAAAACCGCACTTAGCATAGATATATACTAAATACGGTTTTTTAAAGAGCATAACAATCTTCACTAGCACAATAATAGATAGCTTATCATCATATTATAATCTTTCGACTATAATACAACAAATCACAACCAATTACCATGTTTCGCTCCACCACACAACATATTTATTCAACTTAATATAACCTCACGGCTGTATTAAATCAATTCAACACATTGAATAATGTTAACTCGACCTTATATAATAAGTTGGAGTACTATTATAATAGATATAATCAACTATAATAAAACTTTTCCCCACCAGATAAAATCTTATCGCCGACTATCATAACAACTATATGTTATAACCATTATAAAATCTTTGTTCGACTTATATACACCCTTATATCAAGAGCATATATAAATCTTTGCTCGACTGTTATGTTCCTTATGATATTATCATGTGTAGTTTTGTTTTGAATATACATGATACGAAAAATAAATTTAAAAATATTTAATGGAAATTGTATTGCAAAATTGTTTCAAGGATATTAAAAGAGGATTTCTTGTAGTTTTTTAGAAAAATAAAGAAGTTGAGAAATGAGGAAAGATAATTGAAATAATTAAAGTCTGGTAGATTAAGGGGTGCCTTAAAAGAGGCTGGTAATTTTTTTATCCGCCAAGAACATATGTACGTATATTTTGTTTAATACTGGAAATAATTATAATATAGACATATGAGTGATCAAACCTAAGTTTATGATATAATGGAGGTAGAAATATGGATAGAAAAAATGACTCATTTATAAACTTATTATAAATATTAGGATGTGAGAATATGAAGTGGGAAGAAGTAAGAACTATATACCCTAATAAATTTGTGCTTTTAAAAAGCTTAGAGGCTCATATTAAAGAGAACAAAAAGTGTATAGATGATGTAGCTGTAGTGAGAGTTTTGGATGATGAAGAAGCAAGCAATATATTAATTAGATGTAAAGGCGATAATTTTGTATTTCATACATCAAAAGAAGAATTATCAATGAATATAGTTCAAATGCCAGTACTAAGAGGCACAATTAGATGAACTTAGAATATAAAAATGTTTTGTTATTTGTTGATATGAATATTGGATATAAGGGCAATAATGTATTAATTAATAATGTAGTTGTAGATACAGGTGCTGCACATACTATTATTAATCCAGATAGTGTATATGAATTAGGGATTAAAGCGGAAGCAGACGATGAATTTATCACAATGTATGGTGTTGGTGGCGAGCATTATTCTTATAGGAAAAATATTAATTCAGTTAATATAGGAAGAAATTGTCTAGAAGATGTAAATATAGATTTTGGATTAATTGATGAAGAAGGACATATAAATGGTTTACTTGGACTTGATGTATTATTAAAATTAGGTGTAACTATCAACTTAAAAGAATTGAAATTATATAGCAGTTAAGGTACTAGAATCTAGTAAAGAAATATTTATAAGCTAAGATTTTCTTATATTTGGAAAATCTTAGCTTTCATAATTTTATAAAGTTTATGCTATGTTCTTTAGAACAAGTTATATATTCTTTAGCAACTTCAGCCCTTCCGACTTTAGAAGAACGCCTGGGGGAAACGAGGTTTTCCATATGCAAGCATTGCACTAATTTATATATTTCGTGCAGTGCTTTTTTGCTAAGGACGATATAGAAAAAACAATATGTTTCTAAAAAAAATAAATACCTAAAAAGTATTTTTTGTTCCTAAATTCTCGGATAATATAAGTTTTTATTATATTGTGATATAGTAAAATTAAAAAAGATTTTGATGGAATGTTTAAATCACATAGAAAGCAAGAGGGAGAGGAAAAAACTACAATGGAAAAAAATAAAATCACGGATTTAACAACAGGAAATCCTGGTAAACAAATTTTTTATTTTGCATTACCTATATTTCTTGGGAGTGTGTTTCAACAAATGTACAATTTGGCGGACACAGTGATTGTTGGACATACCCTAGGAGAAAATGCCTTAGCAGCTATAGGGGCTACAACCCCACTATTTGGACTTATTGTTGGCATGGCGGTTGGTATAAATAATGGATTTGCGATTGTGATTGCAAGATATTTTGGAGCAAAAGAGATGCATAACATGAGACAGGCTGTGGCAATGACAGTAATTCTTGACCTTATAATATCAATAGTATTTACGGCTGTTGGAGTAGGTACAATAATGTATCTTCTTAAATTTTTAAATACTCCAGAAGAAATAATAAACGATGCATATGGATATATTGTAATTATTTTAATGTTTATGATTGTTACTATAATGTACAATATGATAGCAGGGGTTCTAAGAGCATTGGGCGATAGCCGTAGTCCACTTATATATTTAATTTATGCTTCAATTCTAAATGTAGTGTTGGTTTTTACATTTATTTTAGTATTTAAATGGGGTGTTAGAGGTTCTGCTTATGCAACTGTCATATCACAAATTGTAGCTGTAATCTTAGGATTTAATCATATTATAAAAAAATGTCCGGAGCTAAAATTATCCAAAGGAGATTTTAAATATGATGGTACTATGGTAATGGAATTAATTACTTCAGGATTGTCTATGGGATTTATGCTATCACTTGTTTCAATTGGTTCAGTTGCACTTCAAGGTGCAATAAACAGTTTTGGTAAGGAAATAATAACTGCACATATGGCGGCAAGAAAAGTTAGTGAAATTTACATGATGCCACTTGGAACATTGGCAACAGCATCAGCCACGTTTGTAAGTCAAAATTATGGGGCAAAGAAATATGAACGGATAAATATTGGACTTAAAAAAACAGTTATCATGGGTGCAATATGGTCAACAATAGTTGTTATAACTGCCTTTGCCTTTGGAACATATATAATAAAATTTTTAACTGGATCAAATGATACTTTAATTATAGATACAGCAGTAAAATATTTAAGAATTAATACTCCTTTTTATTATGTATTAGCCACACTTCTTATATATAGAAGTACGCTTCAGGGAATCGGAAAAAAATTTACGCCACTTGTTTCTAGTTCAATTGAACTTTTTGGGAAATTTGCAGTTGTAGGATTTTTAGCTCCATCAATGGGTTATTTAGGAGTATGTATATCAGAACCACTTATTTGGATTACATGTGCAATTTTTGTACTTATAGTTTTTTACTCAGATAAAAATTTTAGAGTTGAAATAAAGTAATATAAAAACTAAAAGCCATGGGATAAAAATTATATAAAAGGAAGAAGAAGATAAATGATTAAGTTAATAGCAGCAGATATGGATGGAACATTGATTGGGAAAAATCACGATATACCAAAAGAAAATATAGAAGCAATTAAGGCTGCACAAAAAAATGGAATTAAGTTTGCAATTGCTACAGGAAGAGCGTATTGTGATGTGGAGCCGTTTATACATAAATATGACTTACAATGTGATTGTGTTGTACTAAATGGAGCAGAATATAGAGATATTAATGGAGATATAGTTGAACATATTTATATCGAAAAAAAAACGAGCAATAGAAATTTTAGAGGTAATGAAATGTACAGATCTGGCTATAGAAATATACACAGATGATGGATTTTATACAACAAATACAAAAGAAGAAACTTTAGCTGGAATGGTAAAAAGATCTCTTACATTCCATCCAGAATTAAAAGATGAAGAAGAGATATTAAAATATGCTAATAATAATCCGCATTTTAAAAATATGCAATATATTACTGATATGAATGAGTTTTTAAATAGACACAATAATATAGCAAAGTTTGTATCTTTTGCGCAATCAGAAGAAATTATAAATAAGCTTCGTAAAAAGATGGAAGCATTAGAAGGACTAGCTGTATCAGCAAGTTTTGGAACTAACATTGAAGTAAATCATATGGATGCTGAGAAGGGAAAAATTCTTGCAAAAGTAGCACAAAAATTGAATATAAAAAAAGATGAGGTAGTAGTGCTTGGAGATGGCTTAAATGATTATTCTATGTTTACAGAATTTGAAAATTCATTTGCAATGGGTAATGCAGTTGATGAAATAAAAGAAGTAGCTAAATATATTACAGATATAAATGTGAATTTTGGAGTAGCTAAAGCAATATATCGAATATTAAACGGGGAATTATAAAAATATCAAATTCGACAATTGGAAGGATTAAGTATTGAAGAAGTAGCTAAAATAAGAGTAAGGAAAAGGAAGTTCTTCATTGGTTGCAAATGAAATACATGGGTATGATATAATAAAAAGGTTAGTATGCATATTGTTATATAAATTGTAATGATAAAGAGAAAATATGGGATAAAAATGTATGTTTGTAACAATAATGGTAAGAAATATAGAAAAGAGATGATCAAATGATAAAAGCAAATTTTAATGATTATAAGTTAAGCAGTGAGTTATTAAAAGCAATTAGCATGTTAAACTTCAAGGAGTTAACAAAAGTTCAGGAACAGGTTATACCGATTGCGTTAGAAGAAAAGGATATAGTAGTAAAGTCTAAAACTGGAAGTGGTAAGACTGCATCATATGCTATTCCTATTTGCCAATTAGTGGATTGGGAAGAAAATAAACCTCAAGCATTAGTGATTACACCAACAAGAGAACTTGCTATCCAAGTCAAAGAGGATTTTTTTAATATAGGTAGATTTAAAAGAATTAAAGCAGCTGCAATTTATGGGAAGTCACCTTTCTATGATCAAGAAAAGGAACTTAAGCAAAAGACACATATAGTAGTTGGGACACCTGGTCGTATTATAGATCATATAGAAAAAGGTACATTTGATCTATCAAAGATAAAGTATCTTATAATAGATGAAGCTGATGAAATGCTTAATATGGGATTTGTAGAGCAAATAGAAACAATAATAAAAAGCTTATCAAAAGAACGTGTGACCATGTTATTGTCAGCCACAATGCCAAAAGACATAGAGACTTTATGTAATAAATATATGAAAGATCCTATACATATTGAAATAGAGGAGCAAAACAAAGCTGCAGATAATATATGTCAAGAAAGATATAACGTAAATGAATCACATAAAATAGATCTCTTAAGAGATATAACTATATTAGAAAATCCAGATAGTTGTATGATATTCTGCAATACAAAACAAAAGGTAGATGAAGTTTATAAAGAATTGGCAAAGCTCCAGTATGATTGCAGAAAAATACATGGTGGAATGGAACAAAGTGATAGATTAAGAGTAATGAATAATTTTAAGCTGGGTTATTTTAGATATTTAATAGCCACAGATGTTGCAGCTAGAGGGATAGATATAGATAATATCACCCATGTAATTAATTATGATATACCAGAAGACAAGGAAAGTTATGTTCATAGGATAGGAAGAACTGGACGTGCAGGCAAGATGGGTAGAGCAATTACTTTTGTAACACAAAATGAAAGTAAGTTTTTAAATGATATACATGAATATATAGGAAAAGAGATTCTTTTGAAGGAAAGACCTAAAGTGGAAACTGTAAATAATCTTAAAGAAGAATTTGCTTTGAAAATGAATACAAGACCTGAAATTAAAGAAACAAAGGGTGCGAAGCTAAGTAAAGAGATTATGAAATTACATATTAATGCAGGTAAGAAAACAAAGATGAGGGCGGTAGATATTGTAGGCACGCTTTGTAATATTGAAGGTATGACAAAAGACGATATAGGAATAATCAATATAGTTGATATATCTACTTTTGTAGAAATATTAAATAATAAAGGAGAGTGGGTGTTCCAGCAGTTACAAAAAACACCTATCAAAGGCAGGCTTCGTACCGTAAGCAAAGTTGATATATAAGAATAAACAAGGTATTCTTATGAATTTGAAAATAATATTTTAACTGATGACGTGAGAGTGTAAAATAGTCTGTGTAAACTTCATTAGGATGATATAATAAATTATCAAATGAAGGGAGCACAGGCT
>NZ_JAKJJX010000054.1:0-6602 GCF_022320765.1 Clostridium sp. YIM B02569 | reverse complement strand
TTCAAAGACCAATTTTTCCTTCTAAATCCTGTTATTATAAGACTTACAAGTTTCTGTCGTTTCTGACAGCTTATTCAGTATATCATCGCTTTCAGACTTTGTCAATAACCTTTCTTAAAACTTTTCAAACATTTTTTCTTAGATGTTTTATTAGCTTTAAGTTATTGAATTTTATAATCTTTAGCAACGAATTAAATCATACCATCGCTATTTAATATTGTCAACATTTTTCATAAAACTTATAATTTTACATTTCAAGTATCTTGTAAACTTGAGTTGTTTTTGCTTATATATCTTAGCGATGTGTTTTATCTTAACATTTCTAAATTACTCACAATTTAAATTATTCCCTGATTTTATAAGATTATTCATGCTTTTCTCTATTATATGTCATTATTCTAAATTTTATTTATACTGACACACTAGAAATAGTTTACTAATAGACTTACTATACTTCAATGCATATATTAATGTTTCCTAGAAGTTATATCTTAAATATTATTTCAAAACCAAATCACTAAACATTTTCTCATGTCTCCTTTCTTCTTCTATAATATTTGAGATAATCTTATATACATTATTGTTTACATCATTTAAGTTTCCAAGTAATCTTCCCCGGATATCTAGAAGTAAGCTTATGCTATTTTTCTCAAATTCTAATGAATATTTTATTAAATCCTGAACATTGTCTACATGAGGAATTCTAATTTGACTCTTAAATTCATATAAAAGCTTTACAACTTTGTCATATAAGTAAAAATCAATAGTATCATTGAGTTCATAGTTAAATTTCTCTTTTAATCGCTCATAATATTTGATATGTTTAATTTCTTCCTTTCTAATCACTCTTGTAATAATCTCAATATTTTTAGAATTCTTTTCTTTTGCATTTTCTTCAATTTTTTTATATACCTCTAATGCATTGTTCTCAATATCAATAAGTCTCTCTATCAAATCATAAATAGTATAATTCATAATTAATTTCTCCTATTATATTTGAATTTATTTTAAATTGTATATAGACTAAAGCAAATTTATAAAATTATTATCATTATACTTTTTAACTATAATTAATATACGTTAACTAGTATATTTTTATATTCATTATCATCTTCACTAAAGCATTATCTATTACATTATAACGTTTGACAACATTGTGTAGCATCTATACAATATTTATTATGGATAAATTATTAGACAATAAAGAAATTAGTGAAATATTTCTGGAAGTAATATGTAGTTTCTTTGAAAAAGATTTGAAAGCTAAAAATTTTGGAACAGATTCAAATCTATATCATTCCGAAATACACATGCTGCAATATATAAAAGAAAATGAGGGCTTACATATTTCAGCTATTGCAAGAAAACTTGAGATTACGCGAGGTGCTGTCTCACAAACTATAAAGAGATTAGAAAATAAGGGCTATCTATTTAAGGAGGCGAGTTCTGATAGTAATTCAAAACTAATATTGAAGCTTACAGAAAAAGGTGAGGTGGCATATAAAAATCATAAAAGCTATCACAACCAATACAATCTTGTTATAAAAGAGTTATTGAGAAGTGCTAGCAGAGAAAATAAAGAATTTTTGTATAATTTTCTAAAGCAATTTAAAGACAAAATATAAGATACCTTTTCAAGGTATTTTATTTTATATTATATGTATAGTATCTATACATAAATCAATACAGTATTGTGGAGGATTAAAATGACTCATAAATCAAATTTTAAATTAAACAGATTTATAATATTAATTATGGCTATTACTTGCGGGGCTACAGTTGCAAACCTATATTTTATTCAGCCATTACTAACACAAATTTCTACAAACTTTAATATTTCAGAATCTCAAGCAGGATTTATTGTAACTCTAACCCAAATAGGTTATGCTCTAGGATTATTTCTATTTGTTCCACTTGGAGATATAAAAGAACGTCGTAATCTAATTATAAAAATGCTTATAGTTGTTGGTATTTCTTTGCTATTAGTTGCTATTTCTCCTAATTACGTAATTTTATTAATTGCTTCTCTGTTAGTTGGATTTACAACAATAATTCCTCAACTAATAGTTCCATTTGCTGCGCATTTGGCAGAACCTTCAGAACGTGGAAAAATAATAGGTAATGTTATGAGTGGACTTCTAATAGGAATATTACTATCAAGAACATTTAGTGGGATTGTCGGCCAAGCTTTTGGTTGGAGATCAGTATATTTCTGTGCTGCATTCTTAATGGCACTTTTTGCAATAATAATAAAAAACTTTTTTCCAACAAGCATACCAAACTCTAGTATATCATACGCTAAGCTAATACTCTCCATATTTCCTCTAATTAAACAAGAGAAAACTTTAAGAGAAGCATCTATAAATGGAGCATTGATGTTTGGAGCTTTCAGTGCATTTTGGACTTCTGTTATTTTTTTATTAGGTTCTCACGTTTATAATCTTGGAACACGTGAAGCTGGATTGCTTGGTTTAATAGGGGTTGCTGGAGCTGCCGCCGCACCTTTTGTTGGAAGAATTGCTGATAAAAAAACCCCTAA
The DNA here is from genome assembly GCF_022320765.1 of Clostridium sp. YIM B02569. Classification (NCBI taxonomy): domain Bacteria; kingdom Bacillati; phylum Bacillota; class Clostridia; order Eubacteriales; family Clostridiaceae; genus Clostridium; species Clostridium sp. YIM B02569. The sequence goes on along the minus strand of NZ_JAKJJX010000054.1, from coordinate 4,063 downwards.
ATTTACAGTGGGAATAAGCATTATTTTTTCTACTTTATCTTATATATGTTTTTTCATTTTAGGATATAAACTTTATGGTTTAATTGTTGGTGTTATACTACTAGATTTAGGAACCCAAGCTGGTCAAGTTTCCAATCAAGCAAGGATACATGAGCTTGGTGATGAAGCACGTAGCCGAATTAATACTGTATTTATGGTTTCATATTTTCTTGGTGGATCATTAGGCTCATTTCTAGCACCTTTAAGCTGGCAATATTTCGGTTGGATTGGAGTATGCTCAATAGGATTTATATTCGAAGTTATGGCTCTAATTTTTCACTACATCATTTATAAGTAAAAATTCAAGCTACTTATCATTTCATTAGACCAGTAATAAATTTATTCTTCTATGGAAATTATACTAACCTTTAATATATCGTAGCCTATATATAATAAAATTATTATTATTATAACCTACGATATATCAGCATTTTGCTTTTTAATAACATTAAAACTTAGTTTCCTAATAGAAATTTATTATTTTAATTAAGAAATTTTTTAATTAAAGTCATACTCTTTGCGCTATATGGTGGAAAAAGTATTCTAATATTTATTTTTGTTCCTCTATTCAGGACACTTTTTCTATGAGAAAATGTTTTAAAGCTCTCTTCTCCATGATAAGATCCTATACCAGAATTTCCAACACCTCCAAATGGCAAATTACTATTTGCTAAATGATTTAAAGTATCATTTATACAAATTCCTCCTGAAGGTATTTCTTCGATGACTCTTTCTCGTATTTTCTTATTATTAGTGAATATATAAAGAGCCAGAGGTTTAGGCATTTTTTTGATTTTCATTACAACCTCATCAAAATTAACAAACTCAATAATAGGGAGTACAGGCCCAAATATTTCTTCCTTCATGCTTTCCGATTCAAATGCTGATACATCTATAATTGTTGGCTCTATAAACCTTTCATATTCATCATAACTTCCTCCATAAAGAATTCCCCTTTTATCTTTATCAATTAAATTTTTTATTCTGTTAAAATGTTTATCATTTATTATCCTGCCATAATATTTACTAGATTTAACGTTATCTCCAAAAAATTCTTTTATGGCATTTTTCATTTCTTTAATAAGCTCATCTTTAATATTTTTACTAACCATAAGATAATCTGGAGCTACACATGTCTGCCCTGCATTTAAAGTCTTTCCCCAAATAATCCTTTGAGCAGAAATTTTGATATTAGCAGTTTCATCTACTATTACTGGACTTTTACCGCCTAGCTCTAGAGTAACTGGAATCAAATTTTGCGCTGCCGCTTTCATTACTATCTTTCCAACACTTACGCTTCCAGTAAAGAATATATAATCAAATGGAGCATTTATCAATGAAATATTTGTCTTAATACTTCCTTCTACACAGCTTATATATTTTTTATCAAATATTTTTGAAATCATTTCACTTATTATATTTGAAACATTCAATGAAATTTCAGAAGGCTTTATTACTATGCAATTCCCTGCACTTATTGCACCTATTAACGGCTCAATAATGAGTTGAAACGGGTAATTGTAAGGACCGATTATTAACACGCTTCCATAAGGTTCGCTAACTATATAACTTTTTCCAGGCTTTAAAAATATCGGTGTTTCTGTTTTTTTAGGCTTTGCCCATTTCCTTAAATTATTAATTGTATTTTCTATACTCAAATATACAAATCCTATTTCTGTTACATATGATTCAAATTCATGTTTTCCCAAATCAAGACTTAAAGCTTCATTAATTTTACTTTCATAATCTTTTATACTTTCTTTAAGTTTTTTTAATTGATTAATTCGAAATTCTATTTTCTTAGTAGCCTGAGTGCTAAAAAACTCTTTCTGATCTTTAAGAATTTCATTAACATCTTCTGATGTTAATTCAGAACTATTCATTTTATTATCTCCTTACCTTATATTCTAAGCAAATATTCCATAATTATAATTTTATCCAAATACTTGTAAAAAAATAACTTATGAGATAATTTAAAATTCCGGAGTGATTTCATCTATATGTACTGTCTTTTCTCCATTTTCCAATATCCTAAACTGAATCTCTATTTTAAAGCCATCTAAGAAGCTTACATCTATGTATTCATATTCTTCCTTTTTTTTCTTATTGCCTTTACTTTCTATTACTCCCATGCTTAAAGCCATTGGATCATTTGTAAAATGTAATTCATGTAAACATTGTTCGATTTTAAGTAATTCGCTTCGGGTAAAGCTTACTACATTACCCAAGTTATCAAAATTAAAAGTAAACTTATTAAAAAAATGGCTCCATTTCTTAAATATTTCACTCTTCTTTTCTTCTTCTTTATTTCTCACATCACTTTTCATTTTGTTATAAGCATCTACCAAGTTATGTGCTTCCTCTTTTAAATGTTGAAATTCCATTCCAATGTTTTTTATACTTTCCTCTTTAATAGATATTGCTTTAACATTATCATCTATCAATTCCTTCTTATATGTGGCCTTTATATTAATATCTGAAATCTTATTATTTACATCAATTTCTTCAAACTTAACTACTTTAAATTCTTCCATAAGTGAGTCTAGTTCCTCTAATGGTGCTTTTTCCATTTTAACCTTAATCTCTTTTAATTCATCTTCATATGATTTCTTGACTGATGTTAATTTAATATGTATTTTCCCCAAATCTATTATATCTTCTTCCGCTTTATCTCTACTTCTAATTGCGTTCTTCAATAGACGTTTTTCTTTCTCTAAACTATTCTCAATAGAATTTATTTTATCCTTACATAATTCTATTTGTTTTTTCAACTTTAACAATTCTTCCTGCGACTTCTTTAATTCTTCTTCTCTTTTAAATGCTTCCACTTCCTCTTCACTTGTTACAAAACTCGGAAGTTCTTCTTCTTTCACAGTAAATCTACCTCCATAAGCCTTAACGCATAACCATATAAGTCTTATAAAATGTTGCCTATCTAATTTTTTCCATACATTAAGAAATGTCAATTTTGCAACATCTACTGATTGAGTAAATTCTCTTTTTTGTTCTTCATCCATACTACTTATAATTTCTTCTATATCTTTTGTAGTTTCTTGTAGATCTACAAATGCTTGTCCGTTTATATATTCTTTAGCCTTACCACTAAGCTTTTCATTATATTTTGAATAAATAATATCAGCCTTATGGTTTGGCGTTAAGTTTTTATGCACTTTATATAGTTTAGCTGCTTCCTCTATTACCTCTATTGATACTTCATCCTCTGTTGCACTCTCTAAATCATCATTAGCTTTTTCGGAAAGAATGTTGAACAACCTTTCATTTAACTCATTTCTTGTACACTTTTCCAATTCCTCTTTTTTTTCGTCAACCAAAGCCCATATTTCTTTTACTTCCGGTTCTTCAAGCACACGATTTTTTCCTATTTTACTTCCTATAAAATTAATTATACTTATAGTTCTTTTCTTAGCCTTTTGTATAATTGGCTTTGATATATTTGTCACATTCATTGTTTCAAGTAATGCAATTTGTTCAATGATGTCATTATCTGAAATTTTTCTAAGTCCGTCAAAAATATTAGGCATATCTGTCTCCTTTGTAAATTAATTATTAGTTATTTTTATCATAGTTCATCTTAACAACGCTATAAAGTCAGCATAATAAATTCATATTAAAGCTACAATAATTCCTACCTAATTACTATATAGATTCTCAAATGAAATTTCAACCATATAAGTTATAAATAATATAATTCATTCTTTATAAGTTTATTGGTTTTATATATCTTGATAATTTTAAAATAAACTTTGATCAATTAAATTTTTTAGAAAACATATGATAATGAAATATAATATTCACTAACACAAATTCTAGCATATTCATCTATATTTTAACAGAATAACCATTAATATTCCACATTATCGGTGAGATTCCTATTTTTATATATCTATATGTTCACCATCCCAAAATTTGATAAAAAAAAAGACAGCCATTATGACTATCTTTAATACTTACCTCGCAACGTCCTACTCTGCCACACAGTCTCCCATGCAGTACCATCGGCGCT
>NZ_JAKJJX010000053.1:0-9910 GCF_022320765.1 Clostridium sp. YIM B02569 | reverse complement strand
AGCGGGTAGTGGGAATCGAACCCACCTTTCCAGCTTGGAAGGCTGGAGTATTACCGATATACGATACCCGCAACTAATCTGCTTGTTCATTATATGTTACATATTATAGGTTGTCAACATAAAAATTTAATTTTTTTCAAATAAAGTGCTGAATATTGTATTTTTTCCGCAAATTCACCGTATTTATAAACCTCTCACTTAGCAGTATCACACGCTTTGACTTTTTTCCTCGCTAAATTAATATAAATTTATAAATATATTTAAATTTCTATCTCTTTGAATATAATGCTTTTCAATAATAAGTTTATATTTGAAATTTTAGTAAGCAAACTGCTCAATAAATAATCTAATATTAAAAAATTAATTATGCTATTTAACTAAATTTTGATATTAAATTAGAATTCACTCTCAATTATTTATTAGCCTCTTCTTTTTTATTCCATGTCTTATTAAATCAAAAATCAAACCATAAAATAAAAATGTTAACAAATATGCTATATATATTTTTATAGTCACAGAAGATTGAGCTTATAAACTGTACCTAATTACAGTACCACTATCTAACCAAGTTCTAAATGACTCAACTAATATTTTTTTCATTTACTCCCACCCACATTTATTTTCATAAATAATTATTTCATATTAATTTATCGTTGCCTTAATTATTTTTTATTCCCTTCTAAAAAATTCAATCATATATTATATCCCTATTATACTCCACTAAAAGTTGTTAATTTAAATACTAACCTCTCCTTAAGCCGCATTTTTCAAGCATATTCTGAAGAATATATATTCTTCTATGGTAATATTCTAGAGAATATTTATTCTCTAGAATAAATATTGTGAAGAATATTAGAATATTCTCTTTTTCTGCATATATCTTAAGTGAGATAAATGAGAATTCAAAAAAGTTATCCTGCAAAAAGTTAGAGCTCAAATTTTTCATTTGATTAACAGAATTTTTTCATTTGATCTTTTATATTTAGAATCATACATTTCTTTTCTGTTATCATTTATAGAAAGAATGTACAAAAATTTATTATACGAGGAGAACACTTATGAGTAAAAGAAAACAAAATGAACTACCAAAAAATGATTTTGCTCCAGATGAGAATGAAGAAATAATTGGTTTTACACCTGAACCAGTCATCTCTGGAAAGTGCATTTCATCTTTTTCATTTGATGATGATGAAGATGAAATAAATACTGCTATGTCCAATAACAGTAATAATAATAATAATAATAATAATAATAATAATAATTGTAGTTATAACAGTAATAATAGATCATCTATTGAATCTAATAATCCTGCTCTAATCATCTCATTTGATGATGAAGCAGCATCTACCCAAAATGTTAAAGCATCTAATTCTAATATTCTTGCAGATAATAGAAAAGTTTCATTAGCAAATGGCATGGCTCCACCTATTGATGGTGAATTCCTAGATATTAAACGAACTTATATGCTTAGATCTTCTACTGTTAGAAAAGTTAATGAATTAAAGAGCAGGCATCCTGACTTAAATACTTATGTAAGTACTATAGTGGACATGGCTATAGCTCACTACTATAATTACATAGTAAATGATAACAAGTATTTAGAATAATCTACTAGGGTGTAATAGATCATTCTAAATACTTGTTATCATTTATTTAATAAGGGGTAAATAATGATTAACTATCTTATAAATTTATAATACAGGATGAATATGTCATTTGTATGACAAGCTATAATTTTCTAAATCAGTTATTAGAATTTTGTAATAATTTATTTTTCTTAACTTGCTATAATATATTTTGAATATAATTTCACCGCTTTCAAATACTATAAATTATGAAAGGTGGCGAGTATAATGAAAAAATTTATTGTTACATTTTCTATTTTTTTATTCTTATTACTTAGCATAAATACAGTAAATGCTTTTGCTGCTAGTAAAACTTTAACTCAAGGGCTGTATACCTTAAAAGACTCAGGCTTATCAGCAGGCATTGATTATAATGTTGAAAATAATTCTTCTGGTAGAGCCATACTTCTTATAGTTGATAGCACTCAATTAATACAGGAGCTAATTCGTTTTGAACCTAATTCTCGCAAATATATCATGAAACCGCTAAATTATGGGGATATAATTATAATAGTTACTACGGGTAATTTAGAATTCTCTTAATGAGTATACTTATGATTTTATCAATACCTGCCGACTCATTGTCATCCAGCTATCTATTAATCTACTTAAGCATTTTGTATTAATATGCTGATATATTGAACTAATTTTCATTCTATATTGAAACAACTTTTTATTGCTTTATACGAGACAAAATTATAATTGTAGTTATAATACATGCCGTTCCAATCCATTGTGCTATTCCAAGCTCTTCATGTAACCATAATACAGATAATATAGCAGCCGATAAAGGTTCAGCTGATGATAATATACTTGACTCTGTCGGCTTTATATAATTTAAACTTTCTAAAAAGCAAGTAAAAGCAATTAACGTTCCAAATAATACTACAAATATAATAGCTAATATTGAATTAGTAGACCAAATTCCAGTGCAATTCCATGGCTGCTCAATAAAGCTAAAGGATATTCCTCCTATTAACATCCCCCACCCAACTACTAATATGGATCCCCATTTTCTAAGAAGTAAGCGAGGTTGTAAAGTATAAAAGGCTGCTGCAAATGCTGATGCAATTCCCCAAAACAATGCCAACCTTGAAATAGATATACTATGAATATTCCCCTTTGTAATTATAAAAAATGTCCCTAGCATTGCTAGTCCAATAGCAATAATTTCTTTAAGCTTTGGAATTTTTTTATTACGAATGGCTAAATAACAAGTAATTATTACTGGTGATGAATATTGAAGTATTGTTGCTGTTGCTGCATTCCCATATTTAATTGCTGCAAAATATGTATATTGTACACCTAGCATGCCTAATATACTAAAAAATATAAGACTCAAAGCATCATTCTTACTTTTCCATACTTTCCATATATTTTGCTCACCTTTCATAAAAGTATATAATAATAAAATTATTCCCGATGATAATAAACGTATTACAACAAGCCACTCTGGACTAAATCCCTTTTTCTGAAATAAGTATTGAGCAGCAGTACCTGATATCCCCCATAACATGGCTCCTATGATTACCAGGATTATTCCTTTTATCCTTGGCTGAAAGTTCACTATACTTCCTCCTTTTTGTATTTATTCTTAATTAACTTATATATACTGCAAAAATAATTCTTCACCATAATTCTAAAAATATTGCAAGAATTTTAGCCGTAATTGTGTATTGTTAAATGTGCATTATGAATTGGAACACATATAATCATTTGCAATATATATTTTAGCTAATTGCAATTATATTGATTTAATATAACAAATATGTAATAATTTTATTATTATTTATGGCATTAAACAATTAATATATTGTCAAAAATTAAAACTATATTAGCGAGATGATAAATATGCAAGCAACAAGAATAGAAGTAAATGATAATTTGCAAGAAACAGTAAAACATGGTTCTCATGATTTTCCACTAGCAATTTATACTGACAAATTTAATCTGTTTGAAGATGGATATATAAGATGGCATTGGCATAAGGAAGTACAATTTTCATATTCACTATATGATAAAGTAGTAGTTTTTATTGAAGATGAAGATATAATATTATCTCCAGGTGAAGGAATTATGATAAATTCAAATGTACTTCATCAAATTAAACCATATGAAAATATCGATTGCATGATGTTTTCCATTGATTTTGATTCAACTTTAATTGGAGGAAGTGAAGAATCACTTATTGAAAAAAAGTACTTATCTCCAATTATTGAGAGTAATAATTTGAAATTTCTCTCTTTAAAACCTGACGTTCCTTGGCAAAAAAGAATCTTAGCGCATCTGGAACAAGTTTTTATATTATCTCATAAAAAATCATATGGATATGAATTAGAAATGAAAAATTATTTAAGTATTGTTTGGTTAAACTTAATTAAAGAAATAAATGAAGATATTAAAAGAACTGTACCTTCAGCATCAAATGATGATGAACGTGTGAAAATGGCAATGCAATATATTCAAAAGAATTATGCAGATAATATTGATCTAGACAGTATCGCAAGAGCTGCAAATATCAGCAAAAGTGAGTGCTGTCGAAGTTTTAAAAGAATTTTGAAAGTAACTCCTTTTGAATACTTAATGGAATATAGAGTTTCAAAAGCAGCAGAGCTACTTCTAAAAAATAAGGATTCCATTTCTAATATTTCTCTCGATGTAGGTTTTAATGGCATAAGTTACTTTGGAAAAGTATTTAAAAAGTACAGGAATTGTTCTCCGTCTGAATATAGAACTAAATATTGCCGCAAGTAAAGTAATTATAAAATATATACTATACCTACAGCGCTATGGCTTACTTTTATTAATAACATAAGCATTTTATGCATTTACGGAATATTATATATATAAAGAAACTCTATGGTACTATTTATAAAAATTAATCCGTAGGAGATGTAATTTATGTTAGAAAATAATAGTAATTATATACTAGATAATAAAAGTGGTAAATTACAAGAAGTAGTTAGCATTCCTATTTCTTTATATAAATCAATGAGAGGAAGATACTTTGTAGGGCAGACAGAAACTTTATTTGTTGGTAATGGTTCAAATGCCTGGGCTGGTTTAGTAAATCCACGTAATTCAGATGTTAATTTATATGCAAATGTATTTACTATTTCAAATTTATCTAATGACTATTTAACTGCCCAAATATGGTTAAATACTAGTTTTCCTGAAAAAGCTTGTGTATCCCGTAAGACCTCTCCAACCAACACTGCGTTAAAGCCAATACCAAAAAACAAGGTAGATATTAGATTTATTGAGTCTACTAGAATTGTTCCTAAAGATGGAGTTAATGTATATGAAAGAATAGTACCTCCTAATACAACATTAGTAGGTGAGGAAGATGGAAAGTTTATAGAAGCTCCAGGTGGAAACTATACTCTAATTATAAAATCATCAAATTTAACAATTGATAAGGTAGTAGTCGCATTTGGATGGTGGGAAAAACCAATATGTAAAAAGTAGATTCTATTAAATATCTCGCCTAATGTTCCCCCCCATATGAATAATTATTTTTAACTCGCATATACTATGATTGCTTCTCATTATGTTATTATTTACGAAATCCATTTTGACTCCATTATTGGGGTCTTTTTTATGCAAAGAATTATTTATTAATATTTAGAATTATTTAAACTTCCCCTTCATATAATTAAAGGAAACCTCTTGAGTGTTATTTTTTTGTTCTCTTGGTTACCCTTAATTCATAGTTACTTTTTTGTTTTAATCCATTCACTTTTTGGCCCCTTATTTTAGGGGCTTTTATTATTTTTTACATGAATAATTTTATGAAATATCCACAAACTAGAATGTCTTCATAATCAAATCAAAACTCCATTTTTGATCTATTTAATTCTAAATATGTGATATTTATATTATGTATTATTTAAGATATATTAGAGCATGATATAAATCCCCCATAAATATTAATTATCACATACATATATGCCCCTTTATTGGGGCATTTTTATATTTAACAAAAGTCATAGAAAAATCACCTTAATTTAAGTATGATAAATATTCAAATGCTGTTATTCCATATATGCTTTTAAAATGCTTATTTAAATGTGTTAAATCAACAAAACCACACTCTGCTACTGCTGAATAAACATCTCTATTTTTCTCTATTAACTTTTTTGCCATTTCTACTTTGCAGTTAAGAAAATATTGGTATGGTGAAATTCCAGTATTAGCTTTAAATAATCTAATAAACTGAAATTTTGACATATTAAGCTCTCTACAAATATCATCAAGCCTTAATACATTCTCTAAGTTATAATAAATCATATTCTTTGATTTTTTGATTAAAGCATTTTCTTTCTTGTAACTTATACAAAGATCAGTTTGTGTAAAACTATCTGCAAGAGATAAAAAAAATTCACTACACAATGCTTCATCTTTTCCTCTTAATATTGCATTAGAAAGATTTAATATTTGTCGTTCAAGTCTATAATTATAAATAATAGGAGAAGAAAAACGAACTATATCCTTTTTTTCAATACTCTCTAAAAATAATTTTGGCTCAATATATAACATAATATAATCAAGACCTGTCTCATCATGTGCCATTCCGTCATGTGGCTGTTCAGGATTAAAAAGCATAACACCATTTTGATAGGATAATTGCAAGCTGCCATCTAAGTTATACTGCTGAATGCCTCGCAACGTTACACCTATTGCATATTCCTTATGGGAGTGTTTCTTATATTTAAAGTCAGCAAAACTTGCTGATAACGCGATAATACCTTCTGATTTTTTATATACAAATTTATCCATACAAATCACCCCTTAATCAGCTCGCCTACACCAGATACTATTATTGCAGAATAAACTAAAAATAATGCCATAATTATATTAACAATTTTTTGATGTTTCTGCAAAAATGTCTTAAAGATTGTACCAAAAAGTACCCATGTAATAAATGCACCAAATCCAATAATTGTTATATATGCAACAAATACCATTAAAGTAGATAGTTTAGTATAATATGGCATAACAAAACTCGGAATTACTGTCATTGTAAATAATACGACCTTTGGATTCACAAACTGCATAAGAAACCCTGATAAAAAAGTTGCCGTTTCTTTTGCAGTTGATTTTGATGTATCCATCTTGCATATTTGATAAGCAAGATAGAGAATATAAAGACTTCCGATTATCTGCATGATGCATAGAATTTTTGGCAAAACCGCCATAAGTGCAGTATTTAAAATAGCTGAAATAATAAGTAATAAACTAAACGCAATAGTTGCTCCATATGTATACTCCATTGCTTTCTTTGTCCCCCAATTATTTACCGTAGACAATATTACAATATTCGTAGGTCCAGGCGTAACTGTAACAATAATACAGTAAATAAGAAAAGATGTAATATTCATGAATCAAGCTCCTTTCAAAGTATTCTCATGAATTATACATCTAAGCCTAAATAGCATATAGTATATTATTGCGGGATGACATTCCCCAATAACCTTCTAGTATGAATCATATAATCGTCTTACTTTTTGTTTATTTCACCATTTACTGTAATTATTTCATTTACCTATATTAATCTAAATTCTTTTTCATCAATATATGTAGGCAATCTTCCTCTAAATAAGCTTCTCCCTGCTTTTCATACCCTTGTTTTTCATAAAATTCTGCAACTCGTGCCTGTCCTGACAACATTACGCTTTTTCCACCTTCTCGAGTAATACAATCTTCTGCAGCATTAAGTATTTTTGCCCCAATATTTTTCCCTCGCCATTCCTTTAAAACAGCTACTCTTCCTATGATAAATGACTGTTTCTTACTATCAAAATAGATTCTACAGGTTGAAATTGGCTGTTCTCCTTCATACATAACCATGTGCTTAGCAATTCCATCAATTTCATCAAACTCTTCAACAAAGCCCTGCTCTTTTACAAACACTTCTACTCTTATTTTTTTAGCCTCTTCTGGCAAGTAGTTATACTCTTTAATTATCATTTTATGACCTCCCCTTCAAAACAAAAGGCATCCAAAAGCTAACCTTATAGTGTGAAAACACACCGTACCTACGGCTGGCTTTTGTATGCCTTATAATACAATCATCCGGTGATGAAAGTATAAGCTCTCATTTATTTTTTTACATATAGTATATATAAAAATTTGTTGTAAGTCAACGATAGATTTTATCTATATTTATATAATGACTTATCAATTATTTTAGATACTTTCATTGGTCTATTATTCAAAATAAAATCCATTTTTATCGACTTTATACCAACTATCTATTTACATACTAATTCAAATTCTTCACAAACAACAACCATATTTTCATCAAAATCAAGATCATACTCTTTTAATTCTTTTGAGAAAAAATCTTTATGTGCCTTTCTCCAATATGGCAAGGACAAATCTCCTTCTCCCTTCTTAAGTGCATGATTTTCTGACACTTCATTAAATGAACAAGTATAAACTTTGGTCGTTTTAGTTATGCAAACAGCATTATTATCAGTGTCTAATATAATATTTAAACCACCACTGCTGGCAGAGGACTGTTTTCAATTTCATATAGCTGATACGCTGATGCAGTTACTGTTTTAATACCATTTGCAACTAGTTTTGCGAGTTTATTTGCAATCGAAGCATCTCCACCAAAACACCAAGCATCATAAGTCTTACCGTAGAATCACTTATTACTTAGCCCCACAAAATTTATATCCATCTTACAACCTCTTCTAATGGCTTTCGTGGCCTTGGATATGGTGATTGATCTGGATATCCAATTGCTACTGCTGCTACAAGTTCATCTTTGCAATTTAACCATGAGCATATTTCTCTGTCACAATAAAATATGTCGCAAATCCAAAGAGTTCCTAGTTTAAAATCCTGTGCTGCTAAAAGAACTGTTTGTATTGCGGCCCCAATTGATTGAGTATCAGTAAGTGATCTATGATGATTATAATCTTCTTCAATATTAGAAAAAGTATTAAATACTAAGATTACTGCCGATGCTTCATTAATTGAATTCATACTTGACTCCAGGCTACCAGTAGATTTATCCTCTTTTTTATTCTGGTGTAGTGAATTCTCCATAATTCTTACCATCTCATCTTTTGTGTTATCCTGGGCAACAATAAACTTCCATGGTTGACGATTCTTTCCTGACGGTGCTTTAGTTGCTAATTCTAAGATCTTTTCTATTATTTCTTTTGGTACTACCTTATCTTTAAACTTTCGTATACTTCTACGCTCTTCTATTGCTCTTATTACATCCATACTAATCTCCTAAATTTAATACTTTTACTTGAATCATAAATCTACAGTTACTTATATTTATTTACTCTCACGAATTAACATAAGCTATTATTTTCCCTATATTCTTCTTATCTGTAAAATCTACTGGTTTATCATAAATAGCAAGCATTCCTTTTTCATCTGCTGATAAATCTTCCTTTTTCTTATTTTTTATTTTCCATTTTAATAATGTCATAAGAAATTTATCAAAAGAACTTAGCTTATTATAATTAAATCCACCTCTTAGATAAAAGAATTTGATATATTTTTGCTCATCTACTGTAAAGTTTTTATTTATTACTTCGTTTATAACATTATCTCTTAAAGGTGATGCTCCTGTTGTAAACACTACTAACCTCTTATCTTTAATTTTGTTAATGTTCTTTTTGATTAATCCTATCCCAATAATGCCTACTGCATACAAACTTCCACCATAAATTATAGTATCATACTTATTCAAAATATTAATATCAACATTTGATGCATTAAAAATATCTGCTGATAGCTCTTCTGCAATCCACTTCGCATATTTTTTTGTAAAGCCTGTTTTAGATTTATAGATTACTACTGTTTTCATTATCCACCTCTATCTAAGCAATTATATTAAATTACAGTTATATAAAGATTATCTTTTTCTTTGTAGACTTCATTAATTTCTTCTATTTTTTCATCAAGTTCTCTTTTATTACAAGTATGAATAGAACACAAAGCACGATTATACATTACAAAATCCTTCTCCCATTATAACCCTTTTTGAAATACTATGATTTACTCATGAATTTGCTGCATAATCATATTCCATATTAAATCAATTATAACATATATTGTTTATTTATTTTGTTGTATATTTTCCATAAACTGTGTCAATAATTAAAACATAACTTCATATTAAAATAAAAAAGAGATAGCTTTTATTTATTATCATTCACCTGATTTTTCGCTATCTCTATTTTGGTACTGTATAAGTGTAAGTGTAAACCATAAATAAATGGTTATACATTTGCACTTATTTTTATTTATAA
>NZ_JAKJJX010000052.1:0-12445 GCF_022320765.1 Clostridium sp. YIM B02569 | reverse complement strand
AAGGTCTATAGCGCCGATGGTACTGCATGGGAGACTGTGTGGCAGAGTAGGACGTTGCGAGGTAAGCAAAAAAGATAGTTGTAATAACTATCTTTTTTTATTTTGTAATATTTCGCACTTTTAATAAGTAGGCTCTATGGTATTAATTGATTCATGTGCTTGAATTGTATTATTTAAAATATATGAATAATTATAAAGTTTAAGGTAATATATTAAAGTTGTTTTAATACTAATTGTTAAAGAGAGGATTCAAGATATGGATTCTCTTTTTTTATGGTATGAATTTTGGTAAATTAAACACTATTATCATTGGTTATATAGTGAAGATCGCCCTCTGATCATGATTTTAAAAAGATATATAAGTGACATGAGTTTAAAATCATTTTTCCAATATTAAAAACTTAGCAGAATAAAACTTAGGTGCTGCTCACTTTATTTCCTAATACACAGCGTCTTTTATGCGCTTGATTATTGCTATTCTGTGAATTAATTTTAAATTTAATAAAATGAATGATTGAATATTATACATTATATATGGATAAAAATATATATTTATTATCTTAAAAGTTAAATTAATTATAATTTTTATTAAAAATAAAGAAAAATAAGTGAAAAGTACCATAAAATTTGGTAAGATATATATATAGTGAGAATTATAATAAAGAGAAGCATTTAATTTAGTTTATGAGAGGGATATGAATATGGATGGGGGTATAGTTTAATGCAAAATGATCCTAAAAGCAGTAAGATTAAAGATAAAGATGAAATAGGTCCTAGAGATATGAACGGTTTGACAGAAGAAGACGGAAAAGTATCTATCGAAGATAATTCATCTGTTGAGAAAAGAATAAGTAAGACAAAGGGAAGAGCGAAAAAGAAAATTTCCTCAAAGGAAACAACTGAATTAAATCCAATTAATAATCTAGATATTAAGGTAAAAGACATTACTACAAATGATAAAGAAATTGGTATTAAATCTAAAGGGAGTTTAAAGAAATCTAAGGCAATTGATAAGAAGAATGCGTTGGAGAATAAAAACGAAGAAAAAATTATTTTAAAAGAAGAGAATAATAAAGAATCTGAATTGGAGGGTGGAGATAATATTAATAAATCTAAATCCACCAAAACGAATGAATTAAATGTACAATCAAAGACAAAAAGAAAAACTAATAAATCTTCAAAAGGGAAATCTGCAGTAACTTCAACAAAAGCAAGCGCAAGAAAAAAATCAGCTTCAAAAGAATTAATGGGAGAATTTCAAGCAGAAGGGGAGAAGATTGAAAAGTCGAAAACAGAACATAGTAAAATTAATGTTAAAAAGAGAACAGAAAGTATTGATAAATCTGAAATAACTAATCTTAACACATATTTGTTTCATCAAGGTAAAA
Source organism: Clostridium sp. YIM B02569 (assembly GCF_022320765.1). Taxonomy (NCBI): domain Bacteria; kingdom Bacillati; phylum Bacillota; class Clostridia; order Eubacteriales; family Clostridiaceae; genus Clostridium; species Clostridium sp. YIM B02569. Next base: position 11,057 of record NZ_JAKJJX010000052.1, on the reverse strand, counting down.
ACTATGAATCTTATAATATTTTAGGCTCACATATTAAAACTGAGAAAAGAAAGAAAGGTGTGCAATTTGTAACGTGGGCACCTAATGCAAAAGATGTATATGTAGTTGGGGATTTTAATAATTTCGAAGTAAAAGAGGAATACAAACTTGAAAGAATAACTGAAAATGGATTATGGAGAGGCTTTTTTTATACTGCGAAGGCCGGAAATAGATACAAGTATTGTATAGTGGGAAGCGATGGAGAGATGGGAGAATACAAAGCCGATCCGTATGCAATACAAAGTGAATTGAGACCAGATAATGCATCAATAGTATATAAGCCTAAAGCTTTCAAATGGAATGATAAAAAATGGATTGATCAAAGAAATAAAATAAATGTACTTGAGCAACCATTAAATATATATGAGATACATTTGGGCTCATGGAAGACAAATAAAGATGGCGGATTCTTAAAATACGAAGAAATCGCAGAAGATTTACCTAAGTATGTAAAAGATATGGGATATACACATGTAGAGCTTATGCCGCTTATTGAACATCCATTGGATGCTTCTTGGGGATATCAGGGGACAGGTTATTATTCACCAACAAGTAGGTATGGGGATTATGAAGGTATTAAAATTTTAATAAATAAATTGCATGAGGCTAATATAGGAGTAATAATGGATTGGGTTCCAGGTCATTTTTGTAAGGATGCTCACGGATTATATAAGTTTGATGGAACACCAACATACGAGTATCAAGAAGAATGGAGAGCGGAAAATAAGGGTTGGGGAACTTGTAATTTTGATCTAGGTAGAGATGAAGTTAAAAGTTATTTAATATCGAATGCATTATACTGGTATAAAGAGTTCCATATTGATGGATTAAGGGTTGATGCTGTATCAAGCATACTTTACTTGGATTATAGCAGATCGCCCGGGGAATGGATACCAAACAAATATGGAGGAAATGGGAATTTAGAAGCAATAGATTTTCTAAAGGAGTTAAATAAAGCAGTATTTGCAGAATATCCGACTGCACTTATGATTGCAGAGGAATCAACATCTTGGCCTAATGTCACAAAACCTGCAATTTATGATGGTTTGGGATTCAACTTAAAATGGAATATGGGTTGGATGAATGATACATTAGAGTATGTCGAAATAGATCCTAAATATAGAAAACATAATCATAAAAATATAACATTTGCGATGATGTATAATTATGCTGAAAATTATTTATTACCACTTTCACACGATGAAGTTGTTCATGGTAAGAAATCATTGGTAAACAAAATGTGGGGAGATGAATGGAATAAGTTTGCAGGTCTCCGAGCGTTTATGTGTTATATGATGGGACATCCGGGCAAAAAGTTATCGTTTATGGGGTGCGAATTTGCTCAGAAAATTGAGTGGAGAGAATATGAGGAATTAAAATGGAACCTAATCGATGATTTAGGAATCCATAAAAAAACTCAATTATTTTTTAAGGATTTAAACAATCTATACCTTAATAATAAAGCTTTTTGGGAGCTCGATCATGACTATAGAGGCTTTAATTGGATAGAAGCCGATAATAATGAACAAAGCATATTAATTTTTGCTAGAAGAAGTAGAAATGATAAAGATACACTGATTTTTATAATTAATTTTACTTCTATTGTGTATTATGATTATCAAATTGGAGTACCATTTTTGGGGAGCTATGAAGAAGTATTTAATTCTGATGATAGTAAATATGGTGGTTCAGGTCAGATTATGGGTGAAATGCTTGTATCTGAAAAGACTCAATTCCACAATCAACCATATTCTTTGAAAGTAAAAGTGCCTCCAATGGCAACATTAATATTAAAAGTGAATGAAATTAATGTAGATCAAGAAATTAAAGAAAAAGATGAATAAAAGGTTAAAAAGACCGTTTGAGAAAGTAAATATTATAAAAATATCTATAGTATAATGATATAAATTTATTTGCTAGAGGTTGAGGGGGATAAAGAATGAGAGTTTTATTTGTAGCATCTGAAGCTAGTCCGTTCATTAAAACAGGGGGGCTCGGAGATGTTGCTGGGGCATTACCAAAAGCACTTGCACAAAAAAATGCAGATGTAAGAGTTGTTATACCAAAGTATAAAGAAATTAGTTGGGAAGTAAGAGACAAGCTAAGGTTTGTTAAATGGTTTAATGTTAAAGTTGGATGGAGAGAACAATTTTGTGGCGTATGGGAATGCTTTCATAATGGAGTAACATATTATGTTTTAGATAATGAAGCATATTTTAAGAGAGATGAAGTCTATGGATTCTATGATGATGCAGAGAGATTTGCGTTCTTTGATAGGGCCGTATTAGACATGTTGAGGCAAATAGATTGGCAGCCAGATCTTATACACTGCAATGACTGGCAAACTGGGATGTTACCTGTACTATTAAAATTTGAATATAAAAGAAATGATATGTTCTATTGGAAGATGAAATGTGTATATTCAATTCATAATATAGCATTTCAAGGAGTATTTGATCCTCAAATATTACCGGAGTTATTTGGATTTGATATGGAGCTTTATAATAACACATGCTTAAAATTTGATGATGGCGTAAGTTATATGAAGGGTGGATTATGCTATTCAGATGTTATTACAACTGTTAGTAATACTTATGCATACGAAATACAAACACCTGAGTATGGTCAAAGATTGGATGGAGTATTAAGAGAGAGGTCCTATGCATTAAGAGGAATAACAAATGGTATAGATTATGATGAATTTAATCCGAAGACAGATAAATTTATTAAAAAGAACTATAGTATAAACTCTATTGAAGATAAAGCAATAAACAAGACGGAGTTACAAAAAGAGCTAGGGCTAACTGTTGATAAAAATATACCAATGCTGGCGATGGTAACTAGATTGACAAGTCAAAAGGGAATGGATCTATTAGTAAATATTTCTGATAAACTATTACAAGAAAATGTTCAACTAGTTATTCTAGGAACGGGAGATAAGCATTATGAGGAACATTTTAAATGGCTAGATTCTAGATATGGAAATAAGGTGTCTGCTAATATTAAATTTGATAATGGGTTAGCAAATAAAATTTATGCAGCATGTGATATGTTTTTAATGCCTTCACTTTTTGAACCATGTGGATTAGGGCAATTAATAGCACTTAGATATGGTTCTATTCCTATAGTTAGGGAAACTGGGGGACTCAAGGATACAATAATTGCATATAATGAGTATACTGGAGAAGGTAATGGGTTTAGTTTCAGAAATTACAATTCAGATGAGTTATACAATATAATAGAATATGCGTTATGGATATATAAGGATAAGGGTAAGTGGGAAAATCTAATCGAAAATGCAATGAATTCTGATAATAGCTGGAATAGGTCAGCTCAAATATATTTAGATTTATATAGAGAATTAACAGGACAAGATTAAGATGAGGACATAATGTTATGAGGGGGTATATCAATGCTCGAAATGGATAAAAAAACATTTAAAAAAGCTTATGTAAATAAGTTTTTAGAAATGCATGGTATTGAGTTAAAAGAAGGAACTAATCAACAAAAGTATGATGCTTTGGGAAGCTTAGTAAGGGATTATGTTACAAGAACTTGGCTTAAAACAAATAAAAAATATAATAAGACTGGGGAGAAGCAAGTTTATTATTTTTCTATGGAATTTTTACTGGGACGGTTACTTGGAGATGCTTTATTAAATATAGGCATAAGAGATATATGTAAAGAAGCGTTATCAGATTTAAATATAAATTTAGAAGAGTTGGAAAACTTGGAGCAAGACCAAGGACTAGGTAATGGTGGATTGGGAAGACTTGCAGCATGCTTCTTGGATTCAATGGCATCTTTAAATATTCCAGGAAACGGGTGTGGGATTAGATATAAATATGGATTTTTTCAGCAAAAAATTATAGACGGAAAACAAGTTGAGGTATCTGATGATTGGTTAAAGCTAGGAAACGTCTGGGAGAAGAGAAAAGCAGAAAAAGCAGAAATTGTTAAGTTTGGTGGAGAAATAAAAGTAAGCGAAATAAATGGACGCTTAAGCTTTATGCATATAAATTATGAGCCTGTATTGGCAGTCCCATATGATACTCCAATTGTAGGGTACGAAAATGAAATTGTAAATACCCTTAGATTATGGAGTGCGGAGGCGGTTTCAAACGAGTTTGATTTTTCATCATTTAGTAGAGGTGATTTTCTCCAAGCAATTAAGTATAAAAATTCAGTTGAATCAATTTCGCAAGTGCTGTATCCAGAAGATTCATTTTATGAAGGTAAAATGTTAAGATTAAAGCAGCAATATTTCTTTGTTTCAGCGGGAGTTCAAAGCATTATAAGGCACTGTAAAAAGCATGGAAAAGATATATTGTTACTAGATGAAAAAGTGGCGATTCATATAAATGATACTCATCCTACACTTGCGATACCGGAACTTATGAGAATATTATTGGATGAAGAAGGGTTAGAATGGGATACGGCTTGGAGAATAACAACTAATACAATATCGTACACTAATCACACAATTTTGGCAGAAGCTTTGGAAAAATGGCCAATAGATATGTTTCAAAAATTGCTTCCAAGAATATATATGATTGTTGAAGAAATTAATAAAAGATATTGTGCAGAACTTTTAACTAAATATCCAGGCAACCTTGAAAAAGTTAGAAGAATGGCGATAATAGCTGATGAGCAAGTCAAGATGGCACATCTAGCGATTGTAGGCAGTCATAGTGTAAATGGGGTAGCAAAACTTCATACAGAAATATTGAAGAAAAAAGAGATGACAGACTTCTATTATCTTTATCCAAATAAATTCAATAATAAAACTAATGGAATTACTCATAGAAGATGGCTTTTAAAAAGTAATCCAGAGCTTACAAAACTAATTAAAGATACAATTGGAGATAGCTTTATAAGACATCCACTTGATCTAAAGAACTTTGAGAGGCATTTGTATGATGAAGTGATTCTAGAACAGTTAGGAAAAATTAAAAAATTTAACAAAGAAAAGCTAGCAAGTATAATATTAGAGAATGATAATGTAAGAGTGGATCCTGATTCTATATTTGATGTTCAAGTAAAAAGAATACATGCTTATAAGAGGCAAGTACTTAATTGTTTAAGAATAATGGATTTATATAATAAATTAATTGATGATCCTAATTACGATATAGTTCCAAGGACATTCATCTTTGGAGGAAAAGCTGCACCAGGTTATTATTTAGCTAAAAATACTATTGAATTAATAAATTGTGTTGCAAACAAAATAAATAATGATTCTAGAGTAAATGAAAAGATAAAAGTTGTTTTTATTCAAAATTATAGAGTTTCACTAGCTGAACAAATAATCCCGGGGACAGATGTAAGTGAGCAGATCTCAACAACAACAAAAGAAGCTTCAGGAACATCAAATATGAAATTTATGATGAACGGAGCTATTACAGTAGCAACATTAGATGGGGCAAATATTGAAATAAAAGATGAAGTTACAGATGATAATATAGTGATATTTGGATTAACTGCAGATGAAGTATTGAATTATTACAAAAATGGAGGATATAAATCTATTGATATATACAACAATGATATTAGAGTAAAAAGTGTAATTGATGATTTAATAAACGGAAAATATCATAGTGATAAAAATAAATTTAGAAGTATATATGAAAATCTAATAAATTATAATGATGAGTTTTTTGTTTTACAAGATTTTGACTCATATTTAAAAGCTCAAGATAAGATTGATACTCTTTATAGGAATGCTAGTAAGTGGCAAAGAATGTGTGGAATTAATATTGCACATTCAGGGATATTCTCATCTGACAGAACAATAGAAGAATATGCAACAGGTATTTGGGGATCAGAGGTAATCTATAAGAATCTATAGGAGGATTAACTGAATGAATGATATACAGGTATTACATGACTCTCAAAGCATAAGATTTAGAAGGCCCTTTGGAGCTGTAGAGGTTGATCAAAAGGTTAAGATATCTATTAATATTAATAAAGACATAATTGTAGCAATCGAATTGATAAAATTCGATGGAACTAAAATGAATATGGGAATGAACAAGGAATATTCAAATAATGGTGAATTTAAATATTCTGTAGAAATTGATACATCTGATGCTTTGGGGATATTAGAATACTATTTTATTTTAATAGATGGGTATGACAGAGTATATTATGGAAATAATGACAATCATTTGGGAGGAGTTGGCCAAATATATACTTATAATCCTGTGCCATATCAAATAACTGTATATGAAAAGTCATTCGTACCAAGATGGTATAAAGAAGGTGTAATATACCATATTCTAATAGATAGATTTTACAATGGAAATGAAAATAAAATTATAGATAATACAAAAGAAAACTCATTTATATACGGAAGATGGGATGATAGCCCTATGTATATTAGAGATAGTTTTGGAAAAATTGCTAGGTGGGATTTTTATGGAGGAAATCTAAAGGGGATAATAAAGAAATTAGATTATATAAAGGAATTGGGAGCTAATATAATAAAGTTAAGCCCAATATTTAAATCCCCTAGTTGCCATAAATATGATACAGCGGACTATGAAATTGTAGATGAAATGTTCGGCACAAATGGTGAATTTAGAGAATTATGTAAAGTGGCAAATAGTAAAGGAATTAAAATTATTCTAGATATTGTACTGAGCTATACAAGCTCTGATAGTAAATATTTTAATAAACTAGGAAATTACGACGATGTTGGAGCGTATAATTCACCAAACTCTAGATTTTATGATTGGTATAAATTTATTACATATCCATATAGGTATGAATCTTGGTGGGGAATGGATGATAGACCGAATGTTAACTCGATGCAAAAAGAATATGTTGACTATATTATAAGTGGAGATAATTCTATTATAAATAAGTGGACAGATATGGGAGTTAGCGGATGGTTTTTAAATGTGACAGATGAGCTTCCAGATGAATTTATAGAACTAATAAGAAAGAAAATCGGAGAAATAAATAAGGATACTGTACTTTTAGGTGATATATGGGAAGACGCATCTAATAAGATAAGTTATTCAAGAAGACGAAAATATTTACAAGGGAATGAAGTGCAAGCTGCAACTAATTATCCCTTAAGGGAAAGTTTAATTAATTTTATCAAGGGGTATATAAAGTCAGATAAGTTAAGACAAAAAATTATGTCATTGTACGAGAACTATCCAAGAGAAAGTTTTTATGGAAATATAAATATTTTAGGTACCAATGATACAGAAAGAATTTTAACTGTTCTGGATGAAAATATATCACTGTTAAAATTACTTATAGCAATTCAATTTACTTTGCCAGGAGTACCACTGATATACTATGGAGATGAAGCCGGCATAAGAGGTGGAAGAGAGCCTGATAATAGGAGAAGCTATCCATGGGGGAAAGAGAACAAAATGCTTGCTGATTTCTACCATAAAATAATTAAAATAAGAAATAATGAAGATGGGTTAAAAAAAGGGAAGTTAAGTATCTTTGAAACTGATCCAAACGTATTTGCGTTTGAAAGAAAATATGAAAATGAAAGCGTAATAGTATTAGTAAATGTTTCAAGCGAAGCTAAATTAATTAAAGAAATTAACTTAAGTGGAGATTATGTGAATTTACTTGATATTAGTGAAAAGTATAAGTTTATAGGAAGTGATAGTGTTATAACTATCTTTCCGTATGATTTGAAAATATTGCGTAGGATCTAGTTCATTGAGTTTGATTATATAATAAAAAATTGACAAATATTTTGATATATGCTTATGTGGAATTTAATGGAAAACAAATGTATAATATATTGTATGCAAAAATATAAATATAAATTCTAGGGGTAATCATATTATAAAATAATTATTAAAAATATAATATGCTTCTGCAAGTTCACTTAAATAAAAATGTAATAACAATCATTTTTTTTGAACATAGGAGCATATAATATAAAATTTATCTAATGAGAACAAACACATATGAGAGGAGATAATATTATGGGTAAAAATGAAATTGTGGCAATGATATTGGCTGGTGGACAAGGATCGAGGTTAGGGGTATTAACAAAAAAATTGGCTAAACCAGCAGTACCGTTTGGAGGAAAATATAGAATTATAGATTTTCCATTAAGCAATTGTTCGAATTCAGGAATATATACAGTAGGAGTATTAACACAGTATAAACCACTAGAATTAAATGCACATATTGGCATAGGAGAAGCATGGGATTTAGACAGGGCTCATGGAGGGGTACATGTATTGCCACCATATCAAGAAGAAAAAGGCGGAGAGTGGTATAAGGGTACTGCAAATGCAATTTATCAAAATATAGAATTTGTTGATAGATATGATCCAGAATATATTTTGATTTTATCTGGAGATCATATATATAAGATGGATTATACAAAGATGCTAGATTTTCATAAAGAAAAACAGGCAGAGGCAACTATAGCTGTTATTGAAGTGCCAATGGATGAAGCATCTCGATTTGGAATAATGAATACAAGGGAAGATTTATCAATATATGAATTCGAAGAAAAACCAAAAAACCCAAAAAATAATCTAGCATCGATGGGAATATATATTTTCAATTGGAAAACTCTAAAAAAATATTTGAGAGAGGATGAATCGGACAAGACATCAAAAAATGACTTCGGAATGAATATAATTCCAAGTATGCTTGGCAATGGGGATAAAATGGTTGCGTATCCATTTAAAGGATATTGGAAAGATGTTGGTACTATAGATAGCCTATGGGAAGCAAATATGGATTTGATAAGAGAAGATAATGAACTTGATTTACATGATGAGGAATGGAAGATATATTCAGTCAATCCAGTAAGGCCGGCACAATATATAGGAGAGAATGCAAAAGTATCTAATTCATTAGTTGTTGAAGGTTGTGTTGTTAATGGACAAGTGGAAAGCTCAATATTATTTCAAGGAGTTCAAATAGGAAAAAACTCAGTTGTTCGAGATTCAATAATTATGACGGATGCTAAAATAGGTGATAATGTAGTTATTGAAAAAGCAATTGTTGGAAGCGGAGCAATAGTTCGAAAAGACTGTAAGATTTCTTTAGGTGATGAAATAGCTATTATTGCAGCAAAAGAAGAAGTAAAAATGGGTACAGTTATAGAAAATAATAAAGCAGTTTAGCGAGATCACTAAGGGGGAGAAAGAAATGAAAAATTGTATTGGTATAATCAACTTAGATGAAAATGAAAACAGAATGGGTGAATTAGTAGTTAATAGATCTCTTGCTTCAGTTCCTATTGCAGCAAGATATAGAATTATAGATTTTATTTTATCAAATATGACTAACTCAGGAATTAATTGTATAGGAATATTTACAAAGAATAAGTCAAGGTCTCTAATAGACCATTTAACAAATGGAAGACCATGGGACTTAAATAGAAAAAAAGATGGATTAAAAGTTTTTAACTTTGGAAATGACGAGCCTGTTTATGATGATGTCCATAATTTCGCTGAAAACATACAATTTTTAACACATAGTAGAAGAGAGTATGTATTATTAGCACCAAGCTATATGATTTGTAATATAGATTACAATGAAGTTTTGGAATACCATAAGAGTACAGGTAAAGATATTACAATGGTATATAAGAAGGTAAACAATGCAGATGAAGCTTTTGGTGATTGTGGCGTATTAAACTTTGATGATTCAGGAAGCGTTATAAGTGTAGGAGAAAATATAGGGAAAAGTCCGAAGGCAAATATTAATATGGAGATGTATATATTAAAAACTGAATTATTTATAAATATTGTAAATGAATGTGTAAGCAGTGGAATGTATCGAAAGGTCAAAGAGTATATTCATAATAATTTAAATACACTAACAGCAAGTGCTTACGAATTCAAAGGACATTTAGATTGTATAAATTCCATTAAGGCATTATATGATAGCAATGTGGGATTTTTAAATAGAAAAGTAAATAAAGAAATTTTTAATGATGAAAGACCTATATATACAAAAACTAAAGATGAAGCGCCAACTCACTATGCAGATACAAGCAGTGTTATAAACTCAATAATAGCAAATGGTTGTAGAATAGAAGGAACGGTTGAAAATTGCATAATAGGCAGAAGAGTATATATAGGAAAAAATACAAAGTTAAAAGATTGTATAATAATGCAAAATAGCAGAATTGGTGACGATGCAGTATTGGATAATGTAATTGCAGATAAAGGTAGCGAGATAAGAAGTGGTGAGACCCTTATTGGATCAGTTATGTATCCTTTGGTTATAAAGAAAAAAAGTAGTATTACTAAGTAAAGATATATAGAAGATACTATTTTTAGAAATTGAATAGTTATATTATTATAAAATATTAATTAGGTAAGTATCAGAAAATTAGATTTGTGATTCATTAAGTTAGTATTATCTATATTAGGAAAATTAAATGCAGAATTTGAACGATATAGTGATTAACAACTAAGAAATAATGTTAGCAAAGTATAATTTTATGATGCTTACTTTATTTATATCAATACAACTTTAATATGTCTATTATGTGATAGATAAGGTATGTTAAAAACTTTATACATTATGGATTACTATTTTATTTATGGAACTAATAGAAGTATAAATTTATAGTATAAACATGATATAGTGACACAGAACTGTTAGTCTTAGAGAAATTTAGAAAGTAAATTTAATCTGGAATTTATTATAAGTATTAAGCCGTATAATCTCATTGCTAATTTATAATAAGGGGATAACAGTATGCACATCACATAATATTTTAACAAATATGTTGACAGCATAACGGGAACGTGTTAAGATAAATAACGTCGCTGAGATATGTAAATAACTTAATGATAAATCGCAGATTTGTATCTTAAATATGATTTTAAAGATTTTGAAAAAGGTTATTGACATAATATAAAATAAGTGATATACTAAATAAGTCGCTTGAGGGTGATAAAAATTAATAACTACAATGAGAATTGTAGGGAAGAAAATTGGTCTTTGAAAATTGAACAGAATAACATAAATACATTTAAGTAAACCAGCAATTTTTATTTGAG
>NZ_JAKJJX010000051.1:0-14060 GCF_022320765.1 Clostridium sp. YIM B02569 | reverse complement strand
CTGTGCTCCCTTCATTTGATAATTTATTATATCATTCTAATGAAGTTTACACAGACTATTTTACACTCTCGTAAAATATAATATGTGGATTTTGAGGTAACACTTTGTTTTTGTATGTTACCTCTTTTTATAATTACATATTTGTAGATTAGCCTATATAATATTTTCATCTAATTCTGTAAGTTCTTGTGTAGATGCATCTATATGCAAATTGTACGCTAAACCTAAGACAACTAAAAGTCCCCCGATGATTTTGGCTAATGGAATAGTATTTTGTATCACACAATCCAAAATGATTCCAGTAAAAAGTTGTCCAATAAATATTAATAAAGTAGCATAAAATGAGGACATCTTTGGCGTTATAACACTAGATAAGATGACAACAATTACTCCTAATAGACCACCTAAATAAGCATAAAGTGGAAGAGTGCGAAATTGTTCAAGTAAAAATTTATCTTTTATAATAATAAATAATAATATTGATGCAACTAAACCAGTAATATAATTAAAAAAGCTTGATTGTACTAACCCTACCTTCTCAGAAAGTCTAGTATTTAGAATTCTTGAAATTACTACAATAGCGCCAGCTGCTATCGAAATTAAAACAAAAAACATATTAATAATTGCTCCTTTCTTTTAAAAAAATGACATGATAAAGATTCCAGCTATTATAACTAAGAGCCCTATAAATTTTTTCTTATTAAAATTAGACTTTGGCACATCTAAGAATCCATAGTGATCAAAAGCTAATGAAGTTAATAGTTGGCCTAGAAGTCCTAATGCAACAGGAAGAGAAACTCCAAGAGCTGCATAGCTTAAGTTATTAAACATAACGGTGAAAACACTAATAGCCCCAGCAATATAAAGATATAATGGTAAATTATTCTTAAAAGTAATTTTAATCTTTTTAAAGATAACTATTCCTATAACAATTATTAATCCTACAAAGTGAATTACAATTAAAGAAGAATAGTTGCCAAGTCCGTCAGATAATTTAGCGTTGAAAGCAATCATAATAGTTATAAGTACGCCTATTAGTAATGATAAAATATTATACATAAGTGCTATCTCCTTAAATAAATTTATTATTTTGTTTATAAATAGTTTTAAGAGTTATTTTGATAGGAAAGTTGCTCTTTATATTGTAAATTACTATAATGAGATTTATATAGGACAAATGTCATGTTTAAAATTAATTTTTTTATTCAATATTTATTAGGAGTTGACTTCATTGATAAAGATAGAAGATAATATTAGGATTTCAGAATATATAAATAAAAATAAATTAGAAAACCTATTTTCAGAAGATATGGGAAGATATATGGAACTATATATGTTTAATAAAAATGAATATATCTGTAGGGAAGAAGAGATTTTAGAAAATATGTATTTTTTAGTTGAGGGAAAAGCTAAAGTATCTAAGCATCTAGAAAATGGTAAATCATTATTAATATCATTTTATAGTCCGATTACAATAATTGGAGATGCTGAATTTGTGAGAAATAATCCAACAGATTGCAGTGTTCAAGCAATTAAGGACACTTACTGTATAGGAATTAGATTTGATATTGTAAGAAAAATTCTAATAAATGATTGTAAGTTTTTGGTGAATTTATGTAGCTATTTGAGTGAGAAATTAACAAATAGCAGTACTAATACTTCAATAAACTTATTATATCCACTTGAGAATAGGCTTGCTAGTTATATAATAGCATTCTCTGAAATTGAAAATTCAAATACTAGAAAAATTATATTTAGAGAAAATTATATTGAAATAGCAGAATTGCTAGGAACAAGTTATAGGCATTTAAGTAGAACATTGAATAAGCTTTGCTTAGAAGGGATTTTGAAAAGAAATAATAAGGAATATTTTATTCAGGATTATGATAAATTATTGTATTTAGCAGGAGATTTATATAAATAACAGATTGTTGTATTTACTTATTTTTAGGATCCACCAGATATATAATTAGCATAGATTGATGCAAAGGCTTATTTAGATAAATATGAATTGAATTATATATTTAAGAATGGTATTGAAAAATGTCCTCTACTAAGTTTAAAATTATTTTTTGTAGAGGACTTTTATTCATACAAAATTTTGATTTAGTATTTTCAAAACTGCTAGTGGTCTGAATTTTATATTTCTACATTTCGTCTTCTTATTTTAAATCCAATTGCGTCCTCAATTTCGTTGACGTCTTTTATGTTCTTTGGATCTATAAACATGCATGTATAGCCGCTTTCGCCAGCTCTTCCAGTTCTACCAATACGATGTATATAACTTTCCACGCTTTCAGGAATATCGTAATTATAAATATGTGTTATTCCATTTATATCTAGTCCTCTTGCGGCAACATCGGTAGCAATTAAGTATTGAATTTCTGCATTTCTAAAAGATTTCATTATTCTCTCTCTTTTATTTTGAGGGATGTCACTATGTAATTTTTCGCAATTATATTTACGAGTATGCAAGACTGCTTCAAGTTCATCAACTCTTCTTTTTGTTCTACAAAATATAATAGCCATAAATGGATTATCTTCATCTAGAACTTTGCATAAAGCATCTCGTTTTTTTCTATCAGTAGTTTCAACAATATCTTGTTCTATAGCATCTAGAGCTATATTATCTTGTTTTATGAATACCTCAATAGGATCTTTCATATATCTATAAGCTAGTTTTTTTACAGAAGAGTCAATTGTAGCTGAAAAGCAAAGAAGTTGTTTTTTTCTAGGCATCTTACTTATAATTGATTCAACTTCGTTTTTAAATCCCATTAGTAACATTTGATCTGCTTCATCTAAGATAAAAGTTTTTAACTTACTTAAGTCGATAGTTTTTCTTTCTAGATGATCTAATAGTCTGCCTGGAGTTGCAATAATTAAGTGAATATTATTATTTAGTTTTTTTAACTGCGAAGTAATATCTTTACCTCCGTAAACAGGTAATATATTGATATCATTAAATTCTTTGAGTTTGTTAGCTTCATTAGTTATTTGTATTGCAAGCTCTCGAGTTGGAGTCAATATGAGAGCCTGAATTTCATTAGATTTTGAATTTATATTTTCTAAAAGAGGAAGTAAAAATGCAAGGGTTTTCCCAGTTCCTGTAGCTGCTTCTGCAATGACGTCTTTTCCATCTCTTATTTTGGGGATACTTTGCTTCTGTATTGGTGTGGGATCAGCAATCCCTGATTTATTTAGTATTTTGATTAAATCGTCACTAAGACCTAATTGTTTAAAATTCATTATTTTCATACCTTTCATAATTTACAAATAAAGTATCAATTTAAGTATTTCTTTTTATGTTAGACACTATTCTTTATAATATAATTATCTAGCATTAAAAGTCAATCTACTATATAAAAGAGTTTTACAAAATAATAAAATGTGTTAAATTATAATAGGAAGAATAAAATGTATTTACAATTATGGGAAAAAGATAGTATTTTATATATTTATAAAGAAAGATTTGAAGAAAATCGTATGTAAAACAAAACTTTTAATAGTTGATTTTCTAAATGTGTCTTAATATAATTAAATATAGAAGAAAGGCAAGATACGGTGATTTTATGAAGATTTCAACAAAAGGTAGATATGGATTAAGAGCATTAATTGATATTTGTATATTCTCGGTTTCAGAGATGGTTACTGTAAAAAGTATTTCTGAAAGACAAGGAATATCTGAGAGATATTTGGAACAAATATTTTCTTCTTTAAGAAAAGGAGGCATTATAAATGCTAAGAAAGGAGCTCAAGGAGGCTACTTTTTGGCTAAAAGTTCTAGAGAATTTACAATTGGAGATATATTAAATGTTCTAGAAGGTGATTTACTTCTAATTGATATAGAGAATGATGAAAATGAAATAGAAAATTTTATGAGCGAAAATTTGTGGAATGTTATAAATAATAAAATAATTAATTTTTTCAATTCTATAACTTTAGAGGATTTGGTTAATGATTATAAAAAATACAATAAAGAAGATATGTATTATATTTAATCATGATTTAGTAGCAGTAGATATATATTTACTGCTACTAAATATGTACTGCCTACCATTACTGTAGGCTTATTTTATTTTACCTTAATGCTTTTTAATTTGTTTTTTAATTCAAACATTTCTAATTCTAAGGAATCTATTTTTTTATCTAAGATTTCTATACGTTTAGAGTCAATTATCTTAGATTTTTCATCTAAAATTCTATCTATATCGGCCATAACTACAAGTAATTTTTTAAATAAATCATATGCTGTTTCCATATGAAAACTCCTTTCATTGAAATATAAATAATTTAGAAAGAGTAATGGATAATTAATTACTAAGGTAGTATATTCAATTTAAATATTTATTGTGAATTATATATTTCTATAATGTTTTTAGTTAATATTATAGATAAATTATCTATGTTAAAAGGGGTTGTATTATTCTTAAGACTATGTTATTATAATTTCAATAAATTAAAACCTTTGATAAGAATAGTAGATAATAAAACTTAGTGTAAAGAGAGTTCGATGTTTGGTGAGAGTCGAGTACTGAAGATATTATTGAATGGGTCTTTGAGGTGACATTTTGAAATATTAAGAGTAGGAATGTACGGGAAGTCAGCCGTTAAAATGACAGGATATAATTATGGGAATTTTGTGTTTGACTGAATTTCATAATAGTATCTGATAGCACATATACATTAGGTGGCATAGCGAAATTTATACATTTCGTCCTATTTAGGACGGGATGTTTTTTTATTTTTAATAAGTTTAATATGTTATTTGTTCTTATAAAATACTTTTAATTCTATTAAATATAGAGTTAGAAGTAAAAGTATTTACTATTTGCCATATTAAATTTAACTATTATTTAAAGATTAAAGTAGCTATGAGAAATACCGTTTAGATTGTATTTGATTTTGGGTGGCATAACGAGTCACTTCGTCCCAATATTCGGGATGAAGTGGCTTTTTTTATATAATTTAACGAAAATTGGGGGGAGAATCATGATTAATATTTCAAAGGAAACTTTTAATCAAAAAAAGAAGGATGAATATATATTTTCATTAATAAGTGAATTTAGAGGAGATGAAATTACTCCTATTAAAATTTTTGGTGGATTCAAAGGTAAAAGAAAATTTATTTTCGAAAGTGGAAGTAAAGAAAATTATTTCGGTAGGTATTCATTTTTGGGAGAAAATCCTTATAAAGAAATTTGCGGGGATGGAAAAGAAGAAATAGATGAACTCAAAAAAGAGAGTAGATTAAAGTTTGATAATAGTACCAATATTTTTTCATTTAAAGGCGGGGCTATAGGATATATGGGATATGATTCCATACAGTTTTATGAGAAAAAACTTAATTTTAATAACAAAGATGATTTAAAGCTTCCTATAATAAGATTTAATTTTTATAACAGGTATATTTGCTACGATCATTTTACTCATAAAGTTTATATTATAGACAACATATTAAAAAACGATGCTCGAGAGTATGATGAAATAATCGAATCACAATATGAATATATAAATAGTCTGCTTTATAAGCCGATACTAACAGAGCCATCGAAAGGAAAGAAAGATGTTTCTTTCACATTTCATACATCCAAAGAAGATTTTGAAGAAAAAGTTAGAAAAGCAAAAGAACATATATTGGCAGGTGATATATTCCAAGTTGTATTATCACAGAGAATGACTTGTGAAACTGAAAAAAGCCATTTTGAGATATATAGAAAGCTTAGAGAAGAGAACCCTTCGCCGTATATGTACCTAATAGATTATGATAGCTATCAAGTTATAGGATCATCACCAGAAAGTTTAGTATCGGTGAGAGGAGGAAAAGTTATTACAAATCCTATAGCTGGAACTAGAAAAAGAGGTGAAACTCCAGAAATTGATAATGCACTTGAAAAAGAATTAATTGAAGATAAAAAGGAGCTTGCAGAACATGTTATGCTTGTTGATCTAGGAAGAAATGATATAGGTAAAGTAAGCAAGATAGGAACAGTTAATGTGAGCGATTTTATGAAAATTGAGAGGTTTTCGCATGTTATGCATATTACTACTAAGGTTGTTGGGGATATAAAAGATGATTTAGATGGATTTGATGCATTAGCAGCCTGCCTTCCAGCAGGAACAGTATCTGGTGCTCCTAAAATCAGAGCCATGGAGATTATAGAAGATCTTGAAGATTTCAAAAGAGGAATTTATTCAGGGGCCGTCGGATATTTTTCTTATGGAGGAAATATGGATACAGCAATTTCTATAAGGACGTTAATATTAAAAGATAAAACAGCTTATCTTCAGGCAGGAGCTGGAATAGTATATGATTCAGTTCCAGAAAAGGAATTTGAAGAAGTTCAAAGTAAACTAATGGCTTTAAAGGAGGCTTTAAGATGATTGTTTTAATAGATAATTATGATTCATTTACATTTAATTTATATCAATACTTAAGTGAATTTGCAGAAACAGTGGTTTTTAGAAATGATGAAATAACTGTAGAGAAGTTGAGAGAACTAAATCCAAAAGGTATAGTAATATCCCCAGGACCAGGTATTCCAGAGAATGCAGGTATATCGATAGATGTTGTAAAAGAATTAGGAAATAAGATTCCTATCTTGGGTATATGTCTTGGGCATCAAAGCATTGCAGAAGCTTATGGAGGAAAAGTAATTAGAGCAAACGAAATTTTTCATGGCAAAACATCAAAAATTCAAGTAAAAGGAAAGGATATATTTGAAGGAATACCAAGAAAATTAGAAGTTATGAGATATCATTCACTTATAGTTGAGAATAGTTCACTTCCGAGCTGTCTTGAAGTACTAGCTCTAACTGTTGAAGGCAATTATATAATGGCACTTAAGCATAAGGAATACAAAGTTTTTGGACTTCAATTCCACCCGGAATCAATATATACAGCAAAAGGTAAACATATTATTGGAAATTTTGTGATTAATATTTGTGGGGACACATTAGGTGATTAAAATTAAATATTAAAGAATGTAATATTAAATGTGAAAGCGCTGAAATAAGCAATTTTATAAATTTTAAGGGGGCATTAAAATGATCATAAATGATGCAATCAAGAAGTTGGCTTTAAGGGAAGAATTAACTGAAGATGAAGTAAGAGGTGTAATTAATCAGATTATGAAAGGGGAAGCAACTTCGTCACAAATTGGAGGTTTCTTAGTTGGCCTTAGAGTAAATGGGGAAACTCCAAGGCAAATATTAGGTGCAATTAAAGCAATTAGAGATAATGGGGTAAAAGTTGAAATAGAAAACACAGAACATTTGATTGATACCTGCGGTACAGGAGGAGATGGTTCAAAAACTTTTAATATATCTACAGCAGTAGCAATAGTTGCAGCAAGTGGTGGTGCTAAGGTTGCAAAACATGGGAATCGCGCAGTTTCGAGTAAAAGTGGTTGTGCAGATGTACTAGTCGAACTTGGAATAAATATTGATTTTGATGAAATTCAAAGTAAAAAAATCATTGAGGAAAATGGAATGGCATTTCTATTTGCACCAAAATACAATGGTGCTATGAAGAATGTATCAAAAGAAAGAAAGGAACTTGGAATAAGAACAATTTTTAATTTACTAGGGCCATTAGCAAATCCAGCACCAATTACTGGGCAACTAATGGGAGTATATGATGGAGCTTTACTAAAGGATATTGGGGAAGTATTGCTAAATCTGGGATTAAAGAGAGCAATGATTGTTCATGGTGATGATGGGTTAGATGAAATTACGATTACTACATCAACAAGTATATGTGAAGTTAAAGATGGAAGAATTAAAAATTACAAACTAGATCCAGAAAAGCTAGGTTTTAAGAAAGCTACTTTAGATGATATTAAGGGTGGAGAAGCAAAAGAAAATGCAGAAATAATAATGAAAATCCTTAAGGGGGAAAGAGGTCCTAAAAGAGATATTGTAGTTTTGAACTCTGGGGCCGCGTTATACGTAGCGAACTTAGTTGATTCCATAGAAGATGGCATTAAAAAAGCATCAGAGCTCATTGATTCGAAAGCAGCTTATAAAAAGTATGAGGAACTTTCTAGTCTGCAAGTGATAGTTTAAATAATGATAAAGGGGGCAATGTTTTTGATTTTGGATGATATTATTGAAATGAAAAAAATAAGGGTAGAGAAGAGAAAAAAAGAAATTCCTATGAAAGAATTAGAAAAACAAGCATTATGTAGAGTTGAAAATGAAGTAGAAGCAAGTTTTAGAAACCCTTTTATAAAGGCATTAAGAAAAGATGGGTTATCAGTAATAGGAGAATTTAAAAAGGCATCACCATCTAAAGGCATTATTGTAGAGGACTTTAATATAAAAGAAATATTAAACTATTATACGTATATTGGAATAGATGTATTTTCGATTCTAACTGAAGAAGATTTCTTTTTAGGATGTGATGATTATTTAAAAGAAATTAGAAAAATTTCGCATACTCCAATATTGCGTAAAGATTTTATAATTGACTTCTACCAGATTTATGAGTCGAAAGTTTTGGGCGCGAATGGAATTTTGCTTATTGCTAGTGTTTTAGGTGAAAGGTTGGGGGAATTTTACAAAGAAGCAAAGAGATTTAATTTAGAACCATTAGTAGAAATTCATAATAAGGCAGAACTAGATTTAGCACTTAAATATGATTGTGAAATTATTGGAGTTAATAATAGAGATTTAAAAAATTTCAATGTTTCGCTAGATATAACTAAAGAATTAATTCGGTGTATTCCAAAAGATAAGATAATAATAGCTGAAAGTGGAATCATGAGTATAGAAGATTTGAATGCAATTAAGGAATATGGAGTAGATGGAGTTTTAATTGGAGAATTATTTATGAGAAAAATAAATGATTCTGAATTTAAAGCTAAATATAAAGAATTTAGAAATAATAAGTAATTTATAAATCTAAAATAATATTAGATTATGTGAGGATTTGATATGATTCAAGTTAAAATTTGTGGGATAACTAATAAGAATGAGATTAAATATTTAAATATATTAAAGCCAGAATATATGGGATTTGTTTTTACAAAAAGTAAAAGACAGGTAACAGTAAGAGAAGCTAAACAGTTATCTAATAATTTAGATAAACAAATAAAAATCGTTGGAGTATTTAAAGATAATTCTATAGATGAAATTCTAGATATAATTAACATACTACCTTTAAATATTATTCAGCTTCATGGAAAAGAAGATGAAAACTTTATATCATCGTTAAAGGCAAGAGTGGAGAAATCAGTAAGTATATGGAAAGCATTATCAATAAGCGATGCTGAAAATATAAGAAAATATGCAGATCATAAGTATAGAGATTCAATTGATAATATCCTTATTGATGGGGATAAACCAGGTAGTGGAGAAACTTTTCCATTAGAAGATATATGCGAATTATTAAAAGTAGATTCTAACAAGGAAAATAATTGTAATCTAACTAACAATACCTGCAGTTTCTTTTTGGCAGGTGGTATAACACCAGAAAATGTAGCTGAAAGAATAGTGAAAGTAAGTCCTTATGGAATTGATGTTTCATCAGGGGTAGAAATAACAAGTGAAGATGGAACTAGAACAAAATCTTTTGAAAAGATGAGAAGTTTAATTGAAAAAGTGAGAGCAATTAATATTAATTGAATCAAGAAAGGCGGAAAAGTAATGAAAGGTAGATTTAACGAATTTGGGGGGCAATATGTTCCTGAAACTGTAATGAATGCACTTATTGAACTTGAAGATGCTTACAATAAGGTGATAGATGATAAAGAATTTATGGATGAGTACATGTATTATTTAAACTATTATACAGGAAGACCAAGTCCACTTTATTATGCTGAAAATATGACAAAAGATTTAGGTGGGGCAAAAATTTATTTAAAGAGAGAAGATTTAAATCATACTGGCGCTCATAAAATTAATAATGCTTTAGGTCAAGTACTCTTAGCTAAAAGAATGGGTAAGAAGAAAGTTATAGCAGAAACAGGTGCTGGACAACATGGCGTTGCAACAGCTACAGTAGCAGCAAAGTTTGGCTTGGAATGTAAGATATTTATGGGAGAAGAAGACATAAAGAGACAAGCTATGAATGTTAAGAAGATGGAACTTTTGGGTGCTGAAGTTGTTCCAGTATTAAATGGAGTAAGAACATTAAATGATGCAGTAACTGAAGCAATTAGATATTGGGCCTCAAATGTAGAAGATACATACTATGTTTTAGGAACAGCTGCTGGTCCTCACCCATATCCAACTATGGTTAGGAATTTCCAAAGAGTTATAGGTGATGAAGCTAGAAAGCAAATATTAGAGCTTGAAGGAAGGCTACCGGATTATATCTTAGCTCCAGTTGGTGGAGGAAGCAATGCAATAGGAATATTTTATCCATTTATTCACGACAAGGAAGTTAATCTTATTGGAGTTGAAGCTGCAGGTAAAGGCATTGAAACTGGAGAACATGCAGCAACCATTACAAAGAAGGAAAAAGGAATCTTACATGGAATGTTGAGTTATGTACTTCAGGATAATGATGGTGGAGTGCTTGAAGCATATTCAATATCAGCTGGTCTTGATTATCCAGGAGTTGGACCTGAACATGCATATTTAGCTGAAACTAATAGAGCTGAATATGAAAGCATAACAGATGAAGAAGCTGTAAGAGATGGATTTATGTATTTAACAAGAATAGAAGGGATAGTACCAGCCCTTGAATCATCTCATGCTGTAGCATATGCTAAAAAATTAGCACAAACACTTAGCAGCGATAAAATCATAATTGTAAATATTTCAGGGAGAGGAGATAAAGATATGGATGCTGTGCTTGCATATCTAGGTGAAAAATAATGAATAGAATAGATTTATCATTTAATAAAGTAAAAGAAGAAAATAGAAAAGTCTTAATACCTTTTGTAACATGTGGGGCAGATTTCACGGTTGAAGAAACAGCTGATTTGATAGTGTCTTTAGAAAAAGAAGGAGCAACTATAGTTGAAATTGGAGTGCCTTTTAGAGATCCTCTTGCTGATGGCCCAGTAATACAAAATGCATATACTAAAGCGCTTCAAAATGGAACAAAAGTAAAAGACGTATTTAGATGTGTAGAATTAATAAGGGGAAAATCAGAAGTTCCGATTGTATTAATGGTGTATTTCAATGTTGTATACTTTACTGGAGTAGAAAATTTCCTAAAAATAGCGGCAAAAAGCGGTGTAGATGGGCTTATAGTTCCAGATGTCCCTCTAGAGGAGAGGGGAGATCTTGATAAAATTTGTGAAGATAATGGCATATACTTAATTCCTCTAGTGGCTAGAACTTCAAAAGATAGAATAGCAGCAATAACAAAAGGGGCAAAAGGTTTTGTATATTGTGTATCTACAAATGGAACTACAGGGGAAAGAAAAACTTTGGATTCTGGCACTCATGAATATTTAGAAGAAGTTAGAAAGAACGTAGATATACCAATGTGCATCGGTTTTGGAATTTCGTCAAAAGAAGTAGTAAAAGAAGTTAAAGACTATTGTGATGGGGTAATTGTAGGTAGTGCAATAGTGAAGAGAATGGCAGAAGGCAAAGAAGCAGTAATAGATTTCGTGAAAGATTTAAGTGATGGTCTTAAATAATATAAAGCATATTTAATATGAGCTATAAAAAATATCATATTTATTATTATGATATTTTCAGTTAAATCCACCTTATCGTAAAGATAAAGTGGATTTCATATTTTTATGTTAAACTGGCTGAAGTAGTGAAAAGTATAAATAGGATATTTGCTTTATAAGTCCCATTTTTCAATTTGACAGCTAATTATACTTTGCGTACATATTCCTTTTTTGTACCAGTTACATGAGCTACATATTTTATTAAATTTAGCTTCACTAAAATTTTTGTAAATAGTATCTATAATTTCATGAAACGTATATAATTTATTTTCTTTGATATTGTAGGTTCGTAAAGTATTATAATCTAATTCATTAACTTTATTTTGAGTGATGCAGCAATTATTAACTTGTCTATTAGGACAATTATTACATAGGATATCACATCCTACAATGAACATAACTTTAGAATAAGGATTTTCCTTAATTAAAGTTACCAATTTATCCATGCCTATTGTAAAATTCTTACTATATCCTAATCCTTGATAAAAAAATAAGCAATTTATATGATGTGGTCTAAGTAATAACATTTTTATAACTCCATCTAATTTTTCTTCCAGTATATAGCATATAAAAATAGTTTGTCAACCTTATGGAATTGTAAGGTTGACTATTCGCATGATTGATTTATGAAATAGTTTATGTTGAAAATAAAGTTTATGATAAAGAAGTCTATAAAATATCTGGATATGAATTTTTTATAGGAGCAAAATATAATAATACATCAGTTAAAAAATAGTTTTATTAAGGTGTATTGAATATAAATAGTAAATTGTAATTAATAATGTTATAATTTTGAGGAAATGAGGTGTTTAAGTTTATGACAAAAAAGACTAGCAGAAATACAGATATATTAAAAGATACTAAAAATACAACATCTCCTAAAGTTTATTCCTTATTAGTGGAACTAGTAAATGCTGATAGGGAAGATTTAGCTGAAGATGTTCTAAAAATAGATTATCTATTAACATATGCAAATAATTGCGTAAAGGATAAAGATTTAAGAGAGGCAAGGGATACATTAGGAATTGCTAGAAATAGAATTGATAAACTAATTGATAACAGTGTGAATGTTGAATACTTAGTTCATCTTTATGATAAAATTAATTTGAAATTATAAATTATTAGAGATTATTTAAATTATATAGATAAAATATAAATATTAATGTTATAATAAATTAATTTTCATTAAGTAATTGATGATTAAAATATAAAATGTAAAGCGAGAAGAATAAATGAGATTTGAAAGTTTAGAAAAAACCATAAACAAATTAGATAATGATATTGAAGCCTTAAGAAGGGTTAAACAATATTTATCAAATAAAGATGAAATTAATGAAATAAGTGATTTATTAAATAAGGAAAGACAAGTATATGCGGATGAATTGTATATAGGTGATGCTGTAGCTTATAATGAGAGTTTAGAAATATTAAAGCAATTGTTTAATAAAGAATTAGGAAAAGATGAACAAGTTGAATTATTAGAAGATATAAAAGAAATACACGGAAGAAAGTCACCAAACGTCAGTAAAAAAAGTCATGGACTTAATGCGTGGCTTAAGTTTCTTGATATCCAATGTGAGTGGATTGAAAATCCTAATAGTGATTGGTCAACATTAATTATAAAAGGATTTGTACCAAGGAATAATAATTAAAATATTTTTTAAGAACAAGTAGGTTTTCATATTTCATGGAAACTTATTTTTTCTATAATTTTTATTATCTTTTATGTGTTAATAAAAAATAGAATACAATTAGAGGTAATCTGTAGAGTATTCTATTTTTAGGTTATTGTATACAATAAGTTTGGATTACTAAGATATATGAGCAATTTATAATGCAAAATTAAAGAAAAGTCATTATTATGCAAAGCGACTGATACTAATGCATAACTAAGTACTATAATCAGATAAATATAGAATTTTTAAGAATTATAAAAATAATTTAATTTTATAGTATAAATTTAAAGCCAATGGTTATAGTAATAGTGTAAAGAGAAAATATGTAGTAAAAGATAAAGTTATTAAAAACAACTATATCTTACAAAACTATCATAAATTTAAGATGAAAAAGATGGAAAAGTTATTGACGAGAATAAATAGTAATGGTATGATGTAATTCGTCGCTGAAAGCATGAAATTCAATAACTTAAAGCTGATAAAGTGTTTGAAAAAATGTTTGAAAAGTTTTAAAAAAGGTTGTTGACAAAGTCTGAAAGCGATGATATACTGAGTAAGCTGTCAGAAACGACAGAAACTTGTAAAGCCTTGTAACAACAGGCTTTGGAAAGAAAATTGGTCTTTGAAAATTGAACAGAATAACATAAATACATTTAAGTAAACCAGCAATTCTTTATTTGAGTAAGCTAAGATTAAACTTTTTATTGAGAGTTTGATCCTGGCTCAGGACGAACGCTGGCGGCGT
>NZ_JAKJJX010000050.1:0-14901 GCF_022320765.1 Clostridium sp. YIM B02569 | reverse complement strand
TAAAAATAGTTTAGGAATCGGCTTTTTTATTTAACTGTAAAATTATTCAAGTAAAAATGCACTATTATAGTAAATACTAATAAACACCTTTATGAAGATTAAATTAGAGTATATACATTTTTGTAAGATAAGATGGAATGACAATTATACAAACTTACCATATAACAATGATATGGTAAGTTTTGCTTTATATATAATATGGGTATATTATAATAGTTAAAAAACTAAAAGGGAGATTGATTATGAATAAAAATTTTGAAATTACGGAAATAACACAAATTTCAGATGATCTTTTGCAGGAGCTCTCACTTCTACTTATAAACGTAGTTGAAGGCGGTGCGTCAGTTGGTTTTTTACCACCATTAAGTTTAGAAGATGCAAAAAAATATTGGAGAGAAGCATTGACTACAGGAGTTGTACTTTGGATTGCAAAGGTAAGAGGAAGGATACTTGGTACTGTGCAATTACATTTATGTCAAAAACAAAATGGAACACATCGTGCAGAAATTGCAAAACTTATGGTACATTCTGATTCCAGGAGAGAAGGATTAGGCAAGTACTTAATGGAGAATGCAGAGAAAAAAGCAAAGGCTGAACAGCGAAGTCTTATCACATTAGATACAAGAGCAGGTGATCCTTCAAACTTGTTATATAGGTCTATTGGCTACATCGAGGTAGGGCGAATACCTAAATATGCAAGATCTGATAATGGTAATTTACACGAAACTGTTTTTTATTATAAGCAAATGTAGTTTAGCTATAGTAACCCATTGCATGACATGAAAAAATAATTAGCAGGTGTGAATATCAAATTATTTTTTTCTTTCCAACTTCATATTTGACTACTTCATGACCTGATTGTATTGCTCCTTTAATAAATGCTTCAGATAATAGATAACTATTACCACCAACTCTTGCGCTACAAATCAACATTAAATAGCATAAACTTTTTTTTATAAAGACATAATAAAATTATATAATAAATGGCAAGGAGGATTTAAATGGAAGCATTTAAGAGAATATTAAGTATAGCTTTACTTGCAATTATATTGGTTATAATGCTTGGAAATAACTCATATATGACTACGAATGCCAGCACAAACTATCGTCAAGGCTCTCCTGTTAGAGTAGGCTTATTTACAAGAGATCTTAATGATGATTACATTGTACTCCTTCGCAAAAATTTTGAAGATATCCAAAAGAATAATCCAGGAGAAGTTTCATTCTCTTTTTATAATGCCAATTTTAATCAATCAACGCAAAACACAGATATTGAAAATGCACTTCACAAGGGTATTGATCTTATATTACTAGATATGGTTAATCTACTTGAAATACGAGAAATGATTAACAGAATTTCACAATTTAACATCCCAGTAGTAGTTTTTAATAGAGTACCATTTTCAATGGAGGCAATTAAATCATATAAAAAAGCTTTTTATGTAGGAACAGATTCAGCACAAGGCGGCACTTTGCAAGGGAAAATGATTGTTGATGCTTGGAACAAGCATAAAGAATTAATTGATAAAAATAAAGATGACACATTACAATACGTATTACTAGTTGGTGAAAAACTTAATAAAACTTCCATTGATAGGTCAGCATACTCTGTTTCAACTATTAACGAAGCTTTTATAAAAACCGAACAACTTGCATCTCCTATTTTGAATTGGGATACAGCGTCTGCTAAAGATGCCGTTGATGCATTGTTTTTGAGATTTGGTAACAAAATAGAAGCGATAATTTCAAATGATGACTCTATGGCAATTGGTGCTGTTCAAGCGTTGCAGAAATATGGCTACAACACTGGAAATAAATCTCAGTCAATCATAGTTGTTGGTCTAGATGGAGTATCTGAAGCTAAAGAACTAGTTTCAAAAGGCTTTATGTTGGGTACTGCATCACAAGAAACAGCTGATATGACTAATACAATATATACCGTAGGAATGAATTTAGTTAAAGATAGAAATCCTCTTGAAGGGGTATCCTATAAATCAGATGAAACAGGAGTGGCAGTTTTACTTCCATATGAACCATATACCGGGCCAATGTTTCAATAATAATTAATTTACTAAAGGTGAAATTGAAATAGGTATACATTATTTTAACTTAGATATTTACTTAGGTTTTATTCTTGACTTGAAGTTAACTTTAGGTGATATAATATCAAGTAAATAGGTTAATATAACCAATATATTTATGGAATTGCGAGAAAGGCGATGATAATATGGTAAATGTTACGCTAGGAAGAACTGGGATAGTAGTAAATA
The DNA here is from genome assembly GCF_022320765.1 of Clostridium sp. YIM B02569. NCBI lineage: Bacteria > Bacillati > Bacillota > Clostridia > Eubacteriales > Clostridiaceae > Clostridium > Clostridium sp. YIM B02569. Next base: position 12,631 of record NZ_JAKJJX010000050.1, on the reverse strand, counting down.
GAAATGGATTTGGTGCTCTCCCTGTTCAGCGTATCTCTAACGAAGAAGCAGTAAAATTGTTGAGGAAAGCTTACGATAATGGGATTAATTTTTTTGACTCAGCAAGAAGTTACACTGACAGCGAGTACAAAATTGGTCTTGCTTTAAGTGATGCTAGAGATAAAATAATTATTGCAACGAAAACACCATCAACTACTGTTGAAGGTTTTTGGAATGATTTAGAAAAGAGTCTTGCTATGCTTAAAACAGATTATATAGATATTTATCAGTTCCATAATCCAAGTTTCTGTCCTAAACCTAATGATGGGACAGGTCTATATGAGGCTATGCTAGAAGCAAAAAAACAAGGAAAGATTCGTTTCATAGGAATTACAAATCATAGATTACCAGTAGCTATAGAAGCTGTTGAATCAGGTCTTTATGATACATTACAGTTCCCATTTAGCTATCTTGCTGATAAAAAGGATGAGGATCTAGTAAATTTATGTAAAGAGAAGAATGTTGGCTATATCTGCATGAAGGCATTATCAGGTGGGCTTATAACAAGAAGTGATGCAGCTTACGCATACCTTTCTCAATTTGATAATACTTTACCTATCTGGGGAGTTCAAAGAGAAAATGAATTAGATGAATTTATATCATATATAGACAATCCCCCTGCAATGACAGAGGAAATTAAAGAATTTATTGAAAATGAGAGAAAAGAGCTTGTAGGTGAGTTTTGTCGTGGTTGCGGATATTGCATGCCATGTCCAGCAGGAATAGAAATTAATAATTGTGCAAGAATGTCCTTACTTCTTCGTAGATCTCCAACTGAAGGGCATCTTTCAGAGGAAGGTCAATCTAAAATGAAAAAGATTGAAGATTGTATAGAGTGTGGTAACTGTAAGGCTCATTGTCCTTATGGTCTTGATACTCCAAATCTTTTAAAAAGAAACTATGAGGATTATAAAACCTTTCTAAAGAATATAGGTTAAATAATAAAATATATTTATAGTGAATATTGAGAATAAATAGAGTCCACTTTCTTTAAATCAGAAATGTACTCTATTTATTTTTCTATTTTTATAGATTTTCTACATAGCTTTTTAGCATATCTATAAAGACTAGTGTTCCTTTTGAGGGGATTATACCTTTTTGCATTACATATGAGAATGGGCGAGTGTAAGTTTGTTTGGTTTTTAAAGTGGAAATTTCATTATTTTTTAAAGAATTCTCAATTACAAGTGAAGAAATAAAGGTTATTCCTAAATTGTTTTTAACAGCTTCTTTTACAGAATAATTGCTTCCAAAAACAATGATATTTTTAGCATTAATATTATTATTTGATAAGAAAAGATTCAAATATTGTCTAGTACCAGATCCTATCTCTCTACTAATCCAAGTCTGATTTTGTAAATCCTCAGCTGAAAAATAGTTATTAACTAAGTAGTGATTGTAAGGAACAGCAACTTCCATTTTGTCAGTATAAAATTTTTCAATCGTAAAGTGGGAAGGAGGAACAGTGCCCTCAACTAGAGCAATGTCAACTTGAAAATTCTTAACTTTTTCACATATGTTATGCGTGTTTTCGATTGTCACTTCTAATTCTAACTCAGGATAGGCTTTTGCAAATTTTCCTAAAAAGGCTGGTAGTAAATATTCTCCTATAGTAAAACTAGCCCCTATATGCAGTTGACCTTTTACAATATCCCCATAACCTAATAGATCATTTTTAGTATCATTTAATAGCTTAATCATTTGTTTTGAACGCTCATAAAGTAAATACCCAGATTGAGTTATATTTATATTTTTTTGCTTTATTGAACGTTGAATTAAAGTTGTATTAAAATACTCCTCAAGGTGCTTAATATGTAAACTTACACTAGGTTGGGATAGATTAATGGATTCAGCAGCTTTTGTGAAGTTTTTATGTTCAACAACTGCTATAAAAGTTTTTAATTCATCAAGCATGGGATCATCCTTTCTTAATCATTAATATTCTTAATCATTATTATAGAATATATATATTTTACTTATGATTATACACCTAATATACTAAAAATAGAAAAAGAAGTACTTCATATTCAGATAAATATTTTAGAAGGTGATATGAATGAGTTTAAATATAATTAAAGATAAGGAATTATCAAGAGGAATGGATAAGGTTTTAGAGGTTTTACCAGGAGTTATAATATGTACAATAATCGCATTTATTGCAAAGTATTTAAGTAATTATGTACCTAGCATAGGGGCAGCATCTTTAGCAATATTCATTGGAATGGCAGCAGGAAATACATTTTGCAATAGAAAAATATATGAAAAGGGATCAAAATTCGCAGAAAGTGAACTATTGTCATATTCTATAGTTCTGTTAGGCGGAACATTGGGAATTCAAACTATATTAAAATTAGGTTTTTCAGGAATATCATTTATAGTATTTCAAATGAGTATTACTATAGCACTTGTAATTTTAATTGGAAAAAGACTTAAATTCTCAGAGAATTTTAGTTTTTTAATGGCAAGTGGAAATGCAGTTTGTGGTTCCTCAGCCATAGCAGCTACCGCGCCAGTAATAGGAGCGGGAGACAGTGAAAAAGGCATAGCAATAACTATAGTAAATGTTACAGGAACGGTATTAATGCTTGTTCTTCCATTTATAGCTAAAGTGATATTTTCATTAGAAACAATAAGGACCTCTGCTTTAATAGGAGGAATACTTCAATCTGTAGGACAAGTTGTTGGCAGTGGAAGCCTAGTAAATGAACAAGTTAAGGATTTATCTACAATATTTAAAATAGTAAGAATAATATTTTTAGTTGTTGTTGTATTAATATTAGGAAAAATGAAAAATAAATCTAGGAGAGAAGAAAGCGGAACATTAAATTCAAAAATAAAAATACCCTGGTATGTATTGGCTTTTTTCCTTATGTGCTTAGCATTTACTGTTGGAGTTTTTCCAATGAATATTTCTAATGTATTTAAATTAATAAGTAGCAACTTTGAAGTAATTGCTCTTGCGGGAATAGGGATGAGAGTGAATTTTAGACAACTTATAAAAATAGGAAAGAAAGCTGCACTTTATGCCTTAGCAATTGCATTAATCCAAATAGTTTCAGCAATTTCACTTATCACAATATTTTTATAAAATGCTATGCTTTAATATAGTGTTGAAATGTAGCGTTATAAAAATTATAGGTGGGATTGCCCACCTGTGATACTTAATATAACAACATTGTTTATCAGTTTCTGTGAAAAGTTCTTTTTGAAATATATTCTACAGTGGCAAATACTGCAACCAATATTAAACATTCAAATTCTAATAGGGCAATGCTTATAGAATAATTTAATATTAGAAATATTATAGCAAGTATCAATGTGCATACTCCTGAAATACTCCATATTAAACCACATTTTTTATTAGTCAAAGCTAGTGTTTCTGAAGCTTTAGAAAAAGAAATCTTTTTATCATCTGAAAAGCCAGTAAAAAGCATTGCTATAGGCATAATTAAATCTAATATATTGTCTATTTTTTTATATAAATTGCATTGATATAAATGTCCTACAAAAATCATTATTACTGGAATACCTATGTTGCAAGTCAATGTTAGTATATTCATATGAAACCTCCATATATCTTTTTGGCTAATTCATAAATTAATATTTCATATTAATTCCTATCTATCTCAACTATTCTAGTCATATCTTCAAATAATATCTTTTCATCTATTGGACCTATTAACGTCTTCACCCTTGCAGAAGCTACAGCACCTCTAAAACTTCCGATTGAGTAAGATTTTATTCTACTATAATATTGATTTCCTGCTTCCATAGTTCTTTCCTTCAATTCAGGATCATTAGGAGCTTTACTTAATTCTAAAAGAAGTTTATAATAAATCTTTTTATAAGGATTAGATTCCCACATCGTAAAAACTACTTGAAATATAACAACTGCAATAGTTGCAATACATGCTATTAATACTTGTATTCCCATATATATTCTCCATCCTATAAATACGTAATAATTAAATATTGTTCATTGTATCACAGCTTTTTACCAATACTTATTATAACATAATTTACAAAATATCATACATACTATGTATACAATGGCTCTCTATTTTTTAAATCCCTATGTAGAACATTAATATGCTCAAAATAAATTTTTTGATTTTTAACACGATTTAAGCTATTATTCTATAATATATAATATAGTGTAGTGTAGTTGAAATATTATTTCTCCTTATTAAATAAATTTCACGACAAACTTAGAATGATTTATTAATTTTAATAAATCATTCTTATTTTAATTCCTAAATCATATGGCCTGAGAGATTAACATACAATAATTACAAAACAAATATGTATCGAATTTCAGATGATATCCACATAAATTCGACTATCATTGCGGAAACCAGTATAGATAACCCAATTATAAGCTAGATTTATACTATGAAATATATCCAAACTAGAAATAAGAATTATGCTTTTGTGAAATGTTTCATTAGGAATTTGATGGTTTTGATTCTTAGATTAAAAGTTGTTCCAAGTATGCTAGTTCAAAGCTTGCCTTTGAGGCTAGCATCTTGGGTACAACTTGTGATCTTAGAATCATCCATCATAATTTCCTTAGAAACTGGAACAACAGCATAATTCTTATTTCGGCGAGATATATCCATGAGTTCAGGTCTTAGTTGTGGTATCTATAATTAACCTATTGTTTTTTAGGATGAAACTTAATCGAACTTGTTTTTATCGGTAAATAATGCTTATTTGAAGCAATAGGAAATTCTGAATCTTTATAAAGAGTTTCCTGTATAAGATGAAATTGATTTTCTGGCGAAATTGGATACGTTTTAGCAGCAAAGTTTCCAGAAGTTGAATACTTTATTTCAACTAGTATATCACTAGATATTTCGTAAATATCCTTTTCTAGAAATTCTAAAATCATATCCTCATTGTTTAAATCAAGATTAAATTTTGAAATAGTTTCAATTGGCAATAAAGTAAACGTATAAGCTATAGCTTGACCTTCAGATTTATACCATCTATCTATTAATACTACAGCAGCAGTTTTCTTTACAAGAATTTGATTAAAATAGTCAGTAGATGGCTCTATTCTTAATTGAATTTTAACTTCATCAATGACATCATTTATGCACTTGTATACGGGGTGTCCCATTGTTTCTAAACCAAGATCTTTTTTAGGCTTAGATTTTACTATAAAATTTCCCTTACCTCTTATATTATTTACTAATCCATCATCTTGTAGTAGTGCAAGTGCCTGTCTTAGCGTAGTTCTACTAACACCAATTAATTTAGATAGTTCAGGTTCAGAGGGTAATCTACTTCCTTCGGGAAAAGTACCTTCATTTATCATTTTAAAAAGTTGATTATATACACTTACGTATCTTAATTCTTTTGGCTTTTCAACTATATCAAATTCATCATTCATAAAAATATCACCTTTCTACAGATATAACCCTGTCTAGACAAGTATACATATTGAATTACAAATTTTCAACTGAAATATTTGTTTTATACTTAATTATAACGTCAATTAAACAATATTGGCAATTAAATTATTAGAGTTATTTTGTGCACAGCCTGTCCTTCTAAAAGCTTGTACTAACAGCCTTTTGGCATAGTTTTAAAATTGAATGAATTTTCGGAATTTACCATGAATAAAATGCTTGACATGAAATAACAGACATGCTATTCTTTGAGTACAAACAATAATACAACTTAATAGACAAGTATTAAGGATGTCCAACATTTTTTAACGTAATGTTGAAACCGTATTCTGAAAGCGAATCGTGAAATAAATGGAGGTATTATAATGAATTATTCACAAGGTTCTGGGAAACAATATCATATAGATGTGAGAGAAGGAGATGTAGGTAAATACGTAATATTACCAGGGGATCCAAAGAGATGTAAAAAGATTGCTGCATACTTTGATGATCCAAAATTAATTGCTGATAATAGAGAGTATGTTACTTACACTGGATTTTTAGATGGTGTAAAAGTAAGTGTTACTTCAACAGGAATTGGTGGACCATCAGCTGCTATAGCATTAGAAGAATTAGTAAATTGCGGAGCAGATACTTTCGTAAGAGTTGGTACATGTGGAGGAATGGATATAAATGTTAAAGGTGGAGATGTAGTTATTGCTACTGGTGCAATTAGAGCAGAAGGTACTAGTAAAGAATATGCACCAATTGAATTTCCAGCTATTGCAAACTTCGATGTTGCAAGCCTACTTGTGCAAGCATCTAAAGATTTAAATAAAAATTATCATGTTGGAGTAGTTCAATGTAAGGATTCATTTTATGGTCAACATTCGCCAGAAACTAAACCAGTAAGTTATGACCTTTTAAATAAGTGGGATGCATGGATGAAATGCGGATGTCTTGCTTCTGAAATGGAATCAGCAGCTTTATTTGTAGTAGGAAGCTATTTAAAAGTAAGAGTAGGTTCAGTATTTTTAGTTGTTGCAAATCAAGAACGTGAAAAGGCAGGACTTGAAAATCTACAAGTGCATGATACAGAAACAGCTATAGAAGTTGCAATTGAAGGAATTAGAAAATTAATAAAAGCTGACAAAGAGAGAGAAACTAAATAAGAAATTGTTTGATCTTTCGGAAAGGAATATGAAATGAAAGAGTATGAAGATATTTTAGAAAGAGCTTTTAAAGCTATGGAAAATGCATATTCTCCTTATTCAAATTATAAAGTTGGTTCTTGTGTTGTTACTAAAGATAATAAATACTTTATAGGAGCAAACATTGAAAATGCATCTTATGGTTTAACAAATTGTGCAGAGAGAAATGCAATCTTTCAAGCATATTCAAATGGATATCGTAAAGAGGATGTAAAAGCAATTGCCATTGTAAGTGATGGAAATACGCTAGCAACTCCTTGTGGTGCATGCAGGCAAGTTTTAGTTGAATTATTAGAAAAACATACTCCAATAGTTTTATCTAATAAAAAGACTGAAAAAATTACTGATATCGAAGAATTATTACCAATGTCCTTTACAGAGGAAGATCTAAAATAATAAAATTTTAATTTGGGAATAAGTATTAAATATAAAATGAAATATAAACTTATATTAGTTTTGAAAGGATGGAGTTATGAAGAAATATAATAGAATTTTCACAATAGTAATAGATTCACTTGGAATTGGAGAAATGAGTGATTCAAAAGAGTATGGTGATGTTGGTGTAGACACACTTAAGCATATATCAGAGTCGGTAGATGAATTTAAGATTCCAAACTTACAAAAGTTAGGGTTAGCTAATTTACATCCAATCAAACATGTTGAAGCAGTTGAAAAGCCTTTAGCTCATTTTATGAAGATGAGGGAAGCAAGTGTTGGAAAAGATACAATGACTGGTCACTGGGAAATGATGGGGTTAAAAATAGAAACACCATTCCAAACATTTACTGATACAGGTTTTCCACAAGAGTTATTAGATGAACTTGAAAAGAGAACAGGTCATAAAATAGTTGGAAATAAAAGTGCTAGTGGAACAGAAATATTAGATGAACTTGGCGAACATCAAATAAAAACAGGAGATATGATCGTTTATACTTCAGCTGATTCTGTTTTACAAATATGTGGTCATGAAGAAACTTTTGGTTTAGATGAACTTTATCGTTGCTGTGAAATTGCAAGAGAATTAACTCTTAAAGATGAATGGAAAGTTGGAAGAGTTATTGCAAGACCATATTTAGGAATGAAAAAAGGTGAATTCAAACGTACAAGTAATAGACATGATTATGCTCTAAAACCATATGGAGCTACTGCATTAAATGTATTAAAAGATAATGGATTTGCTTCAATATCTGTTGGAAAAATAAATGATATATTTGATGGTGAAGGTATAACAGAATCAAATAAATCAAAAAGTTCTGTTCATGGAATGGAACAAACTTTAGAAATAATGGATAAAGAATTTAAAGGATCGTGCTTTGTTAACTTAGTAGACTTTGATGCTTTATGGGGACACAGAAGAAATCCAGTTGGTTATGCTGAAGAATTAGAAAAGTTTGATGTTAATTTAGGAAAAGTATTAGATAAATTAAAAGAAGATGATTTATTAATAATTACAGCAGACCATGGTAATGATCCAACTTATAAAGGATCAGATCATACACGTGAACATGTTCCTTTCTTAGCTTATTCTCCATCTATGACTGAAAGTGGATTAATGGAAACAAGCGATAGTTTTGCAGCAATTGGTGCTACAATAGCAGAAAACTTTGGAGTAAAGATGCCTGAGAATACAATTGGTGAATCAGTACTAAGCAAGTTAGTATAGTATTACAGGAAGGATATTTAACTAATGATGAGTACAGTTAATACGCTAAAGGAAAAATCACTTAAAGTTCTTCTTATAAATATTTTAATAGCGTTAGTTGGAGTTTCCCTTGTTGGATTTGGAATTGCATTTAATTCAGCTGCAATGCTTGGAAATGATGCAGTTGCAATTCTATATGATGGAGTTCGCAGTGCAAGTGGTCTTCCACAAAGCGAACTTGGAATGACAACAAATGTGGTAAATTACGCAATAATAATATTATCGTTATTAATTAACAGAAAGTATATAAATATAGGAACATTTATATATACTATTCCAATGGGAACCTTCGTTGGGATAGGTTCAAAGTTTTATGAATATATGAATTTGCCTAATGTTTTAGAGTGGAGAATATTAAGTTCTGTATGTGGATCCTTAATGCTGTTTACAGGATTAGGAATCTTTATAGCAATAAATATTGGATTAGATCCTTTTACAAGTTTAGCTATGATATTAAAAGACAAAATGAAATCTCAATATAGAACGGCAAAGATAATTTGTGATGTTACATCGCTTATAATTGGTTTTATACTAGGAGGAAAAGCAGGGGCTGTAACGGTTATTGCAGCCCTAATAGGAGGGCCTTGTATACAATTTGCATCAGAGCTATTTAAAAAGTCAGTTCTAATGAAGATTAAAATAGGTGAAAAGAACATTTTACAATATTAAAAACAAGATTTTGGAGGACAGAAATATGACAAATGTACCAACTCCCCATAATGGGGCAAAGCTAGGAGAAATAGCAAAAACAGTATTAATGCCAGGAGACCCTTTAAGAGCTAAATTTATTGCAGAAAACTTTCTTGAAGATGTTACTCAATTTAATACAGTAAGAAATATGCTTGGATATACTGGAACTTATAAAGGAAAACGTGTCTCAGTTATGGGAGGCGGCATGGGAATGCCATCTATAGGTATTTATAGCTATGAATTATTTAATTTCTATGGTGTAGATAATATTATTAGAATTGGAACAGCAGGAAGTATATCTGAGAAATTGCACTTACGTGATGTTGTAATCGGTTTAGGTGCATCTACTAATTCTAATTACGCACACCAATATAGTCTGCCAGGAACTTTTGCGCCTATTGCAAGTTTTGATTTAGTTAGCAGTGCAGTTGAAGCAGCAAAAGAAAACAATATAAATGTTGTTGTAGGAAACATATTATCTTCTGACACTTTCTATAGCGCTGATAAAACAGCAACAGAAAAGTGGAAGAGCATGGGAATTTTAGCTATAGAAATGGAGGCAGCTGCACTTTATATGAATGCTGCAGAAGCAGGAAAGAATGCGCTATGTTTACTTACAATTTCAGACTCAGTATTAACAGGAGAATCACTTTCAGCAGAAGATAGACAATTAAGTTTTACAGAAATGATGAAAATTGCTCTTGAAATAGCAAAATAATAAAATTTATAGGAGGAAGTATCATGAAAAAAGTAATTGCATTATTAATGACAACAATGATTATGGGAACTATGGCTGGTTGCGGATCAAGTGGAAACAAGACAACCGATAAAGGAACTACTGGTGATAATAAGGAATTTAAAGTTGCAATGGTAACTGATACAGGTGGTGTAAATGACCAATCTTTCAATCAATCTTCATGGGAAGGATTGCAGAATTTTGAAAAGAATAATGCTGGAGGTAAAGCAAGCTATCTCGAATCTAAGCAAGAATCAGATTATGCTACAAATCTAGATAAAGCTGTTGATGCTGGTAATAAAGTAGTTTGGGGTATTGGTTTTGCAATGTCAGATGCAATAACAAAGGCAGCAAAAGCAAATCCAGATGTTAGTTATGCTATAGTTGATAATTCATATGGAGATGATACTCCAGCTAATGTTACAGGCGTTATGTTTAATGCACAAGAACCTTCATTTATGGTAGGTTATGCAGCTGCTAAAACAACAAAAACAGGTAAAGTTGGGTTTGTTGGTGGTATAAAAAGTGGAATTATAGATCAATTCCAATATGGATACCAAGCTGGTGTTCAATATGCAGCAAAAGAATTAGGTAAAGATATTACTGTAGATGTTCAATATGCTGAAAGTTTCTCTGACGCATCAAAGGGTAAAGCAATTGCAAACAAGATGTTCTCATCAGGATGCGATATCGTATTCCATGCAGCAGGTGGAGTTGGTGTAGGTGTAATTGAAGCAGCTAAAGAAGCAAATAAATTTGCAATAGGTGTTGACCGTGATCAAGCATATTTAGCTCCTGATAATGTATTAACATCAGCATTAAAACTTGCAAGTGTTGCGGTTGAAAATGTTTCTAAAGAAGCTATGAGTGGAAACAAAATTGGTGGTAAAACTTATACTTATGGATTAAAAGAAAATGCTGTAGGAATTCCGACTGAAAACAAAAATATGGATCCAGCAGTATATAAAGCAACTATGGAAGTTCAAGACAAGATTAAAAATGGTACAATAGTTCCACCTTACAATGAACAAACTTACAATGACTTTTTAAAAAAATAATAATTTAAACTTAAAGTAGATAATAACTATTAAGACAGTAGTGGAGGTAGGCTTTGCTGGTAACTTAACGGTTTGCCGGCAAAGCCTTATATAATAGAGGAGGATTAGGTATGGAAATTAGCAAACAATATGCAGTACAAATGCGTGGGATTACAAAAACGTTTGGCTCGTTCTGTGCTTTAGATAATATCAACCTTGATATTAAAAAAGGTACAATTCATGCACTACTAGGAGAAAATGGTGCAGGCAAAAGTACCCTTATGAATATCCTTTATGGATTGTATCAAGCTGATCAAGGTGAAATATATCTTAATGGTGAAAAGATAAATATTAAAAATCCTAATATAGCTATTGAAAATGGAATAGGAATGGTTCATCAACACTTTATGTTAGTTGAAAATTTTACAGTAACACAAAATATAGTGTTAGGTAGTGAAATTACAAAAAAATGTGGAATATTAGACATGAAAAAAGCCCGAGAAGAAATATTAAACATTGTTAAAAAGTATGGATTAGATGTAGATCCAGATGCAAAAATTGAAGATATTTCAGTAGGTATGCAACAGCGTATTGAGATATTAAAAGCTTTATATCGTGGAGCTGATTTATTAATATTGGACGAGCCGACAGCGGTTCTTACTCCACAAGAAATTCAAGATTTAATAGGCATCATGCATAACCTTATTGCTGATGGAAAAACAATAATTATAATTACACACAAATTAAAAGAAATAAAGGAGTCTTCTGATGTTTGTACAATAATACGTAGAGGAAAATATATAGATACGGTAAATGTTAAGGAAGTAACAAGAGAAGATCTTGCAACAATGATGGTAGGTCATGCAGTCAAGTTAATCGTTGACAAAGAAGCTGCAAAACCAGATGAGGTTGTTTTTGAAATAGATAATTTAACTGTTAAAGATGAAAGAAAGTTAGATGCAGTTAAAGATTTATCACTTAAAGTACGTAAAGGTGAAATCGTTGGTATTGCAGGAATTGACGGCAATGGACAAAAAGAATTAATTGAAGCTATAACTTGTCTTGCTAAATCCGAAAAAGGTACCATTAAAATAAATGGAGTAGAGATACAGAATACTACAGTGGAAAACGTTATCAAAAATAAAGTTTCAACAATACATGAAGACAGGCAAAAACGTGGGCTTGTACTAGATTTTAGTGTTGCTGAAAATATGGTAATAGAAAAATATAAAAGTGAACCATATTGTAAGAATGGATTATTGGTTAAAGATAAAATTATGGCTCATACTAAGGAGCTTATAAATCAGTATGATATAAGACCTGATAACTGTGAATCAGCACCTATCAGAGGGCTATCAGGGGGAAATCAGCAAAAAGTTATAATTGCAAGAGAAGTATATAATGATCCAGACTTATTAATTGCAGTGCAGCCAACTCGTGGACTTGATGTAGGAGCAATTGAATATGTTCATAAAACATTAATAAGAGAAAGAGATAAAGGAAAAGCTGTTCTTTTAATTTCATTAGAACTTGATGAAGTTATGAATGTTTCGGATACTATAGCTGTAATTTCGGAAGGAACTATTGTAGGTACTTTTAAACAAGGTGAAGTTGATGAAAATACAATAGGCTTGCTAATGGCGGGAGGTAAACATAGTGAAGATAGTAGTAAAAATTCTTAAAAAACCAGTTACTTCAACATTCATTGCAATATTTTTTGGTTTTGTAGTTTCTGCAATAGTTCTTGGTATTGCAGGATATAACTCAATAGATGCTTTTAGCGCACTTTTTAATGGAATTTTTTCAAAACCTAAATATATATC